>NZ_JBWJAQ010000007.1:0-407798 GCF_056387915.1 Streptomyces sp. GLSS-08
CCTCGCGAACTGCCCCTCGGTCAGACCCGCAAACGGCTCGATCCACTTCGGATCACCTGCAGAGATCACCCCAGCCATGCCCGACCAACGCCCCAGCCGCACCACTGGTTACGGGACAACCTCTAGCTGGCTTTATCGAGTAGTAGTGGTTCTGGCTGGCTTTTCGTGAACCGGTCACAGTGGGTCATGCGACACAGCTCAAAGGCTGTGGTTCTGGTGCATTTCTATGGCGAGAAAGTCTCGCGCGGCAAAGGTGACGCGGTCGCGAATGTGCTGCTGGTCCGGAAGCTGATCGTTCGGCAGGTCGAGTGCCCTCGCCAGATCAACAATAGGTTGCAGCGCGCCGGGGTAGTCGAGTTCGGCTGCAGACTCCTGATAGATCAGTTTGGCTCCGTGTATGGGATCGAGTCGGCACGCCACGATCTGGCCGGCCCACCACCGGGCCGTGGTCCATCGCGCCTTGGCAAGATCGTCCGAGGCCAACGGCAGCACCATCAACTCTTCCAGCACAAGGTCGAACAGCTCGCGGGCCTGGGCGTACTCACCACGCGCGAGGCCGGCCAGCAGTGGAAGCGAGGGAGCCTCGATGTCGGCCATCAGGGCGTCCAGGCCCAACTGGACCAGATAAGCGTCCGAGGGGCGCTGCCAGGGTTCCATGGCCAAGTCTGCAGCGGCCATGCGGATCAGGCTGATCGCTACTACTGCGTCCACGCTGTCGCCCTCTCATCATGTGCCCGTAGAGGGATGTCCTATCACCGAAAGCCGGGCCGTTTGATCAGGTGGCCAGCAATATGCGCTTGCGTAGCAGGCTGAAACCGGGGCGGCCGAACTCCTGGCGCTTGAGCATCTTGATCCGGTTGATGTGTCCTTCGACGACGCCGGAGTTCCAGGGCAGGGTCAGGCTGGCGATGACCGCGTCGTGGTCTCGGTCGATGCCGCCCGCGAGAGTGTGGAGGCTGGGAAGGTCGTCCTGGCGGACGGCGTCGAGTCACTGCGAGAGTCGTTCTCCCTGCCGCTCGGTGAGCATCTGGGCGAAGGACGGACGTGACCGGTCAGGGCGTCGAGGTCAGGGCAGTTGGCCAGGACGGCATTGAGCCGGAGCTGTTCGATCTCGGTCAGCATCCCGGGTCGGCTGGGAATCCACCTCGTCACCACGCGCGGTGCCGGCGGTTGCGCGGTGACCGCCCGCTGCGAGGTGCGCTTCTCCCGCAGGTAGGCGCTGATCCGGCCGTAGCTGCCTCGGTAGCCCAAGGGAACGATCTCCTCCCAGAGCTTCCGGGCGTTGGTGCAGCCCTCGTCCCAACGTTCGTCCAGATAGGGCTTGCACTCGTCGAGAACGGAGGTCCTGTTGTGCTGCCACTGGCCCGGTGAGCATGCACAAAGGCACGGCAACCCGTCTACCTGTTCGGGAAGTTGACGGCTACGTTGGACGGGCACCCCGTCAACTGTCCTGGGGGTATACGAGTCGAGGTCCGAGCCATTGGTTCTCTGGCACTTCTGCCCCGCCGTACCAGGTAGCGTCCGCCTGTGAATCTCCACCTCTACAACGACGTTCCCAAGGGGCTGACCCGAAGGGCCCGGTCGTTTGTGCGTGCGCACGGCATCAAGGTCGACATCAAGTCGGTCGAGGAACACAGGGAGTGGTGGCTTGAGCGGGACATCCCGGCGGCAGTGATCGACCGGATGGGCGACTACCAGCAACGATGGGGCGGTCTGGTCTTGCCGCCCGGACCGCAGTACGACGGGGGCCCCAAGTACTTCCACCCTGACGCGCCGGAAGGTTCGTCCTCCGAGGGGTGGTCGTTCGAAGCAGGGGATCAGCGGACCGCGGTCCCCTACTCGTTCATGATCGGACCGACCGGTGAGTTCGGCATCCATTCACATCAGTGGACTCCGCTTCACGCGTCCGTCGAGGGATGGGTGGAGTCGCTCGCACTGGCCCACCATGCGTCTGTGTGGGCGAAGCAGATCACCAAGGTCACCGGCGACGCTGTGGACGACATCGAGCTGGACGCCTGCGAGTCGGTGCGAGAGGTGAGAGGGCTGGCGGACAAATGGTGGCGAGGAACCGATTCATTGGTGGCGATCTATTCAGGAGAAGCCGAGTCCCTGTCGTTCCCCGCGGCTCGCACTGCGTTGATCTACTCCGGCCTTGACGAGTGGGGGTTGCGAGGAGGCGTCAAGGACAGTGACGTATAAGAACGCTGGATCGATCAGCCTGACCGAGTTCTCATCGGTGGTTGAGTTGAGGATTCGCGACCAGGTTGGTCGCAGGTGGCCCGCCCGTCGAACCACAGTGAGCCCCGGTGCGGACCGGTGACAACGAGCAGGGTCATGAAGCCACAGCCGTTTTCCTGGATGAATACAGCGCCGGACGTCTTGCGCTCCTGGAACACCCCGTACTCAGCGTCCCACTGCTCCCATGCCGCCCGGTAGGCGTCGTGGTCAGGGAAGTCCTGCATCAGCGGCTCGCGCGCGTCCAGCTCGTCCTCGAAAGCACGGTAGGAGTCGGGATGCGGGAAGTCAGTAGTGAGCAAGTCGTAGTTGGTGCTTGAGTCCCCATGCCATCCCCAGCCCGCCGCGGATCGGCATAGACGGTTCACCGCACCGCCGGCGCTCTGCTGGAGCAAGTACTCTCGGTACTGGTCCGGTAACGCGATGCCCAACTGAGTCTCCGCTTCGCAGACCTCCACTTCGGACAGCGGCGGCGGGGAGGCGACCTGCCTCACGGGTGGACGGCTGAGCTCATCAAAGCGCCGCCCCCGAGCCACGCGTTCGTATTCCGCCATCCAATCGGTAGTCACACAGGTGAGGGTAGACGCGAGTAGTCCGTCAGGACTCTGCCGTGGCATGGATGCCCCCCACCAGGTTCTTGTGCTCAAGGCAGACTTGGCCTGCTTCACCCGAGCCAGGCGAGTGGGTCTTCCTCGTCCTCCCCGGATGCCTGGACCGTCGTGAAGGTGACCGGGACCTCCAGCTCGGCGAGGCCGGCGAGGACGTCTGGTGAGATGCGGAGTGCCGATCCTGACTCGGCGACGCCTGACACATCGACCTTCACCGACTTCCCGGCTGCCTTCAGCGCGTCGAGCGCCGGCTTGCGGGGGCCGAGGAGCGCGACGAGGTGCGCGGCTTGTTCGTCGGCGCTCTTCGAGTGCCGCTCGTCGACGGTGAGCGTGGCCCAGCCGGGGCCGGAATAGACATCCACACCTCCGGACGAGGACAGCTCTTCACCGGCGGCGAGTTGCAACTCGCCGAGCAGGGAAGCGGAGTCCACTTCCTGGCCTGCCACAACCAAGGACGCGCTCAGGTCGGCCCACGTCTTCAATTTCGCTCCAGGTTCCATGGTTGTTCTTTCAGCGTTCGTTCATGTTGGCCGCGACCCGAAGAGGGAATCCGAGAACGGAGATTCGCTTGACTTCCTCGGGCTTGAGGGTGAGGGCGCAGTCGTTCCCGGAAAATCCGTAGATGTCGACGATTACGTCATATCCCCGCTCGACCAGTTGGGCGAGCTCCGTCCGCTTGCTCTCCGTAGTGGAAAGGATGGTGTCCAACTGCTCGTGGAAGTCACGGCTGACGTTCGAGTTGCAGTTGATCCCCCATTCCCCGTCGACCTCGTCCGGACGACCCCATTTACTGGGTCCCGGGTTGCGCACACCAGTGGGCTCGATACCGAGGAAGGCCGTGATCTCCGCGGGCTCGAGATCACGTCCCTTGACGACGAGTGACACATCGGTCAGTACCCAGTGGCGCTTTTCTTCTACAGCCATGTACGGCTCCTCACAGATCAGGGGATTCTACTTGAGCTCACGGCACGCCGCCCAGTGCACATTTCCCATGCCGGGCTTCAGCAGTTCGCTCATCGCAGTCTCTTTGCCGACGGTCGTCGAATTCTCGAACACGCTGAAACCTCCGCCGCCCGTCGACGCGGGAGGCGCCAGCGTGTAGTTCGGGATGACATCGCCCGGACCGAACGTCTCCACGTAGCCTCCCGGATACACGCCTCGCTCGACGGTCAGGCCGTTGAGTCCGGGAAGTGCGTCTCCATGTTGCACGTAGAAAGAGACGTTGGTTCCCTCGGGCACCACGGTTTCGCCGGCTCTGGATGGCAGATAGCCGTGACCGGCGAAGACTTTCTCGCCGTCCAGACGGCCACCGGCCAGCACCCGGTCCGCATAGTAATGGCCCTCCGTGTCGGGCCACTTCTTGTTCACGATCTGCGGGTTGGAGTCGCGCAGCGCCTGCATGACGTCCGCGCGCTCGGGCATGGGGTCCCCGGAACCTCTGGCCGCCTGACGCTCGATGCCCTCCCTCGCTCCGCGTTGCGCCGCCGTCTCCAGACCCTCCTTCGTCGCCAGGCGCAGTCCGCCGCGGGCGAGACCGGCGCCTTTGGTGCCGATGAGTTCGGGGATGAGGCGGCCGACGAACTCGGACGGGTCCTTCTTGAAGCCGTCGACGGCGGCCTGGACGACCCGTTCGGGATGGGAGGCGGTGGAGACCAGGCCGGCCAGCGTCATGTTGACGTTCTGCAGGTAGGCGGCCGGGTGGGTGAGGTTGTACGGGTCCGTGGGGTTGAGGCCGCGGACGAAGTTGAGCAGTCCGGCCGTGCCCTTGAGCGCGCCGCCGACGACATGGGTGAGTTCGGTGTTGACGGCCTGGTAGCCGTCCACGAAGTCGTTGCCCAGGCGCTCCAGCGGCGGGGGTTCGGCGGGTGCGTGAGCCACGGCCGCCTTCACTTTGCCCTGCGCCTCGGAGGCGGCCGTGTTGCGCTGCCTGCGGGCCTCGGCGAGCTTCTCGGCGGCCGCCTTGACGTCCGCCTTGCCGGGGTCCTTGAACGGCTCGGGCCTCGGACCGGGGTCCTCGTTCGCCTTGATCTTCGCGTTGTAGGCGTCGACCTTCTTGTTGTACGCGTCGGCCGCGTCCTTGGACGCCTTCATGCCCTTCTTGTAGAGCTCCACCGCCTCCTTGGCCTGGCCCTGCGCCCACTTGACGGTGCCCGCGTACGCCTCCAGCGCCCCCGCCGCCGCCTCGCACGCCTCGGACGCTTGTGCCCACTTGGCGGGGTGGACGCCGAACTTCTCCCGGAACGCGGCGCCGCCCTCGCCCCGCCAGCCGGACGAGTCGACCTTCTTCAGTCCCGAACCGACCTTGTCGAAGGCGCCATGGAAGTCCTTGAGGTGCTTCGCACTCTCTCGGATCTTGTCCGGGTTGCCGTGGACGAGCTCGTTGGCCTCCTCGGTCTGGCCGAGCTGCTGCTCGCCGGGGGTGGCGCCCAGGTCCGAGGCGACCTCGTCGCCCCAGTCCTCCACACTGTCGGCCCAGTCGTGCGCACCGACCTTGTCCAGGCCCTCACCCAGCTTGTCCGTGGTCCAGTCGACACCTTCCCCGAGCTTCTCCTTGCCCGCGTCGTAGAGGTCTTCGGCGCCGCCCAGAAGCGAGTTGGTGAGGTCTCCGAGTCCCATCAGCCGTCAGCGCCCTGCTGTTCGGCCGCCTTGGCCCGCTCCTCTGGAGAGGGGCCGAAGGTGTCGTCCAGGAAGCCGTCGTACTCCTGGTCCGACACCCCGAGCGTGCCGTGCAGATTCTCGGGGTTGAGGCCCAGCGGGCCGACCGTGTGCGAGGTCATCACGTCCCGGCCGGCGTCCTTCCAGGCCTGCCCGCTGTTGGCCATCGCCTGGTCCAAGGATTCCTTGCTGTAGTCCACGTCGCCGCCGTAGACACCGGACTTGGCGAGGTCGCCCCAGCCCATCTTCTCCACCTCCTCCTCGGAGGCGTACGGATTGCCGATGGCCGAGTTGGCGACGACCTTGAAACTGCCCTCGACGTACTGCTCGGTCTCGTAGTACGTGCCCGCCGACAGACCCGTCTTCACGGCGAACCCGTTGCCCTCGTTGATCAGCGACCGCACGCCCCATTCCCAGCGCTCGCAGAACGACTTGAAGCCGGCGGTCAGCCCCTCGTGGCCGAGTTCCAGCCCGGACAGGGCGATGTCGCCGAAGCCACGCCCGGCACCGGCCTCGCCCACCATGCCCAGCTCCTTCAACTCGCCCAGCGCCTCCGTCAGGCCCTGGGCGATCAGGGCGAGCCCGTCCGCCTTGAGATCCTTGCCCCCGTCACCGGTCATGCCGCGCCCCCCGTCTCGAAGTCAACCGCCGCCCGGTCGGGAACGACGCCCCGCACCGGTGGAAACACCATCCCGTCCGGCCCGTCCGCGCAGTCCAGCGCCACCCCGCAGGGCACCCCGGCGGCCGGAACCGCCACATCCAGCAACCGCGCGCCGAGGACCGTCTGGTACGTCCACTTCCGCGCGAACTCGCCCCGTGCCTGCGCGTATCGTGCCAGCGCCTGCCCGTCGGAGAACGCCAGGATGAAGCGCACCCCGTTCCAGTCGGCGGTCAGCAGCCCGCGTTCAGCGTCCGGGCCGTCCGCCTCACCCAGCGGCACCAGCACCGCCGTATGCCGGAACTCCTCCAGCAGCTCCGCGAACCGCCGTCTGCGGGCGGCCACTTCAGGATCCTCGGCGACCGGGACCGGGGGCTGCTGCTCGGCCGGTGCCGGGACGTACTTGTCCACGTAGTCGGACAAGCGGGATCTTGGTCGGTGCGCGTTCGCCGTTCTGTCTTCCCCGTTGTTGGACACGGTCGCAATCATCACATCGGCGTGTCGGCCCGGACAATGAAGGGCTTACGAGGCTTTGATCACCGGCCTGACTGTGCTCGCCACGTTCAGAATTCGGAGCAAGGGCGCTCCGGTGACTCAGGTTTCTCGCGGCACGGGCATCCGGCATCCCGGCGCATCGGGATGCCCTCGGCGACCAGACACGCCGCACGTTCCCGTCCGTTCGGCGGTAGGCGGGGCGGCCGTTGTGCTCGGCGTCGCGTTCGAAGTGGTGGCGGAGCCCGTCGAGGTGGCGCACGAAGGTGAAGGATGTGCAAGTGCCGTCATGCCTTCGGCACTGTATGGGACGACGCTCGGCGGCTGAGGAGTTCTGGGCGCAGCCGAATGCAGGGCGCGTCTCACGGGCGGAGCCAGAGCCGGATCACCGCGGTGGTGACCGTGCTGTGGTAGACGTAGGCCCTCTTGTCGTAGCGGTTGCGGTTGGCGACGGCCCGGGAGTTCGCTGCGCCTCACCGGGACGCGGTGGGTCAGGCCGATGCGCGCTTGCGGGGTGCGGCCCTTTTCGCCGCGTTCTTCGTTCCGCTCTTCTCCGCGGACCTGGCCGTGGTCCCGGCCGCCTTCTTCGCGGCCGTCTTCTGGGCCGCCGTCGACTTCTTCTCCGCGGCCTTCTTCGCGCCTGTCGTCTTCGTGGCCGTCGTCTTCGCCGCCGCCGTCTTCTTGGCCGCGGTCTTCTTCGCGGCCGAGGTGGACTTCTTTCCGCCGACGTCCTTCGGGGCCGCCTCGGCCGATTTCCGCGAGGTCTGCTTGCGGGGTGACTGCTTGCGGGCCGTGAGGTGCGTGACCTCCGCCTCCTCCCCCGCCGGGGTCTCCTCGCCGCGGGACTCCTTGGCGGCGCGCACGCTCTTCTCCAGCGCGGCCATCAGGTCGAGCACCTTGCCGCCGTCCCCTTCCCGGGCGGGCGGACCGGCCGCCTCCTCGCCGGACGCCTTCGTGGCGATGAGTTCTTCGACGGCGTCGCGGTAGTCGTCGTGCAGATCCTCCAGGTCGACCTCGCCGAGGGTGTCCATCAGGGCGTCGGCCAGGTCCAGTTCCTGGTCGCGCACGGTGACGCCGGTCTCGGGGGCGACGCCCTCGGGCGCCCGGATCTCGTCCGGCCAGAGCAGGCCGTGCATGGCGATGACGTCGTCGACGACGCGCAGCATGCCGAGGCGCTCCCGCCCGCGCAGGGCGAACTTCGCGATGGCGACCTTGTTGCTGCGCTTCAGCGCCTCGCGCAGCAGGGTGTACGGCTTGGCTGCGGGGACGCCGTTCGCGGAGAGGTAGTACGCCGTGTCCATCTGGAGGGGGTCGATCCGGTCGGCCGGGACGAAGGCGACGATCTCGATGGTCCGGGCGGTCGGGATCGGGAGCTGGGCCAGGTCGTCGTCCGTGATCGGGATGATCGTGCCGTCGGCGTCCTGGTAGCCCTTGCCGATCTCGCCGGTCGTGACCTCGCGGTCCTCCAGTTCGCAGACCTTGCGGTAGCGGATGCGGCCGCCGTCCTCCAGGTGGATCTGGCGGAAGGAGATGGAGTGGCTCTCCGTGGCGTTCACCAGTTTGATCGGGATGCTGACCAGGCCGAAGGAGATGGCGCCGTTCCAGATGGATCTCACGTGCCGCACCTTTCAGGTCGATATCACCTGGTTTCGTGGGATTCTCATCGTATGACGCCGATTACCGAGGTGGAGGGGCGACGGCTCGCGCTGAGCAACCTGGAGAAGGTCCTGTATCCGGCGACCGGCTTCACCAAGGGCGAGCTGCTGCACTACTACGCGACGAACGCGGGCGCCCTGCTGGCGCACCTCCACGCCCGGCCGCTGTCCTTCCTCCGCTACCCGGACGGTCCGGACGGCCAGGTCTTCTTCGCCAAGAACGTGCCGCCCGGTACGCCCAGCTGGGTCACCACGGCCGAGGTCCCGCGTTCGGAGGGTCCCGCCCGGATGGTGTTGATCCAGGATCTGGCCAGCCTGATGTGGGCGGCGAACCTCGTCACGGAGTTCCACACGCACCAGTGGCGGATCGAGTCGCCCGGGTGCGCCGACCGGATGGTCTTCGACCTCGATCCGGGGGCGCCCGCCACCGTCGTCGAATGCTGCGAGGTGGCGCTGTGGCTGCGGGAGCGGCTGGCGGCGGACGGGATCGAGGCGTACGCGAAGACGTCCGGTTCGAAGGGGCTGCACCTGCTGGCGGGGATCGAGCCGACGCCGTCCGACGAGGTGTCGGCCTACGCCAGGAAGCTCGCCGTGGAGGCGGAGGGGGCGCTGGCCGGCCGGGTCACCCACCGGATGACCCGGAGCCTGCGGCCGGGGAAGGTGTTCGTCGACTTCAGCCAGAACGCGGCACGCAAGACGACGGCGACCGCGTACACCCTGCGGGCCCGGACCGCGCCGAGCGTCTCCGCGCCGGTGACGTGGGACGAGGTCGCGGACTGCACGGACCCCGGCCACCTGGTCTTCCTGGCCGCGGACATCGAGCCCCGCCTCGCACGGTACGGGGACCTGCTGGCACCGCTGCTGGACCCCGGCCACGCGAGGCCGCTCCCGAAGTGAACGGCCCCGCATGGCCGGGGCCGGGCGGCCTACTTGCTCTGGAGCTTGCCGAGCGGGTGCGGGTACTCCTCCAGCGCGGCGCGCGCCGCCTCCCCGACGGAGTCCTCCGGGTGCAGGGCGCTGCGCAGGTAGGCCCAGGTGAGCCGCTGGATCAGGGCGACGCGTGCGGGGCTCGCGTCGGTCGTCTCGGCGGCGTCGTGGCCGGAGACGCCGCCGAGCGAGTGTTCCGCGCCGAACAGGGTGAGCAGACTCTTGCGTCCCGGGCTGAGGAAGTAGGGGTCGGTGAACCAGTCCGGCCCGCGGGTGGTCAGCGCGGACTGGTCCTCGTCCCCGGCGACGACGAGGGTGGGGACGGTCATGCCGTCGAAGGACGGGTTCATGAAGGGGAAGTGCTCGGCCGCGAACGGTGACAGGTCGTCTCCGCCCCGCCCGGTGCAGGCGAGCAGCACGCCCGCGGCGACTCTCGGGTCGGAGAAGTCCTCGCCGGGGTTGCCCTCGGCGTCGAGGACGCGCGCGCCGAGCAGCGTACTCACCGTCTGGGCCCCCCAGGAGTGGCCGGCCACGGCGATGCGGTCACGGTCGACGCGGCCGCGGAGTCCCGGCACGGCGGCCTCCAGGACGTCGATCCCGTCGAGGGCGCGCTTGACGTCCTCGATGCGGAAGCGCCACATGCGCGGCGTACGGGGATCTTCGGCCGGGATGCCGAGCGTCCGCGAATCCAGATGGGTGGGCTGGAGGACCACGAAGCCGTGAGCGGCCCAGAAGTCCGCCAGCGGGGCGTAGCCGTCCATCGAAGAGCCGTAGCCGTGCGAGAACACGATGACGGGCAGGTCGGTGCCGGTCGCGGGCGCGGACACGCGGACCTGGAGGTCCTCACCCCGGCCGGGGGCAGGCAGGACGACGGGCTTGACGGACACGATCGGGGCGGGCGCACCCGCGCTGTCCGGCAGGATCGCGGTGGTCGAGACGGGCATGGCCGTACTTCCATTCGGTAGCTGTGCGACGGCCGCGCGGGGCCGGCACTTGGTCGCCGGAACGGCGCCTGGCATCATAAGGAAACGGAACCTTGTTCCGGAAACGACGATACGGAACGACGTTCCGCTTTGGCAAGCCCGTAATGGTTTCGGCAAGCCCGTAATGAAGGGAGCGACGCGGTGAACGACAGCGACGAGGGAGCGGGACAGCGGGCCCGGCCCAAGCGGAGGGACGCCCGGCGCAACGAGGGGACCCTGCTCGACGCGGCCGCCGCCGTTTTCGTCAGGTCGGGCGTCGAGGCGCCCGTGCGCGAGATCGCGGCCGAGGCCGGGGTCGGGCTGGGCACGATCTACCGGCACTTCCCGACGCGGGCGGATCTCATCATCGCCGTCTACCGGCGACAGGTGGACACCTGTGCCGAGGCGGGGCCGGAGCTGCTGGCGAGCAGCGCGACCCCGCATGCCGCGCTGGGGCGGTGGATCGACCTCTTCGTGGACTTCCTGGTCACCAAGCACGGGCTCGCCGCGGTCTGGCAGTCAGACGATGCCGGCTTCGAGGCGCTGCACGCGTACTTCCTCGACCGGCTCCTGCCGGTGTGCGCCCAGTTGCTGGAGGCAGCGGACGGGGCGGGGCAGATTCGGTCCGGGATCGACGCGTACGGGCTCATGCGGGGGGTCGGGAATCTCTGCATCGGAGCGGAAGGTGACCCCCGCTATGACGCGCGCCGCCTGGTCGAGCTCCTCATCGCGGGCCTCCGCCGCCCTCAGTGACCCGGGTGCGTCACCGCTGGGGCAGGGACAACCCCCTGGCCCGCAGCAAGCCGCCACGACCCGCACCCGCCCGCCCGCAGAAGGGGCCGTGCCGGTACATCACATGCCCGTTGCAGGTCGGGCGGACAACCCCGGCGCACCCCCGTGACACGTGCACGCCCGACATGCAACGGGCGGATGCACCGGCACGGCCCGACCCGCCCACCGGGCCAAGGCGCCCCACCCACCGGGGCAAAGACGCAACGGGACGGACCCACCGGAGCGAAGGCGCACCGGGACGGACCCACCCACCGGAGCAGAGGCGCAACCGGGCGGACCCACCCACCGGAAAGCGGGCGCGGCACGGCACCCGCACCGCTCACACCCGCACCCACGTCCCCCGGTCCCGCGCCATCGCGTGCAGCGCCTCGACGTCCGCCGGTTTCAGGACGCCGCCCAGGCGGGCCAAGGACGGCACGTCCGCATCCCGCAGGATGCGGACCGCACGCGGCGGAGCGGTCACCGCCACACCGGCGGGTTCGGCCAGCACCAGCACGGGCCTGACCTCCGCCGTCAGGGCGTACGACGCGCGGTCCGCCTCCGCCCGCACCTCCCGCAGCAGCGGCTGCGGCTCCCGGCGCCCCACCGTCACCATCGGGTCGGCGACGAACACCCGCTGCCTGCGGGCATACAGGGTCCGTACGGAGAACAGCCCGCCGGGACCGATCACGAGGTGGTGCAGACGGTCCCCGCCGGGCAGCGGCACCGAGTGCAGCGTGTGCCACCCCGCGCCGTCCAACTCGTCGAGGGCCCCTCCGACGGCCTGCTCGACGGCCAGCGCCCGCCGCCGCGGATCGGGCCGCAGCCGGTGCGCGGGCCCCGGATCACGGTCGAGGGCGATCAGCAGCGCCTCGCCAGGCCGGTTCGGCGCCAGGTCGTCGTCCGGATGCAGGGTGAGGCGGGCGAGCTCTGCGGGCGTCGGGACGGGTGGCGGTCCCACCGTCACAGGCCCGGTCAGGAAGGGCCCGAGCGCGTCGAGCACGTCCTCGCGCCGGTCCTCGCTGAGCACACTCACCCGGGCCGCCTCACGGTCGTACCAGGCGACGTTGCTCCCGTCCGTACGACAGACGTACAGCCGCTCCTGGCCGTGCCGCCAGGTCGGTATGACGCGCAGTCCGCTCATGCACCATCACCCCATGACCATGGGAACAGGAGGGGTGCTCCAGGGGCAAGAACCCCGATACCTTTGGAGGAGTCGGCCGGGCCCGAGGCCGGGGACCGCCATGGGGGGAGGCACCTTTGCGGACCCGCGGTAAGCATTCCGACGTACCGGCCCCGGACAGCGCGTGGAACGAGATCGTCCCCGGTCTGTGGATGGGCGGCCACGAGTTCCGGGCACACTCCGGACAGCACGAGTTCGCGGTGGTCCACGACGAGTTCGACCTGGTCCTGACCCTGCTGCGGCTCCCCGGACACGGTCCGGACCCGGGCGTGGAGCACCACGTGTGGCCGATCCCGGACGGCCCCCTCGACGGTACGCAACTGGCGGGCGTGATGCGTCTGGCGCAATCCGCGTGCGAGGGGCTCGACGACGGCAGACGCGTGCTGGTCCGCTGCTGGCACGGCTACAACCGGTCGGGGCTCGTCGTGGCGCACGCCCTGATCCGCGCGGGTCGCGCCCCCGACGAGGCGATCCGCCTCATCCGTGCGCGCCGCTCGCCGTGGGCCCTGCACAACGAGCTGTTCGTGGAGTACCTGCGGTCAGGCCTGGCGACGGCCCGCCTTCTCGAGGAACTCGCCGAGTAGCGCGGCGCCCCGACCCGGCGCACAAGGGAGGTTTCCCGCCGAGGACCACCGTACATAACGCGCATAAGGTGGACCGGACAGTCTCGTCGCGTCGCCCCGCACCCAGGAGCCCAGTGACACCGGACCGCCCCGACCATCCCGCGCACCGCCCCCACCCCACGCACCGCTCGCGCCCCGCGCTCCCCCACCGGCGCACCACCTTCGCCCCGGCCGTCGCCCTCGCCGCTCTCCTCCTCGCGACCGTCACGGCCTGCGGTGACCCCGGCGACCTGCGCGGAGCCGGATCCACGCCGACGGCCGTGGGTCCGACGCGGCTGTGGCCGGAGGTGCCGCCCGCCTCGACGCCCGCCCTCGACTACGGCGAGGCGGACACCGAGACGGTCCGGGGAGTCACGGCGCCCCGCGACGACATCCACCGCGTGGACCCGCTCGACGTGGTGCGCGCCGAGGTGGCCGCGCACCCGGACGAGTACGGCGGCCCGCACGCCTCGTACGCCGAGACGGCGGACCGGCTCGAGGACTGCGGCGGCGGGGCCGCACACGGCGGAAAGTGCCCGGTCCTGCGCGCCTACTACCGGGACCTCACCGGCGACGGGAAGGACGACATGGTGCTCGGCATCCGCTTCCCCGGGAACCAGCTGGCGGTGCGGGTGTACACGTTCATGAAGCACGAGCTGGTCCAGATCATGGGCACCGCGGACAGCACGGCCGGCGTCGAGCTCGCGGGCCGGGCCGTGATCATCCGCTCGCCGTCGACGCTGCCGGGTTACGAGTACCGGACGGTGTGGACGTGGGACCGGCACCAGCACGCGATGCTGGCGACCCGGGACGAGATCCTGCGCGTGGGCACCCCGACGCCGAGCGGGTCGCCGGTGCCGTCGGCGAGCGCCTCGTGAGACCGGGCCTGCCGCGGTGGACGGCCACCCTCACCGGGAAGGCGGCGGCCTTCATCACGGTGATGTGCTGCGCGCTGGCCGCACTGCTCGGGCTGCTCGTGCACGTGTCGGTGACCAATCACACCGTGGGCGAGGCCCGGACGCAGGCGCTGGACCGGCTGACCGCGGCTACGGAGTCGTACGAGGCGGGGGACCGGCTGCCGCCGGGCGCCGGCGTCGACCCGCCGGGGCTGCCCGCGCGGCTGAGGGCCCTCGCGGCGGGCGGGCGGCGCGGCACGATGGTCGGCGAACACGACCCGCGCCCCACGATGTGGGCGGCGGGACCTGCCGAGGAGGGACACGCGCTCGCCGTACGGGTCGACTACGCGCAGGGCGCCCACACGATCGACGCGCTGGACGAGGCGATCGTGTGGTCCTCGGCGCCGGCCATCGGCGCGACGCTGCTGGTGGGCGCGTTCGCGGTGACGCGGGTGACCCGGCGACTGCACGGGACGGCGCAGGTGGCCCGGCGGATCAGCGCGGGGGATCTGGACGCGCGGGTGGACGATCCCCGTACGAAGGATCCGACGCGACGCCAGGACGAGGTGGCCGCGGTGGCCGGTGCGCTGGACACCATGGCGTCGACGTTGCAGGGCAAGCTGCTGAGCGAGCAGCGGTTCACCGCGGACGTGGCGCACGAGCTGCGCACCCCGCTGACCGGGCTGCACGCGGCGGCCGAGCTGCTGCCGCCGGGCCGCCCGACGGAGCTGGTCCGCGACCGGGTAGCCGCCCTGCGCACGCTCACCGAGGATCTGCTGGAGATCTCGCGGCTCGACACGGGGGGCGAGCGGCCCGCCCTCGACGCGATGCGGCTCGCGGCGCTCGCGGAGCGGGTGGTGCGGGAGTCCGGCACGGAGATCCGCGTGGTCCGGGACGTCTGGGTGGAGACCGACCGGCGCCGGCTCGAACGGGTGCTCGGCAATCTGGTGGCGAACGCGCACAAGCACGGGCGGCCCCCGGTGGTGCTGACCGTCGACGGGCCGTTGGTGACCGTGCGGGACCACGGTGAAGGGTTCCCGGCGTACCTCGTGGCGCACGGACCGCAGCGGTTCCGCACGGAGGGCGGCGCCAGGGGGCACGGGCTCGGCCTGACCATCGCGGCCGGCCAGGCCGAGGTGCTGGGGGCGCGGCTCACCTTCGGCAACGCCGCGGACGGCGGAGCGGTCGCGACGCTGACGCTCCCCCGGGCCGGGACGCGGCCCCCGCCGACGGGGCCAAAGGCGCCGCCGGACCTCGCCGCGGAAACACCTCCGGGTCTCTCCGATGGCGCAGCGTGACGGGCGTACCGGCGGCGCCCCTCCTAGTGTGGCGAACAGTCAGCTGCGCCCCGTTCACGGAGGAGCCCCCATGACCCTGCGGTCCACGCTCACCCACCTCGGCATGGTCGCCGCCGGCGGCGCCCTCGCCACGCTGGCCGCCACGACCGCCCCGGCCCTCGCCGACGGCCGGGACTCCGACTCCGGCGAGAACCAGGTCAGCAGCAGCCAGGACCAGGACGACACCCAGGGCTGGAACGAAGGCGGCCAGGGCTGGAACAACAGCGGCCGCGACTGGAACCACGACGGCAACCACAGCCCCAGCCTCTACACCGGCCGGGTGACGGCCCGGAGCGGGCTGGTGCTGCGCGACGCGCCGACCCGCGGCAGCGCGGTCGTCCGCGTCGAGCCCTACGGCGCGACCGTCCACATCTTCTGCAGGACGAGCGGTCAGCAGGTCGGCCACGACAACCTCTGGTACCTCCTCACGGACGGCACCTGGGCCTGGGGTTCGGCGAAGTACATCGCCACCGCCGGTGCGGCCCCCCGCTGGTGCTGACCGCGCCACCCCGCGCGCACCGCACTCCGAGACAGACTGCGTTGGCCCGTTTGTAGCGACATAACAGGACATCGGGGTCCCACGCTTGCTACGTTCCGGACATGATCGAGGCCGGAACCACCGTGGCAGCGGATCCGCCCACCTCCGCCGTACGCCTGCCCCGGCGCCGCGGCGTCGAGTTCACCCTCCTCGTGGTCGCCGTCCTGCTCTCGGTGTACGGCTACTGCGCCGTCGGTCTCGCACAGCACGGCACCCTCCCGCCCGGCGCCGCCGGTTACGGCGCCGGGCTCGGCGTGCTCGCGCTGCTGGCCCACTTCGCGGTGCGCCTGCGGGCGCCGTACGCGGATCCGGTGCTGCTGCCGATCGCCGTGCTCCTCAACGGCCTGGGCCTGGTGCTGATCTACCGGCTCGACCTGGAGACGCCGCACGACCAGGCGGCCACCACCCAGCTCGTCTGGTCCACGCTCGGCGTCGCGTTCTTCATCGTGGCCGTCGTCGCGCTGCACGACCACCGGGTGCTCCAGCGCTACACCTACGTCAGCGTGGTCGCCGCGCTCGCCCTGCTCACCCTGCCGATCTTCTTCCCGTCCGTGAACGGCGCCCGGATCTGGATCAGGGTCGCGGGCTTCTCCTTCCAGCCGGGCGAGTTCGCGAAGGTGCTGCTCGCGGTCTTCTTCGCCGGCTACCTGGCGGCCAACCGGCACGCGCTCGCGTACTCGGGCCGGCAGATCTGGCGGTTCACCCGGCTCCAGCTGCCGACCGGGCGGGTGCTCGGGCCGATCGTCGCGATCTGGCTGCTGAGTGTGGGCGTGCTGATCCTGGAGCGGGACCTCGGCACCTCGCTCCTCTTCTTCGGCCTCTTCGTGATCCTGTTGTACGTCGCCACGGGCCGCACCGGGTGGATCGCGGTGGGGCTGCTGCTCGCGGTGGTCGGCGCGGTCGCCGTCGGCCGGCTCGAACCACACGTGCACAGCCGGGTCGAGGACTGGCTGCAGCCCTTCGCGTCGATCGAGGCGGGCCGGGGACCCAACCAACTCGCCCAGTCGCTCTTCGCGTTCGCCGCGGGCGGTGTGACGGGCACCGGTCTCGGCCTGGGCCACTCGATCCTCATCGGCTTCGCCGCCAAGTCGGACTTCATCCTGGCGACGGCCGGCGAGGAGCTGGGCCTGATCGGGCTCTGCGGGATCTTCCTGCTGTACGCGCTGCTGGTGGAGCGCGGCTACCGGGCCGGCATCGCCCTGCGCGACCCGTTCGGGCGGCTGCTGGCGATCGGTCTCGCCTCGATCCTGGCGCTGCAGGTCTTCGTCATCGCGGGCGGGGTGACCGGGCTGATCCCGCTCACCGGAATGGCGATGCCGTTCCTCGCCCAGGGCGGCTCCTCGGTCGTCACCAACTGGATCATCATCGCGCTGCTCATCCGGATCAGCGACTCCGCGCGCAGTCAGTACGACGGGACGGAGGGGCCGTGACCCGCTACATCCGCCGAGCGGCGGTGCTGTGCGCGGTGCTGCTCGTCGCGCTCCTGGTGAACGCGGTCCGCGTCCAGCTCGTCGAGGCGCCGTCGTACGAGGACAACCCGGCCAACCGCCGGGGGACGATCGCGCGTTACGGCCAGCCGCGCGGGAACATCGTGGTCGGCGACGGACCGGTCACCGGGTCCAAGGACACGGGCGAGCAGCTCCGCTACGAACGGACTTACCGGAACGGGCCGTTGTACGCGCCGGTCACCGGTTACGCCTCGCAGGTGTACGGGACCTCGCTGCTGGAGAACGCGGAGGACGGTGTCCTGTCGGGCGCCGATCCCCTGCTGGCCCCGCTCCCCCTGTGGAACGGCTTCACGCGGGCCAGGAGTCCGGGCGGTGAGGTGGTCACCACCATCCACGCGGCGGCGCAGCGGGCGGCGTTCGGCGGACTGGGCGCGCGCCGGGGTGCGGTGGCCGCGATCGAGCCGTCCACCGGACGGATCCTCGCACTGGTCTCGGCGCCCTCGTACGACCCGGGACGGTTGTCGGGCACCGGCCCGGCGGTGAAACGGGAGTGGGCACGGCTGAACGGCGACGAGGCCAGGCCGATGCTCAACCGGGCCATCCGGCAGACGTATCCGCCGGGTTCGACGTTCAAGGTGGTGACGGCGGCGGCGGCGCTGGACTCGGGCACGGTGACCGACCTCGACGCGCGGACCGAGTCCCCGGACCCTTACACGCTGCCGGGGACCACGACCCGGCTGACGAACGAGGTGCCGGACTGCCGGGACGCCTCCCTGCGCTACGCCTTCGAGTGGTCCTGCAACACGGTCTTCGCGAAGCTCGGCGTGGAGGTGGGGCTGGACGACATGACCAGGTCGGTGACGAACTTCGGTTTCAACGACCGCGAGTTGCGGATTCCGTTGTCCGTCGCGCCGAGCAACTTCGACACCCGGCTGGACCGGGCACAGCTGGCGTTGTCGTCCATCGGGCAGTTCGACACCCGGGCGACCCCGCTGCAGATGGCGATGATCTCGGCGGCGGTGGCGGGCGGCGGCTCGGTCAAGGCTCCGTACCTGGTGGAGCGGACGACCACCGAGGCGGGCACCCCGGTGCGGACGAAGGGCACGAGGACGCTCCACCAGGCGATGCGGCCGTCGACCGCCGCGAAGCTGCGGCAGATGATGACGGACGTGGTGGAGAAGGGCACCGGCGCGAACGCCGCGATCCCGGGGGCCACGGTCGGCGGCAAGACCGGCACCGCCCAGCACGGCATCGGCAACTCCGGGACGCCGTACGCCTGGTTCATCTCCTGGGCGCAGGCGGCGGACGAGATGCAGCCCGCGGTGGCGGTCGCGGTGGTGGTGGAGGACGCGGCGGCCCGCCGCGGGGACATCAGCGGCGGCGGGGACGCGGCGCCGATCGCCAGGGCCGTCATGCAGGCCGTGCTCGACTCGTGAGCGCGGGCGGGCGCGGGCGGCGGCCGCTGCGCCGCCCACGGCCACCCACCCTGCGGACACTGTTCCCGCCGGGCCCGGCGAGAGCGGCGGGCCCGGCGGGACCGTGGGCGGGCGGGAGCGGCGGGCAGGCGAGAGCGGCAAGCCGACGGGACCGTGGGCCGGCGAGGGCTACGGACCGACGGGGCCGTGGGGCCCGACGGGATCGTGGGGCCGGCGGGAGTTGCCGAGCCGACCGTGGTTCCGGCCCCGTCCGCCGTGGCGTCCCCGTGACGCCGCGGCGACCCCTCAGCCGATCGGCTTCCTGATCTCCGAGCGCACCTCGACCGCGGTCTTGGCGGCCGCCTCCAGATCCACGTCGGAGGGGTCCTTCGTCATGCTCTCCGCGGTGATCTCGGCGACGGAGGCACCGGTGTTGCCGTCCACCCAGCCGCACATCGGGATGGTCATCGTCGTGCCCAGCTGGTCCTTGGTGAGCACCTGGCAGGTGATCGTGGTGTCCGAGCCGGCGGGCTTGAAGTCCTTCGGCGGTACGGCCACCTTGGCACCGTCGGACTCGGCGGCGCCCTCCATCATCTTGTCGCGGGCGGTGCCGGTGTTCTTGAACCTGCCGTACATGCCCGAGATGACCAGGTTGCCCTTGGTGGTGTCGCCGCCGACGCTGTACTGGCCGACCACGGCGGTGACGTCCCGCGCGTCCCAGGCGCCGTCCGCCTCGCCCTCGACCTTGGAGCCCTCGGAGTCGGAGAGGTCCTGGGCGAGTTCGTAGCGCTCGTCGAGCAGGGTCTTGGGCAGCGTGAGCTTGAACTCCGCCTCGGGGAAGCCGCTGTCGGTCTTCGAACCGATCACCGCGAGCCCCACGACGATCACGACGACGAGGGCGACGACTCCGCCCACGATGCCGAGGACGAGACCCACCCGGCTCTTCTTGGGGGGCGGCGCCATCGGGGGCGCACCCCAGCCGTAGGGCTGCTGGCCGGGCTGGCCGGGCTGACCCGGCTGCCCGTAGGGGGCTCCCTGCGGCGCTCCGTAGGGCGCGGCCTGCTGGCCGTACGGGCTCGGGGGCGGCTGCTGACCGTAGGCCGGCGCGGGCGGCTGTCCGCCGTACGGGCCCTGGGGCTGCTGCCCGTACGGGTTCTGCGGATGCTGGGGCGGTGGAGGCGTGGACACGCCAGAACCGTACTCCAGACTGGTGAACCGCGGTGACCCGGCCGGAATCCGCCGGAACGTCAGTCCTCCGTCGCCCCCGACTCGATCGCCTCCCGTACTTCCGCCACCCGCTCCCGTTCCTCGGCCGCGAACCGCTCGGCGTCCAGTTTCTCCGCGATCTCCTCGTCCTGGGCCATCAGGAGGTCGAGGTTCGAGTCGCCCATCTCGAAGACGCCCATGTCGACGTAGGCCTGCTGGAGGCGCTTGCCCCACAGGCCGATGTCCTTGACGCAGGGGACAATGCGGCTGAACAGCAACCGCCGGAACAGGTGCAGGAATTCGGACTGCTCGCTGTACTCCGCGGCCTCGGCCCTGGGGATGCCGAAGTTCTCCAGGACCTCGTCCCCGCGCAGCCGGTCGCGCATCAGGTAGCAGCCCTCGATGACGAACTCCTCGCGCTCGCGCAGTTCGGCGTCGGTGAGCTGCTTGTAGTAGTCGCGCAGCGCCATGCGGCCGAAGGCGACGTGCCGGGCCTCGTCCTGCATCACGTAGGCGAGGATCTGCTTGGGCAGCGGCTTGTCCGTGGTGTCGCGGATCATGCCGAAGGCGGCGAGTGCGAGGCCCTCGATGAGGACCTGCATCCCGAGGTAGGGCATGTCCCAGCGGGAGTCGCGCAGGGTGTCGCCGAGGAGCGCCTGGAGGTTGTCGTTGATCGGGTAGAGCATCCCGATCTTCTCGTGCAGGAAGCGGGAGTAGATCTCCGCGTGGCGGGCCTCGTCCATCGTCTGGGTGGCCGAGTAGAGCTTGGCGTCCAGGTCGGGGACGGACTCGACGATCCGGGCGGCGCAGACCATTGCGCCCTGCTCGCCGTGCAGGAACTGGCTGAACTGCCAGGACGCGTAGTGCTTGCGCAGCTCGCCTCTGTCCCGGTCGGTCATCCTGGCCCAGTACGGCGTCCCGTGGAGGGTCATCGCCTCGTCCGGGGTGCCGAGCGGATCGTACGGGTCGACCTCCTGGTCCCAGTCGATCCGCTTCCGGCCGTCCCACTGCTTGTCCTTGCCCTTCTGGTACAGGGCGAGCAGGCGGTCGCGTCCGTCGTCGTACTCCCAGCTGAAGCGCGCGGCCCCGTTGGCCGGCACGCTCCATTGAGGGTCTCCCGCGTTCATGGCATAGAGCTCATACGTCGGCATACCTGGCAGGCTCACACGAGGCGGACCCGGGGTCAACAAGTCGCGCACAGGGGATTGACGAGCTTGCTGACAAGCAGTCTCATAAGACGTGACCGCCGGTAACCCTGGTGTGCCCGGCTCCTGTTCATCCGGTACGACGAGGTGGGAACAGTCATGACGACAGTCACGGAAGCCGATGTGCTGCGCGACGCGCTCGGCCTGCTCAAGGACCGGGAGCAGGTGGCCGAGCGCCTGCTCGACTCTTCCGCCAAGCACTCCTTCGACCCGGACAAGGAGCTGGACTGGGACGCCCCGTTCGAGCCGGGCAAGTGGTTCTGGCCCCCGGAGCTGGTGTCCCTCTACGACACCCCCCTGTGGAAGCGGATGAGCGAGGAGCAGCGCATCGCGCTCTCGCAGCACGAGGCCGCGGCCCTCGCCTCGCTCGGCATCTGGTTCGAGATCATCCTGATGCAGCTGCTGGTGCGGCACATCTACGACAAGGCGGCGACGAGCGCCCACGTGCGGTACGCGCTCACCGAGATCGAGGACGAGTGCCGCCACTCCAAGATGTTCGCGCGCCTGATCAGCCGGAGCGGGACGCCCCACTACCCGGTCAGCCGGGCGCACCAGAACCTGGGCCGGCTCTTCAAGACCGTCTCGACCACGCCCGGTTCCTTCACGGCCACCCTGCTCGGCGAGGAGGTGCTCGACTGGATGCAGCGGCTGACGTTCCCGGACGAGCGCGTGCAGACCCTGGTCCGCGGTGTCACGCGCATCCACGTCGTGGAGGAGGCCCGCCACGTCCGGTACGCCCGCGAGGAGCTGCGCCGCCAGATGATGACGGCGTCGCGCTGGTCGCAGGAGTTCACCCGGGTCACCTCCGGCGAGTTCGCCCGCGTCTTCTCGCAGGCCTTCATCAACCCCGAGGTCTACACGAACGTGGGTCTCGACCGGCACGAGGCCGTCGCCCAGGTGAAGGCCAGCGGTCACCGCCGCGAGGTCATGCAGACGGGCTCCAGGCGCCTGACCGACTTCCTGGACGACATCGGAGTGCTGCGCGGGGCCGGACGCCGGCTGTGGAGGTCGTCGGGGCTGCTGGCGTAGCCGTGTCCGGGGAGCCGCGCCCCGCGGTCGCGGCGTGCCCGGGGGCGAACACGGTTACGCTGCCCGACATGACCCCGCAGGCCTCCACCCCCGCGTACCGCAGGCTGAGTGTCGAGGAGCGGCGCAGTCAGCTGCTCGACGCGGCGCTGTCCCTCTTCGCGCACCGCGCGCCGGAGGAGATCTCGCTCGACGACGTGGCGGAGGCGGCGGGGGTGTCGCGTCCGCTGGTCTACCGGTACTTCCCCGGCGGCAAACAGCAGCTGTACGAGGCCGCGCTGCGGTCCGCCGCCGAGGAGCTGGAGCAGTGCTTCGCGGAGCCGCCCGAGGGGCCGCTGGCCCGGCGGCTGTCGCGGGCCCTCGACCGCTACCTCGCCTTCGTCGACCAGCACGACGCCGGATTCAGTGCCCTTCTCCAGGGCGGCAGCGTCGTCGAGACCTCGCGGACGACGGCCATCGTGGACGGGGTGCGGCGGGCCGCCGCCGAGCACATCCTCACGCACCTGGACGTGGCGGATCCGGGGCCGCGGCTGCGCATGACCGTCCGGATGTGGATCACCTCGGTCGAGGCGGCCTCGCTGATCTGGCTCGACGAGGACAAGGAACCACCGCTGGAGGAGCTGCGCGACTCGCTCGTCGAGCAGTTCGTGGCCGTGCTCGCGGCGACGGCCGGCCGGGACCCGCAGGCCGCCGCCGTGGTGCGGGCGGCCCTCGCCATGGAGCCGGCGGAGGGGCCCGTGGGCGCGCTGGTCCGGCGTGTGCTGCCCGTGGTCGGCGACGCGGCGCACCTGCTGTGACACTGGGGGCGTGAAGAGCGAAGACACCCCCTTCGAGGGCGGGCCCCTGGACGGCCGCGTCCTGCCCGTCCTGCTCGGCATGACCGGACACCCTCCGAAGGTGTACCGCGTCCCGGTGCCGGACGCCGCCGGGGGTCCGCCGACCGTCCTCGTCTACCGGCGCGTCCAGCGCCCGCCCAGCGGACGGTTCGCCCTGCACCCGGGGTGGAAGTACGCGTACGACCCGGCGGGCGGGAAGGGCGGCGGCCTGAAGTGGCCGTGGTCCAAGCCGCACCCCGCCCCGGACCAGGGCACCGGGAAGGGCACGGAGCACGGTGCCACGCCGACCGGCAAGCCGGACGACGCCGACGAGTGACCCCGTTGGGCCGAACCGCCCACCTTCCGCGCGCGGACCGCGCGCAGGCACCCGATCCTCACGGAGCGGGACGGAGACACCGCCCCCCTTCGGAGGTGATGACATGTCAGGAAGGCTTCTGCACCTGGTCTGTACGGCGGCGGTGGCGGCCGGAGCACTGTTCGCGCCCTCCCCCGCCCTGGCCGCACCCGTACCGGACACCGGTTCCGCCGTGACCGAGTCCGCGCCGGACGGCCGTTCCCCGGCCGCCCTGCTGACGGATCTTCAGAAGCTGTACCGGCAGACCGAACAGGCCACCGAGACGTACAACGCGACCGAGGAACGGCTGCGGGCGAAGCGGGCCGACGCCGCGAGACTGGAGAAGGAGCTGGCCGGGGCGCGGCTCTCGTTGCACGACAGCAGGGGCGCCGCGGGACGCCTGGCCCGCCAGCAGTACCAGAACAGCAGCGAGATCTCCCCCTACGTACGGCTGCTGCTCGCCCGCGATCCGCAGCACGCGCTCGAAGAGGGGCACGTGATCGGGCAGCTGGCACGGCAGCGCGCGGAGACCGTCGGCCGGCTCACCGTCGACGAGAGGCGCAGGGACGCCCTGGCGCGGGCCGCACGCAAGGCCCTGGACGACCAACTCACCCTCACCGAGCGGCGGAGGAAGGACCGCGACAAGGTCAGGGCAAAGCTGGCGGAGGTCGAGGAGCTGCTCGCCTCGCTCAGCGCGGACCGGCTGGCGGAGCTGGCCGAGCTGGAGGAGACGGGGACGGCGAAGGCGCAGCGGACGTTCATGGCGTCGGGTGCGCTCAGCAGCGGGCGCACCCCGTCGCGGGACGGCGGCAGGGCGCTCCGCTACGCCGTACGGCAGGTGGGCAAGCCGTACGCGTGGGGTGCCGAGGGCCCGGAGTCGTACGACTGCTCGGGACTGACCTCGCGGGCGTGGGAGCACGCCGGGCGGGCCGTGCCGCGCACCAGCCAGGAGCAGTGGGCCGAGCTGCCGCGGATCCCACTGGCCGAGCTGCGCCCCGGCGACCTGGTGGTCTACTTCCCCGAGGCCACGCATGTCGCTCTCTACCTCGGCGACGGCATGGTGGTGCAGGCGCCGCGGCCCGGCGCGCGGATCAGGGTGTCGCCGATCGCGGCGAACCCGGTGCTGGGCGCCGTGCGGCCCGACCCCGGCGGGGAGCCCCTGCCGCGGTACACGCCGCCGGAGCTGCCCCGGGACGCCGGGGACGGGTCCGACGAGGGCTACTCCTTCGCGGAGCCGGTCACGGAGGCGAGGTAGGCCTCCGTCTTCGCCGGCTCGAAGAAGAAGTTCTCGAAGTCCGCCGGGTCGTTGAAGCCGTTGGCGAACCGGTCGGCGACGGGCTGGAGCTGCCCCGCGGCGCCGATCAGGTTGAGGACGTGCTCCGGCGGGACCCCGAGCATGGCGTTGGTCCACTTGGTGACGTGCTGGGCGGTGTCCCAGTACCGGTCGAAGGTGGCCTGCATCCAGGCCTCGTCGAAGGGCTGCTCGCCGCGCTCCAGGATGGAGGCGAGGTAGGCGGCGGCGCACTTGGACGCCGAGTTGGAGCCCTGGCCGGTGATCGGGTCGTTGGCCACGACCACGTCGGCGACGCCGAGGACCAGGCCGCCGCCGGGCAGCCGGCCGATGGGGTTGCGGACGGTCGGGGCGTAGCGGCCGGCGAGGGTGCCGTTCGCGTCGGTCAGCTCGACCTTGGTGGCCCGCGCGTACTCCCAGGGCGTGAACTTCTCCATGAGTTCCAGGGTGAGGGAGAGGTGCTCGGCGGGGTCCTTGACGCCGTTGAAGACGTCCAGCGGGCCGCCGGGTACGCCCTCCCAGAAGAGGATGTCGGCGCGGCCCGAGGTGGTGAACGTCGGCATGACGAAGAGCTCGCCGACGCCGGGGACCAGGTTGCAGCGGACCGCGTCGAAGTCGGGGTGCTCGGGGCGCGGGCCCAGCCCGTGGACGTAGGCGACGGCGAGGGCGCGCTGCGGCTCGGTGTACGGCGAACGCGCGGCGTCGCGGCCGAACATGGAGACCAGCTCGCCCTTGCCGGCGGAGACCAGCACCAGGTCGTAGGTGCGGGAGAAGTAGTCGAGGTCGGAGACCGCCGCGCCGTGGATGACGAGCTGGCCGCCGCGCTGGGCGAACGTCTCCATCCAGCCGGCCATCTTCACGCGCTGGTCGACGGACTGGGCGTAGCCGTCCAGCCTGCCCACCCAGTCGATCGCGCGCTGGGTGGGGCCCGGGTCGTGGGATCCGGGTGCCGCCACGGAGACGCCGAGGCCCTCGATCTTCGGGGCCTGGGACTCCCAGAAGTTCAGCTGGAGGTCGCGTTCGTGCTGGAGTGCCGTGTCGAACATGCACTGCGTCGACATGACCCGGCCGGACCGGATCTCGTCCGCGGTCCGGTTGGACATCAGGGTGACCTCGTACCCGTGCGACTGGAGGCCGAGGGCGAGCTGGAGGCCGGACTGGCCGGCTCCGACGACGAGTATCTTCCGCATGCGGGTCCTTAACTGTGCAAGTGCGTACGACTTATTCGGGGGTGACGTCGAGTGCGTGGCCGACCAGGGCCAGCAGGGTCTCCACGACCGAGATCCGGCGCCGCGCGTCCATGATCATGACAGGTATGTGCGCGGGCACCGTCAGCGCCTCGCGCACGTCCTTTGGCTCGAACCGCTCGCTGCCGTCGAAGTGGTTCACCGCGACGACGTACGGCAGTCCGCAGCTCTCGAAGTAGTCGAGCGCCGGGAAGCAGTCCGTCAGGCGGCGGGTGTCGGCGAGGACCACCGCGCCGATCGCCCCGCGCACCAGGTCGTCCCACATGAACCAGAAGCGCTGCTGCCCCGGCGTGCCGAAGAGGTAGAGCACCAGGTCGTCGTCGAGCGTGATGCGCCCGAAGTCCATGGCCACCGTGGTGGTCAGCTTCTCCGGGGTCGCGCTGAGGTCGTCGGTGTCCTCGCTGGCCTGCGTCATGAGCGCCTCCGTCTGGAGGGGCGTGATCTCGGAGACCGCGGTGACGAGGGTGGTCTTGCCGACGCCGAAGCCGCCCGCCACCACGATCTTCGTGGCGATCGGGGCGCGCGTCCGGTCGGTCTGCCAGGCCTGGAGTTCCTCCTCGGGCTCGACGAGGCGGAAGACGTCGGTCTCGACGTCCGGGGAGACACCTGTGGTGGCGTCAGAGACGACGGAGTCCACTCAGCACCCTTTCCAGCAGTGCGCGGTCCGGCTGTCCCGGGCCGTGACCTGTTCCGTACACGCGAATCCTGCCCTGGTCCGCCAGGTCGCTCAGCAGCACGCGGACCACGCCGAGCGGCATCCTGAGCAGCGCGGCGATCTCGGCCACCGTCCGCATCCGGCGGCACAGTTCGACGATGGCCCGCATCTCGGGCATCACCCGGGTGGCGAGGGAGCCGTTCGTCAGTTCCCGGCGTTCCTCGGGTGCCTCCAGCGCCGCCACGAACGTCTCGACGAGCAGCACGTGCCCGAAGCGGGTACGGCCGCCGGTGAGGGAGTAGGGGCGCACGCGGGCGGGTTTGCGGTCGCCGCCGCGGACCGGAAGCCTGGTCGTACTCATCGGGCACTCCCCATCGACTCGGTCTCCAGGGATCGGCGCAACTCGGTGCGGAGTTCGGGGGTCAGCACGTGTCCGGCGCGGCCGACGAAGAGCGCCATGTGGTACGCCACCACGCTCATGTCGCAGTCCGCGGAGCCGTGCACTCCGAGCAGGGAGCCGTCGCTGATCGACATGACGAACAGGCTGCCCTCGTCCATGGCGATCATCGTCTGCTTGACCCCGCCGCCGTCCATCAGCTTGGCGGCGCCGATGGTCAGGCTGCCGATGCCGGAGACGATGGTGGCGAGGTCGGCGGCGGACCCCTTGGGGCCGCTGCTCCGCTCGGCCGCCGCCCGGGCCTCCGCGTTCCTCCCGGGGTCGGAGGAGAGCAGCAGCAGGCCGTCGGAGGAGACGACCGCGACCGACAGCAGGCCCGGCACCTCCTCAACGAGGTTCGTCAGCAGCCAGTGCAGGTTGCGGGCCTCACTGCTCAGTCCGAAGGTACTGGGCGCGGTCAACTGCTTGCCTCCTCGACTGTGCCCCCCGTGGCTGGTACGTCGTGTGCCGCGGGTACGGCGTCCGCCTCGGGCGTCCTCGTCTGCGAGGTCTCCTCGGCGATCTCCGCCTCGACGTCGCGGCGGCCCTCCAGCGCACCGCGGTGGAATCCGCCGAGCCTGCGGCGCAGGGCCTCGGCGTCCACCCCTCCGGTGCGCTGCCTCGGGGCCGGCGCGGGTGCCGAGATCTTCGGCGTGCGCTTGGGCAGACCCTTGGCGGTGACCCGCTGCGGCTCGTCCGCGACACGGTCGTGGGTGTCGGGGCCGATGGCGTAGGGGTCGGTGGTGGTCCGGGCGGGGAGGCCGGCGTCCGTGGGGGGCTCGGCGTCGGCCTCGGCCGTGGTCTCGGGCTCCGCCACGGGGGCGGAGGCGGGGGGCTCGTCCGCCGGGGGTTCCGGCGCCAGCAGCTCCATCGTCGTCTCCGAGGGCCGCTCGGCCCGGGAGACGTTCTCGTCGTCGCGGGGGGCGTCGCCGGCACCGGGGGCGTGCGGGGCGGCGTCCGCACGGGGATCGCCCGACGCGTCACGGGTGCGGAACTCCGGCGCCGGTGCGTCGGCGCGCGGCTCCCGTACGTCCTCACCGGTGCCGGGGGCGGGTACGGCGGCGTGGTCGGAGCGGGGGGCCCGTACGGCGTGGTCGGCGCCGGGCTCCCGTACGGCCTCGTCCGTGCCGGACCCCCGTGCGGCCGGGTCGGCGCGGTGCGCTCGGGTGGCCTCGGTGGTGCCGGGCTCCTCCGCCTGCCCGTCGGGCGCCGCGTGGGCGCGTACCGCCTGTTCGGCCGCGGCTATCAGCGGGTCCCCGGCGGTGGGGGCGGCGGAGGGCTCCGCGGGGCCGGGTGTCGCGGTGGGCGCGGTGGGCGCGGTGGCCGAACGGCCGTGCAGGACGTTGGAGTTGGCTTCGGCGTCGACGCCCGGCAGGGACAGCGCGGGGGCACCGCCGAGGGCCGGCGCGGACGCGGTCCCGGCCGGCGCGGCGGCGGCCGGCGCGGCGGCGGCCGGCGCGGCGGCCAGCAGCGCCTTGGGCAGCACGACGACCGCGGCGACGCCGCCCTGCTTCTGCTCGCGCAGGTGCACGCGCACACCGTGGCGGTGGGCGAGCCGGGCCACCACGTACAGACCGAGCCCGAGGCCCTCGCCGCTCTCCTCGTCGTAGGCGTCGTCCGGATCGAAGTCGGCGAGCCGGGAGTTGAGCTGCTCCATCCGCTCGGTGGTCATGCCGATGCCCTCGTCCTGGACGGAGAGCATCACCTCGCCGCTCTCCAGGAGCCAGCCGGAGACCTCGACCGCCATGTCGGGCGGGGAGGACGACGTCGCGTTCTCCAGCAGTTCGGCCACCAGGTGGCTCAGGTCGTCCGCGGCGAAGCCCGCCAGGTGCGCGTGCGGCGGCAGCGCGGCGATCCGCACCCGCTCGTACCGCTCGATCTCGCTGACCGAGGCCCGTACGACGTCGACCAGCGGGACCGGGCCCGCGTGCTGCTGGATGTGCTCCGCGCCGGCGAGGACCAGCAGGTTCTCGCTGTGCCGCCGCATCACGGTGGCGAAGTGGTCGAGCTTGAAGAGGGTGGAGAGGCGCTCGGGGTCCTGCTCGCGCTCCTCGAGCTTCTCGATGACGGCGAGCTGTCGCTCGACGAGGCCGAGGGTGCGCAGCGCCAGGTTGACGAACGTGCCGTGGATGCTGTGCCGCACCTGCTCCAGGTGGGCGGTGGCCGCGGCGAGTTCCGTGCGCAGCTGGGCGCGCTCGTCGGCCATCGTCTGGCGCTGGCCGATGAGGTGCTTGCGGTCGGCCTCGAGGGTGGCCTGCCGTTCGTGGAGTGCCGCGGCGTGCGCGCGCAGCGTGTTGACGGATCGGACGACCTGCGCGAACTCGTCGTTGCGGCCGGTGAACTTGACCGGTTCCTCGGTGGCCGGATCGGCGGCCACCCGGGCCGAGCCGATCCGCAGGACCGCCAGCGGGCGGGTCAGCGTGCGGGCCATCGCCGTGCTGACGCCGACGGCGACCAGCAGCAGCGCGCCGAGGAGGGCGACACGCAGTTCGAGGCCGGTCACGTCGTCGTCGCGCAGCTGGGCGAGTTCCTTCGTGCGGCGGTCGTTGAGCGAGGCCTCGACGCCGCGCATCAGCTCGACGCGGGCGGAGAGGGCCGCGTCCAGCTTCTTGACGCTCGTGCCGAGTTCGTCGTCGGAGAGCGTCGGCTGGTCGGTGAGGGTGGCCAGGTACGTGTCGGCCGAGGTGACGTCGGGTCCGTTGACCGTGGAGTCGTACGAGGCCCGGGCGGCCTTGGGCGCCGTGTCGCGGAAGTCGGAGAGGGCCGCGTCGGAGCGCAGGCGGGCCTGCTGGGCGGCGGCGCCGAGCGCGTCACGCTGCTTGGCGTCGGCGTCCGACGAGTTCTCCGAGGTGGTCGGCAGTCCGGTGACCGGGTCGATGGAGGTCCGCGTGGAGCGGGGGACGGCCAGCGCCGCGAGGAGCAGCCCTCGGGTGGACGCGGCCTGCTGTACGGCGGTGTCCAGTTCGGCGAGGGCGTACGCGCCGGAACCCGCGCGGGGCGGCAGCAGCTGCGCCAGTTCCTCGGCGAGGCCGTGCAGTTCGGTGATGGTCTCGGAGTACGCCTGGTGGGCTTCGAGAGCGGTGCTCTTGCCGGTGAGCGCCGCCCTGCGCACGGCCGCGACGGCGTCGAGGTTCTTGCGCAGTCCGGCGGGGGCGTCGGCGTCCGCGCGCAGCTCCTCGACCTGCCGGTCCACCCGGGCGCTGCGCTGCTCGGAAGGCGCCCTGGTCTTGGGGCGGCCGGCGGCGATGTACGGGACGACCTCGTCCCGTTCGTCGGCCAGCGAGTGCGCGAGGGTGAGGGCCTCCTGCGTCTGCCGCGCGAACGTCACCAGATCCTGGGAGTCGCTCAGTTGGCCGGAGGCGGCGAGGACGGTCGGGGCGCCCGCGCCCGCGATGGCCGCCGCGACGACGGCCACGGCGACGATGAGCCGGTTGCGTACGTGGGCGGGAGCGCCCCTGCCCGCGGAGTCGGTGGCGGCGTCGCCGGTCGCACCCTCCTTGGAGGCCGTCTGCTTGCCTGTGCGCCGAGGCCGCATTTTCTGCACCGGTGCTCGCATTCCTGTACTCGTGTACCCATGGGCCCGGGTGACGTTGCGTCAACTGGGGCGTCCGCCGCCCGGTACGGCTCCCGACCCTCCCAGTGCCGGTGGGCAGTGGTCCCGCATCGTCCGAGCCGCCACCCGAAGGAGTGAACATCGGCGAGGAGTTGGCGGGCAAGTTCCCACGGCGCTTGCCCGGGGCCCGCGCGGCGGGCCGGTTGGACGTCGGCGGCGCGCTTTGGCAGTATTCGCCGCCACGCTTCGCCGGAGTCGATCATTCCATGCCAAACAGGGCGCCTGACCTGCCCGTCGACGCCCGCGCGGCAGTCGGCGCCGCCCCTTGTCCGCGGTGTGAAGGGCTCGTGCAGACTGGCTGGATGCGCACTGAACTCGTCACGCGGCCCGGCGACCCGGACCGCCTCAATGAGGACTTCGCCGCGGTCGGGCTTCCGGCCTCGGGACAGGGCGGTTCCCTGGTCGTGCTGGACGGGGTGACGCCTCCGAGGGGCGACGCCGGATGCCGGCATCCGGTCCCCTGGTTCACCGGGCGACTGGGCGGCGCACTGACCGAACTGTCCGTTTCGCGGCCCGAGATGACGCTGTCGGAGGTGCTGGCGCAGGCGATTCGCCGCACGGCCGCCGCCCATGCCGACACGTGTGACCTTTCTCACCCGCGCACGCCGCAGGCAACCGTCGTCCTCGCACGCTGGTCCGCGGACACGGTCGAGTACCTGGTCCTCTCGGACTCGGCGCTGTTGCTCCAGGACTCCGCGGGCGGGGTGACCGCGGTCCTGGACGACCGGCTGTCCCGGATTCCGACGGCGTCCCTGGCCACGGACGCCGTCGCGGACGCGACGGTCCGCAACAAGGAGGGCGGCTTCTTCACCGCGGCGGCCGACGCCTCGGTGGCCCGGCGGGCGGTGACCGGCACGCTGCCCCGCGCGGGCGTCCGCGCCCTGGCCGCCCTCACGGACGGGGCGACCCGCTGGACGGACCGGTTCCATCAGGGCGACTGGGCCGACCTGTTCGCCCTCGTCGGAAAGGAGGGTGCCGCGTCCCTCGTCGACCGGATACGGGTACTGGAGTCGGCGGACGCGGTGGAGCGGACGCGGCTGCGCCGGGGCAAGGCGCACGACGACGCGACGGTGGTGTACGTGGAGCTCTAGGGGGGTGGGCACTTCGCGCCGGCCCCCGCGGCGAGGGCGGGTCGTCGCGTCCCGGCGCTACCCGCCCTCCACCCCGCGGTTCAACTGGTGGAGCAGCCTGGCCAGTTCCGCGACCTCGCGGGGGTCCCAGCCGGAGAGCTGGCGGACGTAGCGGGCCCGCCGCGCCTCCCGTACCGCCCGGAAGCGCACCCGCCCCTCCTCCGTGAGGTGGACCAGCCAGGCGCGGCCGTCCGCCGGGTCGGGCTCGCGGGCGACGAGGCCGAGGTCTTCGAGAGCGCGCAGCTGGCGGGACATCGTGGCCTTTCCGACCCCGATGTAGGCGGCGAGTTCGGTGGCCCGCTGCCGGCCGCACTCCTCCAGCCGGACGAGAAGTCCGTACGCGGAGGACTCCAGGTCGGGGTGGACCTCCCGGGCCATCTCCCCCGAGGAGGCCCGGGCGCGCCGCAGGAACACGGTCAACTCCCTTTCCAGCGCCGGGAATTCCTGGTCCACACCACTTCCCGACGCGGTGGATTCGACGCGATGCCCGTCGTCGTTCCCGTGCTCGTGCACGTCAGCACCCCTGACCCGGTTTCCCGATCCTGAAAGTTTCCGCCAAAAGTGGCCGTTGCCGCAGCTCCGCCAGTATTTCGCAGGAGTAGACCAACGGCAGCCTCCGGCCCCTCTTCCCAGCCGCACTTCTACGTGCGTAGCTTCTTTAGCAGGCAATTACTGGCATGCCCACGCCACTGACCGGCCGGCGACGGCCCGTCCTCCCCCGGAGTGCGTGCGCCTGCCGGCGTTCTCCCGCTTTCCCCCCACCGAGCATCACCGCGCACCACCGAACCCCTCGGAGGCACGCCATGCCCGAGCACAGATGCGGAACAGCCCGACCGTCGCGCTCCCCCAGGCGACTCCCCACGGCCGGGATCCTGCTCGCCGCGCTCTCCCTCCTGTTCAGCCTTCCGGCGGCCCTCGCCCAGGCCGCCGGCACACCCGCCCGCGGCTCCGCCCACATGGGCATGGGCGTCCTCGCGCACGACGGCCGGGGCGGGACGCCGTCCACCGGTGACGCCGCGCAGACCGAGGGCGTCGACGTCAGCAGCCACCAGGGCAACGTCGCCTGGTCGACCCTGTGGAACAGCGGCGTCCGCTGGGCCTACACGAAGGCGACGGAGGGGACGTACTACACGAACCCCTACTTCGCCCAGCAGTACGACGGCGCCTACAACGTCGGCATGATCCGCGGTTCGTACCACTTCGCGACCCCCGACACCACCGGCGGAGCGGCCCAGGCCAACTACTTCGTGGACCACGGAGGGGGCTGGTCCCGGGACGGAAGGACACTGCCGGGGGCCCTCGACATCGAGTGGAACCCGTACGGAGCGGCCTGCTACGGCAGGACGCAGAGCGCGATGGTCACCTGGATCCGGGACTTCCTGAACCAGTACCGGGCGCGCACCGGCCGCGACGCGGTCATCTACACGGCCACCACCTGGTGGACCCAGTGCACCGGCAACTACGGCGGCTTCGCGTCGGCCAACCCGCTGTGGATCGCCCGCTACGACACCGATCCGGGCACGCTGCCCGCCGGCTGGGGCTTCTACACGATGTGGCAGTACACGTCCTCGGGCCCGACGGTCGGCGACCACGACAAGTTCAACGGCGCCCTCGACCGGGTGACGGCACTCGCCAACGGCTAGGGCCTGTCGTTTGGACCAGGCCGGCGTCGCGAGGTCTCGCGGCACGGGAAGGCCCGGACCCCGAAGGGCCCGGGCCTTCCCCGGCCGGTGGCGTCCGTCACGCCGCCAACGGAACCTCCGCGCCCGCGCTGTTCGTCGCCGGGGCGAGCGCCAGTTCCAGGACCTGGCGGACGTCCGTGACGGCGTGGACGTCGAGCTTGTCCAGGACCTCGGCCGGGACGTCGTCCAGATCGGCCTCGTTGCGCTTGGGGATGATGACGGTGGACACGCCGGCCCGGTGGGCGGCCAGCAGCTTCTGCTTGACGCCCCCGATCGGCAGCACCCGGCCGGTCAGGGAGACCTCGCCGGTCATCGCCACGTCCGTGCGGACCAGGCGGCCGCTGAGCAGCGACGCCAGGGCCGTCGTCATCGTGACGCCCGCGCTCGGCCCGTCCTTCGGGACCGCGCCCGCCGGGAAGTGGATGTGCACACCCCGGTCCTTGAGATCGCAGACCGGCAGCTCCAGTTCGGCTCCGCGGGAGCGCAGGAAGCTCAGCGCGATCTGCGCGGACTCCTTCATCACGTCACCGAGCTGGCCGGTCAGGGTAAGGCCCGCCGCGCCCGTCTCCGGGTCGGCCAGCGACGCCTCCACGTAGAGGACGTCACCGCCGGCGCCGGTGACCGCGAGCCCGGTGGCGACACCGGGCACCGCCGTGCGGCGCTCCGCCGGGTCCTGGGCGGACTCCGGCACGTGGTGCGGCCGCCCGATGAGAGCACGCAGATCGGCGTCGGTCACCGTGAACGGCAGCTCCCGCTCGCCCAGTTCGTGCTGGGCGGCGACCTTGCGCAGCAGCCGCGCGACCGACCGCTCCAGGTTCCGCACGCCCGCCTCCCGGGTGTACTCGCCGGCGAGCTTGCGCAGCGCGCTCTCGTCGAGCGTCACCTCGGACCGCTCGAGACCGGCCCGCTCCAGCTGGCGCGGGAGCAGGTGGTCGCGGGCGATGACGACCTTCTCGTCCTCGGTGTAACCGTCCAGGCGGACCAGCTCCATGCGGTCGAGCAGGGCCTCCGGGATGGCTTCGAGCACGTTGGCCGTGGCCAGGAAGACCACGTCGGAGAGGTCGAGCTCGACCTCCAGGTAGTGGTCGCGGAAGGTGTGGTTCTGCGCCGGGTCGAGCACTTCGAGCAGCGCCGCGGCCGGGTCGCCGCGGAAGTCGGAACCGACCTTGTCGATCTCGTCGAGCAGCACGACCGGGTTCATCGACCCGGCCTCCTTGACCGCGCGGACGATCCGGCCCGGCAGCGCGCCGACGTACGTACGCCGGTGGCCGCGGATCTCGGCCTCGTCCCGGACGCCGCCGAGGGCGACCCGGACGAACTTGCGGCCCATGGCGTGCGCGACGGACTCGCCGAGCGAGGTCTTGCCGACACCGGGCGGTCCGACGAGCGCGAGCACGGCACCGCCGCGCCGCCCGCCGACCACACCGAGGCCCCGGTCGCTGCGCCGCTTGCGCACCGCGAGGTACTCGGTGATCCGCTCCTTCACGTCCTTGAGCCCCGCGTGCTCGGCGTCCAGCACGCGCCGGGCGCCCGCGATGTCGTACGCGTCCTCGGTGCGGTCGTTCCACGGGAGTTCGAGCACGGTGTCGAGCCAGGTACGGATCCACGAGCCCTCGGGCGACTGGTCACTCGCGCGCTCCAGCTTCTCGACCTCCTTGAGCGCGGCCTCGCGGACCTTCTCGGGGAGGTCGGCGGCCTCGACGCGCGCCCGGTAGTCGTCGGACTCCTCGCCGTCCTGGCCGTCGCCGTTCAGCTCGCGCAGTTCCTTGCGTACGGCCTCGAGCTGGCGGCGCAGCAGGAACTCGCGCTGCTGCTTGTCCACGCCTTCCTGGACGTCCTTGGCGATGGACTCGGCGACGTCCTGTTCGGCGAGGTGCTCGCGGAGCTGCTCGGTGGCGAGCTTCAGCCGGGCCACCGGGTCGGCGGTCTCCAGCAGCGTCACCTTCTGCTCGGTGGAGAGGAAGGGCGAGTAACCGGAGTTGTCGGCGAGGGCGGAGACGTCGTCGATGGCCTGGACGCGGTCCACCACCTGCCAGGCGCCGCGCTTGCGCAGCCAGCTGGTGGCGAGGGCCTTGTACTCCTTGACCAGGTCGGCGACCTGGCCGGGCAGCGGGTCGGGCACGGTCTCGTCGACCATCGTGCCCTCGACCCACAGGGCGGCACCGGGACCGGTGGTCCCCGCGCCGATCTTCACGCGCCCACGCCCGCGGATCAGCGCGCCCGGGTCGCCGTCGGCCAGGCGGCCGACCTGCTCGACTGTGCCGAGCACACCCGTGCCCGGGTACGACCCGTCTATGCGTGGCACCAGCAGCACCTTCGGCTTGCCGGGCGCGGACCGCGCGGCGGCCTGGGCGGCCTCCACCGCGGCGCGCACATCGGCGTCGTTCAGGTCCAGCGGAACCACCATCCCGGGCAGCACGACCTCGTCGTCGAGCGGCAGCACGGGCAGGGTGAGCGGTGAGGACGTCGAAGCCATGATCTCCCCTTCGGCAGTCAAGTTGAGCTATGCCGACTCAATGCACGTGGACCCCCGAATGTTCCCCCGGCCGCGTTCGCTGTGAGCGATCACCGCTGTCGCACTTCCGATCCCACCGCGTATCGTCGCGATCGGTAATACTCAATATACCCGACCGCCTATTACGGAGGCTGTTGTGAGCGGGATCGTACGGGCATGGGTGGACGGGTGGGTCGCTTCACGGGGAGCGGCACCGCCGGTGGCGGAGCAGTGGGGGTTCACGGTCGACGTGGGCCTCGCGGACCACGTGAGCCGGCACGTCTTCGCCGCGACCGGGGACGACGTCGAGGAGGCGGCCGTACGCAAGGTCGCGGACGGGGTGACCGGGACCGGCGTGTGGCTCAAGGTCTTCGCGGAAGCGTCGGTCGTGGGCCCCTGGCTCGGCGCGGGCTGGTGGGTCGACCCGGACCCGGGGTTCCTGATGACGGTCGCGCTCGCGGGCACCGGCGCGGAGGCGGCTGCCGAGACCCGCCCGCTCCCGGACGGCTACCGGCTGCGCACCTGGTCGCGCGGCGGTGTCGGTCACGCGCTCGTCGCCGCGGCGGACGGTTCCTGGGCCGCGCACGGGCACGTCGCCCCGACGGGCGCGACGGCGGTCTTCGACCGCATCGCGACCGCGCCCGAGCACCGCCGCCGAGGCCTGGGCCGACTGGTCATGCGCTCCCTCACCGAACTGGCCTTCGCGCAGGGCGCCGTGACAGGAGTCCTGGCCGGTACACCGGACGGGCGGGCGCTCTACGAGTCGCTCGGGTGGCGGGTGGAGGCACCGCTGACGAGCGCGCGGTTCACGGCCCGCTGACGCCGGCACCGGGAGCGGGCCCGGCGCCTCGGTCGGCGGTACCCGCGGCCGGTCCGACAACACGGCCGCCGCGGACGCCGGGGCGTCGAGCACCCCGGACGGTCCATCGGCCCAACCGGAGCCGGCCAGGGCCCAACACGGGCGCCGGACCCCGGACGACGACACCCGCCGCCGACGCCCCGTCCGGAAACACGACCACCGCCGGACGCCGGCTCTGCCCCCGGCCGTCGAACACCCCGTGACGGTCCAACAGAACGGCCAGCCGGACGCCCCCCGCGAAACCCCGGCGACGGGCCCTGCGCCCCGAAAAATCCGGCCGGACGCCCCAACGAAGGTGCCAGGATGGCGTCATGACTGCCACGTACGACACTCCTGTGGTCATCGACCGCCGGGAGGGCCCGTACGGCGAGGTCGTGCTGCGGCGCCACGGCGCGCTGCTGCAGATCATCGCCAACGGATGCTTCCTGATGGACACCTCCGACGGCCGCTCGGAGCGGCGGCTGGTCGACGCCGCGTACGACGCCCTGGACGGGCGGGCGGAACCGAGCGTGCTGATCGGCGGTCTCGGCGTCGGATTCTCGCTCGCACACGCCGCCGCCGACCCCCGCTGGGGCCGTATCACGGTCGTCGAACGCGAACCGGCCATCATCGGCTGGCACCGCGAGGGACCCCTGTCCGCACTGTCCGCCGAGGCCCTCGCGGACCCGCGCACGCACATCGTCGAGACCGATGTCGTCCGTCACGTCAATGAGATCTCCGCCACGTACGACGCCCTGTGCCTGGACATCGACAACGGCCCGGACTGGACGGTCACCGAGGGCAACGACAGCCTGTACTCGAGGGCCGGACTGGCAGGCTGCGCCCGGGCGTTGAGGCCCGGCGGCGTGCTCGCGGTGTGGTCGGCGCAGCCCTCTCCGGAATTTGAAGGAACCTTGCGGAATGCCGGATTCCAACGGGTGCGTACCGAAGAGATCCCCGTTGCCCGGGGCGTTCCGGACGTGGTGCATCTCGCGGTAAGGCCTGGATAGCCGAGCTGCGGTGACTGCCCGTACTCTGCTTGCCTGACGCGGATCATTCAAGCGTCAAGCGCAGTCATGGGATCACCCCACGGATTCCGGAAAGCACACTTCAGGGGCGGGCGATGGAGCAGACACACACCTCCCACAACGGCACGGCGGCGACGCCCGGCGCTCAGCGGCGGGTGCTGGTGGTCGAGGACGACCCCACGATCGTCGACGCCATCGCGGCCCGTCTGCGAGCCGAGGGATTTCTGGTGCAGACGGCGGGCGACGGCCCGGCCGCCGTCGACACCGCCGAGGCCTGGCAGCCCGACCTGCTGATCCTCGACATCATGCTGCCCGGCTTCGACGGCCTGGAGGTCTGCCGACGCGTGCAGGCGCAGCGCCCGGTGCCGGTCCTGATGCTCACGGCGCGTGACGACGAGACGGACATGCTGGTCGGGCTCGGCGTCGGCGCCGACGACTACATGACGAAGCCGTTCTCGATGCGCGAACTGGCCGCCCGCGTGCACGTCCTGCTGCGCCGCGTGGAGCGCGCCGTGGTGGCCGCGTCGACGCCGCGCAGCGGGATCCTGCGGCTCGGCGAGCTGGAGATCGACCACGCGCAGCGCCGGGTCCGGGTCCGCTCGGAGGACGTGCACCTGACGCCCACCGAGTTCGACCTGCTGGTCTGCCTGGCGAACACCCCGCGTGCCGTGCTGTCCCGCGAGCAGCTGCTCGCGGAGGTCTGGGACTGGGCGGACGCCTCCGGGACGCGCACCGTCGACAGCCACATCAAGGCCCTGCGCCGGAAGATCGGTGCCGAGCGCATCCGTACGGTCCACGGCGTGGGCTACGCGCTGGAGACCCCGACTCCCTGAGCCGGGCCGCTGTTCGGGACCTCTTGAAGGGGCGGATGTGAGGGGGCGCATGTGATGAGCGGGTTCGGGGCGCGCAAGGGTGCGGGCCCCTGGGGAGGCGTGCGCCCCTTCTCGATCAAGACGAAGCTCGGCACGCTGGTCGTGGTCTCCGTCCTCATCACCACCGGTCTGCTGATGATCGCGGTCCGCACCGAGACCGAACTGCGCTTCATCACGGTCTTCTCGATGATCGCCACCCTCCTGATCACGCAGTTCGTGGCGCACTCGCTCACCGCCCCGCTGGACGAGATGAACACGGTCGCCCGGTCCATCTCGCACGGCGACTACACGCGCCGGGTGAGCGACGGCCGCCGCGACGAGCTGGGCGACCTCGCCCAGACGATCAACCTCATGGCGGACGAGCTGGAAGCGCAGGACCGCCAGCGCAAGGAACTCGTGGCGAACGTCTCGCACGAGCTGCGCACCCCGATCGCCGGCCTGCGGGCGGTCCTGGAGAACGTGGTGGACGGGGTCTCGGCCGCGGACCCCGAGACGATGCGCACCGCCCTGAAGCAGACCGAGCGCCTCGGCCGCCTGGTCGAGACCCTGCTCGACCTGTCCCGGCTCGACAACGGCGTCGTGCCGCTGAAGAGGCGCCGCTTCGAGGTCTGGCCGTATCTGTCCGGCGTCCTGAAGGAGGCCAACATGGTCGCCTCCGCGCGCGCGGACATCGCCTCCGGCTCCGGCAGCCACACCCGCACGGACGTCCATCTGCACCTGGACGTGTCCCCGCCCGAGCTGACCGCGCACGCGGACCCGGAGCGGATCCACCAGGTCGTCGCCAACCTCATCGACAACGCGGTCAAGCACAGCCCCCCGCACGGCCGGGTGACGGTGCGGGCCCGCCGGGGCAGCTCCCCGGAGTCCCTGGACCTGGAGGTCCTGGACGAGGGGCCCGGCATCCCGAAGTCGGAGTGGCACCGGGTCTTCGAGCGGTTCAACCGCGGCGGGGTCCCCTCGCCGCACGGTCCGGGCAGCGACGGCGGTACGGGCCTCGGGCTCGCCATCGCCCGCTGGGCGGTCGATCTGCACGGCGGCCGGATCGGAGTGGCCGAATCCCGGCGCGGCTGCCGGATCCAGGTCACCCTTCCGGGCCTGCCTTCACTGCCGAGTTGACGTAGGGTTCGAAGCGGAGCCACAAGATCCACGACAGTCCGCACTGGCAGACACGTGTGAGCAGGCAGGGGCGCACGCCCCGGGGTTCCGTGCGGCCGGGCCGAAGCACCCGTTCCGCGGCTGAACCACGCTTGTTTCCCGCCATTTCCAGCCCCGAAACACGGGTTCTGATGTGACTTACGCGACGATGACCAGCCCGGCCTGACCTTCTCGGCCAGGGAGGCGTAGCCTTTATTCCCGCTGTCCATCACCTTGTGAAGCGGAAGAGGGCGGTTGCCGCCGTGTCGCCACAGTCCCCCAGTAACTCGAGCATCTCGACCGACGACCAAGCCGGGAAGAACCCTGCTGCGGCCTTCGGTCCCAATGAGTGGCTCGTCGACGAGATCTATCAGCAGTACCTCCAGGACCCGAACTCGGTAGACCGAGCCTGGTGGGACTTCTTCGCCGATTACAAGCCGGGCGGCGCGACCGCCACGGCTGCGGCGGGTACTGCGGCCACGGGGGCCGCAGGCACCAGCACATCGGCTCCGGCCGCGCCTGCCGCTCCGGCGCAGGCCGCGCCACCCGCGGCTCCGGCCCAGACCGCTCCGGCTCAGGCCGCTCCGGCCCAGGTCAAGGCCGCCCCGGCACAGGCCGCACCCGCCGCTCCGGCGGCTGCTCCGGCCGCGCCGAAGCCCGCTGCCGCCCCCCCGGCTCCCGCCAAGGCCGCCCCGGCCGCCGCGAAGCCGAAGGCCGACGCCGCCACCGAGGCCCCCGAAGGCCCCGAGTACGTAACGCTGCGCGGCCCCGCCGGTGCCGTCGCGAAGAACATGAACGCCTCGCTGGAGCTGCCCACGGCCACGTCCGTGCGCGCCGTCCCGGTGAAGCTGCTGTTCGACAACCGCATCGTCATCAACAACCACCTGAAGCGCGCCCGGGGCGGGAAGATCTCCTTCACCCACCTCATCGGGTACGCGATGGTGCAGGCCATCAAGGCCATGCCGTCGATGAACTGGCACTACGCGGACAAGGACGGGAAGCCCACCCTCGTCAAGCCGCCGCACGTCAACTTCGGCCTCGCCATCGACCTGGTGAAGCCCAACGGCGACCGCCAGCTGGTCGTCGCGGGCATCAAGAAGGCCGAGACGCTGAACTTCTTCGAGTTCTGGCAGGCCTACGAGGACATCGTCCGCCGCGCCCGTGACGGCAAGCTCACGATGGACGACTTCACCGGGGTCACGGTCTCGCTGACCAACCCCGGCGGCCTCGGCACCGTCCACTCGGTCCCGCGTCTGATGCCCGGACAGTCGGTCATCATGGGCGTCGGCTCGATGGACTACCCGGCGGAGTTCCAGGGCACCTCCCAGGACACCCTGAACAAGCTCGGCATCTCGAAGGTCATGACGCTCACGTCGACCTACGACCACCGGGTCATCCAGGGCGCCGCGTCCGGCGAGTTCCTGCGGATCGTCGCGAACCTGCTGCTCGGCGAGAACGGCTTCTTCGACGAGATCTTCGAGGCCCTGCGCATCCCCTACGAGCCGGTCCGCTGGCTCAAGGACATCGACGCCTCGCACGACGACGACGTCACCAAGGCCGCGCGCGTCTTCGAGCTGATCCACTCCTACCGGGTCCGCGGCCACGTCATGGCCGACACCGACCCGCTGGAGTACCGCCAGCGCAAGCACCCCGACCTGGACATCACCGAGCACGGCCTGACCCTCTGGGACCTGGAGCGCGAGTTCGCCGTCGGCGGCTTCGCGGGCAAGTCCCTGATGAAGCTCCGCGACATCCTCGGCGTGCTGCGCGACTCGTACTGCCGCACCACCGGCGTCGAGTTCATGCACATCCAGGACCCGAAGCAGCGCAAGTGGATCCAGGACCGCATCGAGCGCTCGCACACCAAGCCGGAGCGCGAGGAGCAGCTGCGCATCCTGCGCCGGCTGAACGCGGCTGAGGCCTTCGAGACCTTCCTGCAGACGAAGTACGTCGGCCAGAAGCGCTTCTCCCTGGAGGGTGGCGAGTCCGTCATCCCGCTGCTCGACGCGGTGCTCGACTCGGCCGCCGAGTCGCGGCTGGACGAGGTCGTCATCGGCATGGCCCACCGCGGCCGCCTGAACGTCCTCGCGAACATCGTCGGCAAGTCGTACGCGCAGATCTTCCGGGAGTTCGAGGGCAACCTCGACCCGAAGTCGATGCACGGCTCCGGTGACGTGAAGTACCACCTGGGCGCCGAGGGCACCTTCACGGGCCTGGACGGCGAGCAGATCAAGGTCTCGCTGGCCGCGAACCCCTCGCACCTGGAGGCGGTCGACCCGATCCTCGAGGGCATCGCCCGCGCCAAGCAGGACATCATCAACAAGGGCGGCACGGACTTCACGGTCCTGCCGGTCGCCCTGCACGGTGACGCGGCCTTCGCCGGCCAGGGCGTCGTGGCCGAGACGCTCAACATGTCCCAGCTGCGCGGCTACCGCACCGGCGGCACGGTCCACGTCGTCATCAACAACCAGGTCGGCTTCACCGCCGCCCCGGAGTCGTCGCGCTCCTCGATGTACGCCACCGACGTGGCCCGCATGATCGAGGCGCCGATCTTCCACGTGAACGGCGACGACCCCGAGGCCGTCGTCCGCGTCGCTCGCCTGGCCTTCGAGTTCCGCCAGGCGTTCAACAAGGACGTCGTCATCGACCTCATCTGCTACCGCCGCCGCGGTCACAACGAGTCGGACAACCCGGCCTTCACCCAGCCGCTGATGTACGACCTGATCGACAAGAAGCGCTCGGTGCGCAAGCTCTACACCGAGTCCCTCATCGGTCGCGGCGACATCACCCTGGAAGAGGCCGAGCAGGCGCTGCAGGACTACCAGGGCCAGCTGGAGAAGGTCTTCACGGAGGTCCGTGAGGCCACGTCGCAGCCGGGCGAGGCGCCCGTCTCCGACCCGCAGGCCCAGTTCCCGGTCGCCGTGAACACCGCGGTCTCCGCGGAGGTCGTCAAGCGCATCGCCGAGTCCCAGGTCAACATCCCCGACCGCGTCACCGTCCACCCGCGTCTGCTGCCCCAGCTGCAGCGCCGCGCGTCGATGGTCGAGGACGGCACGATCGACTGGGGCATGGGCGAGACGCTCGCGATCGGCTCCCTGCTCCTGGAGGGCACCCCGGTGCGCCTCTCGGGCCAGGACTCCCGCCGTGGCACGTTCGGCCAGCGCCACGCGGTCCTCATCGACCGGGAGACCGGCGAGGACTACACGCCGCTGCTGTACCTCTCCGAGGACCAGGCCCGCTACAACGTCTACGACTCGCTGCTCAGCGAGTACGCGGCGATGGGCTTCGAGTACGGCTACTCGCTGGCCCGCCCCGAGGCGCTGGTGATGTGGGAGGCGCAGTTCGGCGACTTCGTCAACGGCGCGCAGACGGTCGTGGACGAGTTCATCTCGTCGGCGGAGCAGAAGTGGGCCCAGACGTCGGGCGTCACCCTGCTCCTCCCGCACGGCTACGAGGGCCAGGGCCCGGACCACTCGTCCGCCCGCCCGGAGCGCTTCCTCCAGATGTGCGCGCAGAACAACATGACGGTCGCGATGCCGACCCTCCCGTCGAACTACTTCCACCTCCTGCGGTGGCAGGTGCACAACCCGCACCACAAGCCGCTGGTGGTCTTCACCCCGAAGTCGATGCTGCGCCTGAAGGCGGCGGCCTCGAAGGCGGAGGAGTTCACGACGGGCCAGTTCCGCCCGGTCATCGGCGACGCGTCCGCCGACCCGGCCGCGGTCCGCAAGGTCGTCTTCTGCGCGGGCAAGGTCTACTACGACCTGGAGGCGGAGCGCGTCAAGCGCGGCGTCACGGACACGGCCATCATCCGCATCGAGCGCCTGTACCCGCTGCCGGGTACCGAGCTCCAGGCGGAGATCGCCAAGTACCCGAACGCCGAGAAGTACCTGTGGGCCCAGGAGGAGCCGGCGAACCAGGGCGCGTGGCCCTTCATCGCCCTGAACCTGATCGACCACCTGGACCTGGCGGTCGGCGCGGACGTCCCGCACGGTGAGCGGCTGCGGCGCATCTCGCGCCCGCACTCGTCCTCCCCGGCGGTGGGTTCGGCCAAGCGCCACCAGGCCGAGCAGGAGCAGTTGGTGCGTGAGGTGTTCGAGGCGTGAACCGCTGAGCACCCCCGAGTGACCAAGGGGCCGGCCCCATCGCCTTCACGGGCGGTGGGGCCGGTTTCGTCGTCCGCGGCGGGGATCCGAGGCGGTGGGGGGAGGCGTTCGCGTGCCGCCTAACCTGGAGGGGAACGACCCCCGGCCGGCCGGTGCCGGCCCAGCCCCAGGAGAGCATCCGTGTACTTCACCGACCGTGGCATCGAGGAACTGGAGAAGCGGCGCGGCGAGGAGGAGGTCACCTTCGAGTGGCTCGCCGAGCAGCTGCGTACGTTCGTCGATCTCAACCCGGACTTCGAGGTGCCGGTCGAGCGGCTCGCGACGTGGCTGGCGCGGCTGGACGACGAGGACGACGAGGAGTAGCCGCTCACCCGGTCCGCCGACGGCGCGGGCAGCGCGGGTAACGCGGGCAGGCGCGGGTAACGCCCACCGACGCCTGCCAAGTGCGCCGACGCGGCCGGTAGGGCCCGGCTCGCGACGGTGCGGCCAGGCGGTCAGCCCTGGTCGCGGATCCGCTCGTACGCGAGGCCGAGGGCGCCGTGGAGGAGCAGCAGGGCCCCCGCGACGATCCAGCCGCCGCTGCGGTGCCGCACGCCGTAGGCGCTCAGCGGCAGCCCCACCGCCAGCTGTCCGAGGGCCAGTGCGCGTGTCCCGGGCCGACGGGTCTCGGCCCCCGCGCGGGGTCCCGCGCGGACGGTGCGGAACGGGGGCTTCGGCGCGCGGTCTTCGGCGGCGCCGGATTCCGCACGGGCACGCTCCGGAGCGACGTCGGACCTCTCGTGGACGCCGCTCCGGTCGGTCCGGGTGACCGGGCGGGAGCCAGGCAGGACGCGGGCGGCCTCGGTCAGGCGTCCGGCGGGCGTGCCGGGCGCCAGGCCGTCCGGCAGGGTCACCCCCGCCCGCATGAGGACGGCGAGGAGGCCGCTCAGGCGGGCCCGGGCGTCGGCGGCGGCGTCGGGTTGTGTCAGCCGGTCGAGGGCCTGCATGTCGAGGACGGGGTCGAGGCCGAGACGCACGGCGAAGGTGCGCATCGCCTCGTCCTCACCGACCGGGGTGCCGTTCGCGAGCCACTCGTAGCCGACGGGGCGGCGGAAGCCCGAGGCCAGGGTGTAGCCGCTGCGGTCGGCGTCCCACCACAGGGCGAGCACGGGCCAGGGGGCGCCCACGGCGAGGGCCGCGGCCCAGCCGGTCAGCACGCGGTCGACCGGTTCGGCCTTGCCCGCCCACGGGGTGCCCGCAGGCACGAGCACACTCCAGCCGGGGCCGGCGCCGGCGAGCTCCATCGGCTCTCGCAGCAGCTGTGCCGCGGACCCTACGGCGCCGGGATCCGCCCGGCAGAGCAGCAGGGCGCCGGCGGGCGTGTCAGCGGAGCTCTCGGGCGTGGCCGCGGGCTCGTCGGGGGTGGTCGGCATGGTCCTACGGTAGGGCGAATTCGACCTGACTTGCCCCTTTTGTTGCCTCTCGTCGACACGGACCGGACACCGCGGGCTCACGAGAACGAGTGTCTTGACTTTCCGTATCCGCGATATATCGTGAAACGTGGAAGACGCGATATGGCGCGTCGCGTCCCGTCCGGCCGAGGAGGTCGCACCATGTCCGAGTGGTCCGTCGCAGAGCCGAGGACACTGACGTTCGACGACCCCGTGACGGCGCTCCACGTGCGCATCGTCAACGGAACGGTGAACGTCGTGGGTACCGACGAGGGTTCCGCCAGGCTGGAGGTCTCCGAGCTGGAGGGCCCGCCGCTGCTGGTGACCCGGTCCGGCGGCACCCTGACAGTGGCGTACGAGGACCTTCCCTGGCAGGGCTTCCTCAAGTGGTTCGACCACCACGCGTGGCGGCGCAGTGCGGTCGTCTCGCTGGCCGTCCCGGCGGGCACGCCCGTCGAGGTGGGCGTGGTCGGAGCCGCCGCCGTGGTGTCCGGGACCGAGGGCCGGGTGGAGGTCAGAGGGGTGTCGGGGGACACCACGCTCGTCGGTGTCTCCGGCTCGGTGCAGGTGAGCACGGTGTCGGGCAGTCTTGAGGCCCAGGCCGTCACCGGCGACCTCCGCTTCAACTCCGTGTCCGGCGACCTGACCGTCGTCGAGGGCGCCGGTTCGAGCGTGCGGGCCGAGTCCGTGAGCGGCTCGATGATCGTGGACCTCGACGACACGGGCGCAGCGACCGACGTCCACCTGACGAACGTCTCGGGGGAGATCGCCGTCCGGCTCCCGCACCCGGCGGACGCGGAGGTGGAGGCGAACACCGCGAGCGGCTCGGTCTCCAGCGCCTTCGAGGATCTGCGGGTAGGCGGGCAGTGGGGCGCCAAGAAGATCACCGGCCGGCTGGGCGCGGGCAGGGGAAGGCTGAAGGCGATCACCGTCTCCGGCTCCATCGCCCTGCTGCGGCGGCCCCCGGTGGAGGACGCGGCGCCGACCGACGGACCGACCGACAAGAAGGTGCTCTGAAATGCCCCCCGTCTTCGCTCACGGCCGCCTGCGGCTCTACCTGCTCAAGCTGCTCGACGAGGCCCCCCGCCACGGGTACGAGGTGATCCGCCTCCTCGAGGAGCGTTTCCAGGGGCTGTACGCGCCCTCGGCCGGCACCGTCTACCCCCGGCTCGCCAAGCTGGAGGCCGAGGGGCTGGTCACCCACACCACCGAGGGCGGCCGCAAGGTGTACGCCATCACGGACGCGGGCCGCGCCGAACTGGCCGACCGCAGCGGCGAGCTGGCCGACCTGGAGCTGGAGATCGGCGAGTCGGTCGCCGAGCTGGCCGCCGAGATCCGTGCCGATGTGCGGGGCGCCGCGGGTGATCTGCGGCGCGAGATGCGCGCGGCGGCCCGGGAGGCCAGGGACGGTTCCCCGGGTGCCTCCGGAGCCGGGGAGCGGCTCGGCCGTCCGGGGGGTTCCGGGACCGCGGGTGAGTCCGGCGACTTCGGCGAGAAGGAGGCGTGGCGGCTCGCGAAGGAGGAGATGCGGCGCGTCAAGCAGGAGTGGAAGGAGCAGGCCCGGCGCGCGAAGGACGAGAGCCGGCGGGCCCGCGAGGAGGCCCAGCGGGCCCGGCGCCAGGCCAAGGAGGCCCAGGACAAGGTCCGCGCGCAGGCGCAGGAGGAGATGCAGCGCATGGCCAAGCGGGTCCAGGAGCAGGTCCAGGACCACTTCGCGCGCGGTGACTGGCCCACCGGCGTGCGGGAGGGACTCAGTGAACTGGCCAAGGAGTTCGGCGACTTCGGGAAGGACTTCGGGAAGGGCCTCGGCAAGGACTTCGGTTTCGGCCGCCCGGGCGCGACGCCGGATTCGGAGCCGGAGTACACGGTCACACGCGAGGACTTCCCCGCCGGGTACGAGCCGTCCTGGGCCCACGAGGACTCCACGGGTGATCCCGCCCGCGACCTCGACCGTCTCCTGGACCGCTTCCGCGACGACATCCGCGACGCGGCCAGGGACCACGGCGTGACGGAGGAGCAGCTCCGCGAGGCGCGCCGCCACTTGTCGACGGCGGCGGCGCACCTCGGGGCGGCCCTGCGCACGCCGAGGCCCTGAGCCCGGGGTCCGGGAGAGGCCCGGGCTCCCGGAGCACGGGCTCGTGAAGGGACGGGGCCGCGAAACGCGGGCCCGCGAAGGGACGGGCCGTTCAGCCGAACGGATGCCAGCCAGCTCGGGTGTCCGCCATCCCGGGTGTCAGCCCGCTCGGGTGTCAGCCCGCCTGGGCCGCTTCCCCGCCCCACAGCACGCGCCGCACACTCTCGTACGTGACCCCGTGGTCGGCGAGCACCTCGGCCGGGACGCCGGGGCGGGCCGTGAGGGCGAGGAGCAGGTGCTCGTCGCCGATGTGCCGGTCCCGGAGCGCGACCGCGACCCGGAGGGACTCGGTGAGGAGGTCCTTGGCGCCGCGTGTGAAGGGGCGCCGCCCGGACCGCCGGCCGGCGGTGCCCCCACCGCCCGCCAGGGCACCCGTCCCGTGCGCCTCCTCCACCCGGGAGACGATCTCGGTGAGGTCGATGCCGAGCCCGGAGAGGGCGTCGGCGTCGGCGCGGGAGAGCCCTCCGCGGCGGCGGGCCTCGGCAAGGTCCCGGGCCACCGCCTCACGGCGGTCCCCCAGCCCGAGCGACGTCAGGGCGAACGAACCGCGACTGCCCTCCCGGTCGAGCAGGGCGAGCAGCAGGTGCCCCTCCTCGACCCGCTTCTCCCCCGTCCGTTCGCAGTGCTCGACGGCCCCAGTCACCACGGCGCGGGCGTCTTTGGTGAATCGCTCGAACATCACTGCCTCCCGTACTTCTTGTGCACGGCCTGCCTGCTCACGCCGAGTTCCGCGGCGATCTCCTGCCACGACCAGCCCTGATTGCGCGCGTTGCGCACCTGAACCGCTTCCAGCTGCTCCAGCAGCCGCCGCAGCGCGGAGACGGCCCGCAGGCCGATCCGCGGATCGCGGTCCCCCGCACGCTCGGCGAGATCCGTTGCTTCGGTCATGTTGTCAACGTACGTTGACAAACCGTGCCTGTCAATCGAAGTTGACAGGCACGTGCGGGGCGCAGTCTCGTGCGGGGCCGGACACACCGACGGCGGGCCCGGAGACTCCGGGCCCGCCGTCGGTGTGATGCGACGAGAAGGTGGGGATGGCGGACCGGCGGTCAGCCCGCGGTGAGGACGACCTTTCCGAACTGGTCGCCCGACGCGATGCGTTCGAAGCCCTCGCGGGCCCGGTCGAGCGGCAGGACGTCGTCGATGACGGGCCGTACTCCGGTCGCGGCGCAGAAGGACAGCAGGTCCTCCAGCTCGTCCTTGGTGCCCATCGTGGACCCGACGACCTTCAGCTCCAGGAAGAAGATCCGGGTCAGTTCGGCGTGGGAGGGGCGGTCTCCGCTGGTGGCGCCCGAGATGACGACGGTGCCACCGGGACGCAGGGACTTGACCGAGTGCGACCAGGTGGCGGCCCCGACGGTCTCGATCACGGCGTCCACCCGCTGCGGCAGCCGCGCCCCGGACTCCAGGGCCTCCACGGCGCCCAGTTCGACGGCGCGCTTGCGCTTGGCCTCGTCCCGGCTGGTGGCGAAGACCCGCAGACCGGCGGCCTTGCCCAGCACGATCGCGGCGGTGGCGACGCCGCCGCCCGCGCCCTGGACGAGGACCGAGTCGCCGGGCCGCACGCCCGCGTTGGTGAAGAGCATGCGGTACGCCGTCAGCCACGCCGTCGGCAGGCAGGCGGCCTCCTCGAAGGAGAGCTCCTTGGGCTTCGGCAGCACGTTCCACGTCGGTACGGAGACCTGCTCGGCGAACGTGCCCTGGTAGCGCTCGGTGAGGATGGAGCGGGGCTCGTCCGGTCCGACGCCGTGGCCGCTCTGGCCGATGACGGAGTGCAGGACGACCTCGTTGCCGTCTTCGTCGACGCCCGCGGCGTCGCAGCCGAGGATCATCGGCAGCTTGTCCTCGGACAGGCCGACTCCGCGCAGGGACCACAGGTCGTGGTGGTTGAGGGAGGCGGCCCTGACGTTCACGGTCGTCCAGCCGGGCCTCTGCTCGGGGGCCGGGCGCTCCCCCAACTCCAGGCCGTTCAGCGGCTGGTCACGGTCGATTCGGGCGGCGTAGGCAGCGAACATGACCATGACGATAGGCTCCGCCCCTCCCCGAAGGAACAACGTCCCGCTGTGACACGCGTCCCGATTCCAGCCGGTGCGGGATCGATCCGGTCCGCCCGGCGCGCGAGGACGAGCGCGCGGCGCGACAGGAGGTCCCGGGACTCAGCAACCAGGGACGGGACGGGGACGGGAAGCGGCGGCGGGGGCGAACACCACCCACTCGGCCCACCCGCCGGGCAAAAAAAACCGGCCCCGCCGGGACGGATCCCGACGGGGCACGGAAACCGCAGCTCAGCGACGAGCCACACCCTCCGCCCGAGCGGCAGCGGCCACCGCGGCGGTGACCGCCGGCGCCACCCGCTCGTCGAACGGCGAGGGAATCACGTAGTCCGCGGCGAGGTCGTCCCCGACGACCGCAGCCAACGCCTCGGCCGCCGCGATCTTCATCGTCTCCGTGATCCGGGAGGCCCGGACCTGAAGCGCACCGGCGAAGATGCCGGGGAACGCCAGCACGTTGTTGATCTGGTTCGGGAAGTCGGACCGCCCGGTGGCCACCACGGCCGCGTACTTGTGCGCGATCTCCGGACGCACCTCGGGGTCCGGGTTGGCCATGGCGAACACGAACGCGCCCTCGGCCATCGACGCCACCGCCGCCTCCTGCACCGTACCGCCGGAGACACCGATGAAGACGTCGGCGCCCGCGAGGGCCGACTCCAGCGAGCCGGAGATGCCCGCCTTGTTCGTGAGCTCGGCGAGTTCCCGCTTGACCGGGGTGAGGTCGTCCCGGTCACGGGACACGATGCCCTTGCGGTCCGCGACGGCGACGTCACCGAGCCCCGCCTCCAGCAGGAACTTGGCGATGGCGACCCCGGCCGCACCCGCGCCCGAGATCACCGCGCGCAGCTCGCCGAGCGAGCGCCCGGTGAGCCGGGCGGCGTTGCGCAGGGCGGCGAGCGTGACGACGGCCGTGCCGTGCTGGTCGTCGTGGAAGACCGGAATGTCCAGCCGCTCCTGGAGCTTCCGCTCGATCTCGAAGCACCGCGGCGCCGAGATGTCCTCCAGGTTCACACCGCCGAACGAGGGGGCGAGCCGGACCACGGTTTCGACGATCTCGTCGACGCCCGTGCAGGCGAGCGCGATCGGCACCGCGTCGACCCCGCCGAACTGCTTGAAGAGAATGGCCTTGCCCTCCATGACGGGGAGCGAGGCCTCCGGACCGATGTCACCGAGTCCGAGCACGGCCGTGCCGTCGGTCACGACGGCGACGACGGACGACTTCCATGTGTAGTCGTGGACCAGTTCCGGCTGCTCGGCGATGGCGCTGCACACTTTCGCCACACCGGGCGTGTACGCCAGGGACAGGTCGTCCTTGTCACGGATGGGCACGGTGGCCTGCACGGCCATCTTGCCCCCACGGTGCAGCGCGAATGCCGGGTCGAAGGAATCGAGGGGCTCCGCCTCGCCTTCCTGATCCGTACTGCTGTCGCTGCGAGGATTGACGATCTCCGCTGCCACTTTGTTTTACCCCTTAAGTATTCAAGGTTTGAGGGTGACCACTCCTGGTTGAGGCGTGGGCGGGCACCGCGTATGCCCTGCCGCCGTGGTTGCGTACGGGCGGACACGCGACGGGCGCGCCGCACACGCGCCCTGAGCCCCGGATGAGGGGTGTAAGGAACCTTCTTACCCGACGGACCAGGTGGTCGACGAGTCCATAGTGCGAAGGTCACACGCGCGTGACACGACTCGTCACCGGATGTCGGGACAAGTCCTCGATTGGTCCTCAAGCCGCGCAAGTGCGCAGAAGCGGTAGCTCGCATCGGTGGATGAGCCGAAGATCTTCCGGCCGGAAGGGGGGATTCCCGCACAACATCCGGCCCGGCGGGCCGGCCTCAAGTGGTTCGGCGACGACCCGTTATCCGATTTTGACATAGCGAGTCGCCTGAATGCGCGAATCCGAATGGCAAGATGCCGTCATCACACGAGGTCGCGACACTCGAAGGTGTGTGTTCTCGTCGACCCATCGGCAACTCCCTCATCCGCCGGAGGAACCACCATGACCGCAAGCTCCACCCGTCGTACCCCCGCCGCCCGGTCCCGGATAGCAGCGGTCGGTGCGATCGCGGTCGCCGGCGCCCTGCTGCTCACCGGCTGCGGTGACCAGACCAAGGACAAGGGGTCGGACAGCACGAAGACCAGCACCGCCCCGCTGGCCGACAAGCTCCCCAAGGCCATTCGGGACAAGGGCGAGATCAAGGTCGGCTCGGACATCGCGTACGCGCCGGTCGAGTTCAAGGACAGCTCGGGCAAGACCGTGGGCATCGACCCCGACCTCGCGGACGCCATGGGCAAGCAGCTCGGCGTGAAGTTCACGTTCGAGAACGGCACCTTCGACACCCTGCTGACCGGCCTGCGCTCCAAGCGCTACGACATGGCGATGTCGGCCATGACGGACACCAAGGACCGTCAGGAGGGCATCGACTCCGAGACCGGCAAGAAGGTCGGCGAGGGTGTCGACTTCATCGACTACTTCACCGCGGGTGTCTCGATCTACACGCCCAAGGGCAAGACACAGGGCATCAAGACCTGGTCCGACCTGTGCGGCAAGAAGATCGCCCTGCAGCGCGGCACGGTCTCCGAGGACCTCGCCAAGGCCGAGTCCAAGAAGTGTACCGGCGGCAAGCAGATCGCCATCGAGGCCTACGACAACGACCAGCAGGCCCAGACCCGGCTGCGCGCCGGCGGTGCCGACGCCGGCTCCTCCGACTTCCCGGTCGCCGCGTACGCGGTGAAGACCTCGGGCGGCGGCAAGGACTTCCAGATCGTCGGCGACCAGGTCGAGGCCGCTCCGTACGGCATCGCCGTGGCCAAGTCCAGCACCCAGCTCCGTGACGCCCTGCAGGCCGCGCTCGACGCGATCATCAAGGACGGCACGTACGCCAAGGTCATCTCCAAGTGGGGTGTCGACGCCGGAGCGGTCAAGTCGGCAGAGATCAACGGCGGCAAGTGACCGCGACTCCAGCGGCACTGAAAGGCAACATCCGTGACTGTTGACATCGACAAGACGACGGGCCCCGGGGACACTCCCCCGGCCGGGCCGGAGGCCATCAAGGCCATCCCGGTCCGGCACTACGGCCGCTACGTATCCGCCGTCATCGCGATCGCGATCTTCGTCGCGATCATCTACGCGTTCGGCCAAGGCAAGATCAACTGGAATGCCGTACCGGACTACTTCTTCGATCACCGCATCCTCACGGGCGTCGGAAAGACGCTCCTGCTGACGGTGCTGTCGATGGTGATCGGCATCGTCGGCGGCATCATGCTGGCCGTGATGCGGCTGTCGAAGAACCCCGTGACGTCGTCCATCGCCTGGTTCTACATCTGGTTCTTCCGCGGCACCCCGGTCCTGGTCCAGCTGATCATCTGGTTCAACCTGGGCCTGGTCTTCGAGTACATCAACCTCGGTCCGATCTACAAGGACTACTGGTCGAGCTTCATGACGCCGCTGCTGACGGCGCTCCTGGGCCTGGGCCTGAACGAGGCCGCCTACATGGCGGAGATCTGCCGCGCCGGCCTGCTCTCGGTCGACGAGGGCCAGACCGAGGCCTCGCACGCGCTTGGCATGAGCCACAGCAAGACACTGCGCCGGATCGTGATCCCGCAGGCGATGCGCGTCATCGTGCCGCCCACGGGCAACGAGGTCATCAACATGCTGAAGACGACCTCGCTGGTGTCGGTGGTCCAGTATCCGGAGCTCTTCCGCTACGCCCAGGACATCGGACAGACGTCCGGCGCACCGGTCGAGATGCTCTTCCTCGCCGCCGCCTGGTACCTGATCATGACCTCGGTCCTCAGCGTCGGGCAGTACTACGTCGAGCGGTACTACGCGCGCGGTTCCAGCCGTAGTCTGCCGGACACCCCGTTCCAGAAAATCAAGGCCAACATGCTGTCGCTGGGCCGCCCGAAGGGAGGCACGGTATGACCGCCGACGTGACCAAGTCGGACGCCACCACGCCGATGGTGAAGTCCGAAGGTGTCCACAAGTCCTTCGGTCCCGTGGAAGTCCTCAAGGGCATCGACCTGGAGGTGAAGTCCGGCGAGGTCTTCTGCCTCATCGGCCCCTCCGGCTCCGGCAAGTCGACCTTCCTCCGGTGCATCAACCACCTGGAGAAGGTCAACGCCGGCCGGCTGTACGTCGACGGGGAGCTGGTCGGCTACCGCCAGAAGGGCGACAAGCTGTACGAGCTCAAGGACAGCGAGGTCGCTCTCAAGCGCCGGGACATCGGCATGGTCTTCCAGCGCTTCAACCTGTTCCCGCACATGACGGCGCTGGACAACGTCATGGAGGCGCCGGTCCAGGTCAAGGGCATCAGCAGGGCGCAGGCCCGGGAGCGCGCCGGCCAGCTGCTGGAGCGCGTCGGCCTGGCCGACAAGGCGGGCAACTACCCCTCGCAGCTGTCGGGCGGCCAGCAGCAGCGCGTCGCGATCGCCCGCGCGCTGGCCATGGACCCGAAGCTGATGCTCTTCGACGAGCCCACCTCGGCGCTCGACCCGGAGCTGGTCGGTGACGTCCTCGACGTCATGCGCGACCTCGCCGAGTCCGGCATGACGATGGTCGTCGTCACGCACGAGATGGGCTTCGCCCGGGAGGTCGGCGACTCGCTGGTCTTCATGGACGGCGGTGTGGTGGTCGAGTCCGGCAACCCGCGCGACGTCCTGACGAACCCGCAGCACGAGCGGACGCAGTCCTTCCTGTCGAAGGTGCTCTGACCGGCCCGCGCGGACGCGACGCCACGAAAAGGGGCGGTACGGAAATCCCCGTACCGCCCCTTTCGCGCGTCCCGCGGCGACCGCGCCCCGTGACGACCGGCCGCAGGGCGACCGTTCCACGGGACCGTGCCGCGGGGCGACCGTTCCGTGCGGGCTACCTGACCGCCAGCACCAGGGCGTCCGAGGGCGAGCGCCACACCGGTCGCGCCTCGGCGAAGCCCTTCTCGCGCAGCACGCGCGCGTGCCAGTCGGCGGAGGGCGTCTCGCCGTCGGCGTGCTCGCCGTAGATCTCGAAGCGTCGGGCGGTCGGTCCGGCCAGGACCGGGTCAGCGGCCGCCAGCTCCCACCACTGGGCCCAGTCGAGGACGCCGTCCCGCCCGGCCCGGTCCATGCGGGCGTGCCGCTGGGCGCGGTCCGCCGCGTTGATCCTCGGCGTCGTCTCGTCGATCATGTGGTCGGCGTTCATGAAGACACCGCCGTCGCGGACGAGGCCCGCGATCTGGCCGTAGAGGACCGCGAGGGGTTCGCAGTGCAGCCAGTGCAGGGCGGTCGCGGTCAGCACGGCGTCGTACGACGCGAACGGCAGCCGCGCCGTCCAGTCGGGGTCCTTCAGGTCGGCCTCGACGAACGAGACCCGCTCGTCCCCTTCGAAGGTGCCCCGGGCGATGGTGAGCAGGGCGGGGTCCAGGTCGACGCCGGTGCTGCGGGCGTCCGGGAACCGGTCGAGCAGCCGGGCCGTGACGGTGCCCGTGCCGCACGCGAGGTCGAGGACGCGGGGTGCGGTGCCGGCGAAGGCCTCCACCATGTCCAGCATCACCCGGAAGCGCTCCTCGCGGTCCGGCATGTACCACTCCTGCTGCCGGTCCCAGCTCTCCTGCCACGCCCGCCAGCCGGTTCCGGCCGCTGTCCTGTCCGTTCCGGTCGTGCTCGTCATGGCCGCTCCTTCTCCGCTCCACCGCGTAATACCCTGTAAGCACAGTCATCTGTTACCCGACCGCAGCCACGACGATAGAGTGCCCCAGTAAGGACTACAAGTGGAACTGGCCTATTACTCGGACTACGCGGTCCGACTCGTCAACAGCGAGGAGCCCGTCCGGGGCAAGGACGCGCTCACCTCGGTCGAGGCCATCCGCGACCTCTTCGCGGGCAACGTGTCGGCGGCCCGCCGCGCCACTGACGCGGACGTGACCCGCTTCCGTTCGGTGCGCGGCCGGCTGCGCGCGGTCTTCGAGGCGGCGGACTCCGGCGACGAGACCCTGGCCGTGGACCTGCTGAACTCACTGCTCCTGGAGTTCCCGGTGAGCCCGCAGATCTCGGGCCACGACCACCGCGACGACGACGGCCGCCCGCTGTGGCACATGCACCTCGCGGACCACCCGTCGAACGTGACGGCGGGCTACGCGGCGATCGCCGCGATGGGGCTGGCGTTCCACCTCACCGAGTACGGCGTCGACCGTCTCGGCCTGTGCGAGGCCGCGCCCTGCCGCAACGCCTTCCTGGACACCTCCACCAACCGCTCCCGGCGCTACTGCTCGGACCGTTGCGCCACCCGCGCCAACGTCGCCGCCTACCGCGCCCGCAAGCGCCTGGAGGCGGACCGGCCGGAGAGCACCGGCCTGGCGGCGGACAGCGCCCAGCGGGCCAGCGCGAACGGCGACCGCTGACCGTCCCCGCGCGGCCGGTAGCGAAAACGCACCGTGCCGAGCACGAGGTCCTCGGGGACGGTGCCGTAGTCGGTGCTGTCCCCGCCGGCGTAGGCGTTGTCGCCGAGCACCCACCAGCCGCCCTCGCGCCGCTCCGCCGCCCGCTTGACGACGAGCAGGTCCTGCTGGAACGGATGGCGCAGCACGACGACGTCACCGGGCCGCACGCGCGCCCCGTACTGCACGACGAGGCGGTCGCCGTGATGGAACGTCGGCACCATCGACGGCCCCGTCACCTCGGCCACTCCGAAGGGCAGCACGGCCCTCCCGTGCTCGCCCTCCTGCGACAGTTCCGGCATCACCGGCACCTCCCCGGTCCGATCCTCCACCAGTCCCAGTCTCACCCCGGACTTTTGTCCTAAGCCCATGGGGGCACCCGCGAAATCGCTTCTCCTACGGAGTAATGTCCCACCTGAGAAGACGATCACGAGGAAGGACAGCTCAATGCTTTCCCGCCTGTTTGCCCCCAAGGTCAAGGTCAGCGCGCACTGCGACCTGCCCTGCGGCGTGTACGACCCGGCCCAGGCCCGCATCGAGGCGGAGTCGGTGAAGGCCGTCCAGGAGAAGATGGCCGGCAACGCCGACCCGCACTTCCAGGCTCGCGCCACGGTCATCAAGGAGCAGCGCGCCGAGCTCGCCAAGCACCACGTCTCGGTGCTCTGGAGCGACTACTTCAAGCCCCCGCACTTCGAGAAGTACCCGGAGCTGCACCAGCTGGTCAACGACGCGCTGAAGGCCCTCTCGGCCGCCAAGGCGTCCACCGACCCGGCCACCGGCCAGAAGGCGCTGGACTACATCGCCCAGATCGACAAGATCTTCTGGGAGACCAAGAAGGCCTGATCCACGGCCGCGCTTTTCGACCTGCGATCTCTTCGTCGCCCGGTCTTCGACCGCACCCGGCCCGCACGCCACCCACCGGTGGCGAGGCGGACCGGGTGCGGTCGTATGTCCGCTGCGCCGGAACCGGACGAGCAGCACCGCCGTGACCGGCGCCGTGCCATGCTGGCTACGTGATGCTGGAGGATCTGGTGCGGCTGCGGCGGGCGCGTGACCGCATGGACCGTGAGTACACGCAGCCGCTGGACGTGGCCGAGCTCGCGCGCACCGCGCTGATGTCGCCGGGGCACTTCCAGCGCAGCTTCCGGGCGGCCTTCGGCGAGACGCCGTACACCTACCTCATGACGCGTCGCATCGAGCGGGCCAAGGCGCTGCTGCGGCGCGGGGACCTGACGGTCACCGAGGTGTGTTTCGCCGTGGGGTGCACCTCACTCGGGTCCTTCAGCTCCCGCTTCACGGAACTGGTCGGCGAGACGCCGAGCGCGTACCGGGCCCGGCCGCACGACCACGGGGCGCCGATTCCGTCCTGCGTGGCCCAGCGGCTGACCCGCCCGGCCCGGCACCGCAGCCCCGGAGGGGAACCGGGCTCCCGGCTGTAGAGCCTGTCCGGCGTCGCGGGGCAAGCGGGAACGCGGCAACAGGGCCTAGCGTGACGTCATGGATCTGAAACTGTCACAGTGCTTCATCGCCGTCGACGACCACGACAAGGCGCTCGCGTTCTACCGTGACGTCCTCGGGCTGGAGGTCCGCAACGACGTCGGGTTCGAGGGCATGCGCTGGGTCACCGTCGGCTCCCCGCTCCAGCCGGACGTGGAGATCGTCCTGGAGCCGCCGGCGGCGGACCCGAGCACCTCGCCCGCCGACAAGCTGGCGATGGCCGAGCTGCTGGCCAAGGGCGTGCTGCGCGGGGTCATCTTCCGCACCGGCGATTGCGACGCCCTCTTCGAACGTGTCCGCGCCTCGGGCGCCGACGTGATCCAGGAGCCGATGGACCAGCCCTACGGTGTGCGGGACTGCGCCTTCCGCGACCCGGCGGGCAACCTTCTGCGCTTCAACGAGCCCCGGAAGGGCTGAGCAGGGCCGGAAGGGCTGAGGCGGGCCCCCGCAGGAGCCGAGCCGGACACGGGGAGGAGCTGAGCCGGGCCCGCTTCACCGAAACGCCGTTGCGCGGCCGGTTTTCCCCGGGAGACGGTTCGCACCGTACGAGCGTACGAACCGTCCGATGAGGGAGCGCACCATGACCGAACCGATCCGGTGGACCTATGCCTTCGTCGACCGGCCCGCGGCGCGGTCCGGGACGGCCCGCGACTTCTGGTCCGCGGTCACCGGCACGCGTCCGTCCGAGCCGCGGGGCGAGTTCCTGACCCTGCTGCCGGACGGGGCCGACGCCTGTGTGAAGGCGCAGGGCGTGGACGCGGGCGACGGCGGCGCGCATCTCGACCTCTCCGTGGAGGACGTGCCGGCACTGGTGGCGGCGGCGCGGGGCCTGGGCGCCACAGTGGTCGCCGAGCACGGGGACTGGACCGTCCTGCGGTCCCCCGGCGGGCAGTTGTTCTGCGCGGTGCCCTGGTCCGGGGAGTCGGCGCGGCCGCCCGTGGTCGAGGGGCCGCCCGGCGCGACCAGTCGGCTCGACCAGGTGTGCCTGGACCTCGCGCCGTCCGTGTACGCCGCCGAGATCGCCTTCTGGAGTGCCCTCACCGGCTGGGAGTCCCGCCCTAGCACGCTCCCGGAGTTCCACATCGTGGAGCCGCCCGCGGCGCTGCCCGTCCGCATTCTCCTCCAGCGCCTCGGCACCGAGCGCCCCGGCTCCGCCCACCTCGACATCGCCTGCTCGGACGTCGAGGCGGTACGGGCCCGGCACGAGCGACTCGGTGCCACGGCCGTCGGCCGCGGGGCGGGCTGGACGGTGATGCGGGACCCGGCGGGCGGCACCTACTGCCTGACGGGCCGCGACCCGGAGACGGGCGGGCGCCGGGGTCAGCCGGCCGGCAGGGAGTAGCGCCGCTTCTCCTGGCCGCGGGCGCCGAGACGGTCGTAGAAGCGGATCGCTCCCTCGTTCCAGACGGGGGTCTGCCACTGGACCTCGCCGAGACCGAGCGCCCGCGCCTCGGCGAGCACCGCCTCCATCAGCAACCGGCCGAGGCCGAGGCCCCGCCGCCCCTCGCGCAGGTACAGGCAGTCCATGTGCAGGTACTCCGCGCCGTCCCAGGTGGACAGCTCGGGCGCGCAGGTGGCGTAGCCGACGAGCTCGCCTTCGCCCGACTCGGCCACCAGGCAGCGCAGCCGCGCCCCGGCTCCGAAGAGCAGCCCTTCGAGCCGTCCGGCCAGGCCGGGGGCCGGCAACGCGGCCTTCTCGTAGGCGGCGTGCTCGGCGGCCAGCCGGGCCACCGCCTCCAGATCGTCCCGTACAGCCGGCCGCACCCGGGGCCCGTCGGTCATCGCACCGCTCCCGCCAGCAGGTCGGCGCTCCACGCGGCGAGCCGTTCCCCGGCCGGCCCGGCGCCGTCCAGGACGTGCTCGCCGAACGCGCGCCGCTCGTGCGCCAGCACGGCCGCCTCCCACACGCACGGGGCGAGGCCCTGCCGGCCGGGCCGCAGGAGGTCCGGCTCGCCCGCCGGGCCGGTGAAGACGGCGAGGTCGGACATGTAGCCCTCGATCCAGGTGTGGACGAGGACGTAGTCGCCGTCTCCCCCGGCGTGCACCAGCAGGACGGCCAGGCCGAGCGAGCCGCGGGTCCCGCCGAGCGCCAGGTGGTCGGCCGCGATCCGCAGCGCGGCCGTCTCCGTGTCATCGCCGACCACGCGCCCGGGCGCCTCGACCGCGTACACCTTCACGAGGTGCCCGGCTGCCTCACGCACCCCCAACGGCCGTACGAGGCGCGCGTGATGGCCCTCGGCGAGGGCGCTCAGCGCGGCCACGTCCACCGCCGCCGGCGGCCCGGCGGGACGCGCCGCGTCCGGGTCCCAGACCTCGACGTCCACGACCGCGCCCACCGGGATCGGCCCGTAGACGTGCGGGAAATTCTCGCCGCCGGGTTCCGGAGCCTCGTGCCGCACCTCGGCGCCGAGCCGGCCGGCGTCGATCACCAGGACCACCAGGTCGTCGGGCCCGGTGTACGAGCCGTACAGGAGGCCGGCCACCGCGGGGAGCTGGTGCCGCAGCGAGCAGTGGATGAAGCCCTCCTCCTGGAGGGTGCGGCCGCGGGTGGAGATCTCGTACGTGCCCGCGGCGCGGGCCGCGTCCCAGAGGGAACGCTCGGTGATGTGCAACAGGGGTTCGGACATGCCGCAACGCTACGGCTTCGCTGAACACGGCTCGTGATCCCGGCCGGAAAGCGGTGAACACGCCCGGCTGGTGGTCCGGCCGGGTCGGCCTTCCTCGATCCGGAGGACCTGGACGTGCTCTGCGTCGTGCTCTGCGTCGGGCTCGGCCTCAAGACCGGCTCCTTGACCGGCTTCGAGACCGGCTTCGAGACCGGCGGCCTGCTCGTTTCCCCTGGCCCGCGAACCGGATGATCAGCCGATCAGAGCCTCGGCGATCTGACGGGCGGTCTGCGCGGCGACCGGGGATCGACGGCGGCGTAGGAGGTGTAGGCGTTCGGGCCAAGCCAAAGCCCAGCCGCGGCCCCTGGTCCATGTGGCGTCGTCGACGCCCAGCGTGGCGCGGAAGGCGGCCCGGCCGCACGGCAGCCCGGGACGAGTCCGCCAGGGCCTCGGCGGTAGCCACCTCGCCGTCCAGCCAGCGGGACACAGCCCACGGCCACGGGTAGTCGAAGTCGGGCTCACCCACCCCACCGGCACCGGGATGGCCGGGGCAGGTGCGGGGCGAGCCTGGGAAGCCACTCGGGCTCCTTCACGGCGGTGGTCCCCGGGCTCGCGACCGGACGTCCTGTACGGCCGTCGGCTCACGCGGCCGCGGGGCCGTCGTCGACGGGCCGGATGACGACCGGGTACTCCGTGAGCCCTTCCGGCCCCGGGCAGCGAGCCACGCGCGCGGCGATCTCGGTGACGCGGTCGAGGCTCTCGCACTCCACGAGCCAGTATCCGGCCGGCACCGCCTCGCTCGCGCCGTACGGCCCGTCGGTGATCACCGGCTCGCCGTCCCGGCCGGCGGTGACCAGCCGGGTCCGGGTCGGCTCGACCAGACCCTGGGCGTCGACGAGTTCGCCGGACTCGGAGAGGTCGTCGCCGATCGCGCCCATGTAGGCGTACATGGCCCGCAGTTCCCGCTCGCTCCAGGCCGGGGACCGGTCCGAGGCCCGGCCTCCCATCGCGTCGTAGTCCGCCTGCGTGCCCTGCACCATCACCAGGTACTTCACGGGTCTGCTCCTTCCGCTTCCCCGCTGCCGGCGGCCCGGCCGGGGGCGGCTCCCGCCGGGGGCGCCGGGGCCGGTCCTGCGGCCCTGCCCCGTGCGGTCTCTCCGGGCGTCCTCAGGACGGGCGCGCCGGGCGCTGCCCGGCCGGACTCGGCGGACTCGTCCGCGTACGCCCCGCACTCCGGATTCCGGCACGGCCCCGCAACCCAGGCGGGGACCCAGGCGCCCAGGGTCTTGTGGCGCCGCACGACCGTGGCGACCGGCTGCCCGCAGTCGGCGCAGACCTGCTCTTCGGTGCCCATGACTTCAGCGTAGGACGAAAGGCGGGGCGGCGCTTCCTGCGCTACGTCCGCACCAGCACCCTGTTCCCGGGTGCGCGCACCTCGTCGAGGCTGAACCGGGTGATGTCGAACCCGCAGCGGAACGTCGGCATGCCCGAGCCGAGCACCACCGGGTGGGTCTCGACGACGAGCTCGTCCGCGCACCGCGGGGCACGACCGGTCAGGTCTGCGGCTCGCGCCACATCGGCCACATCACGGGGCCGTCCGGCAGCTCGACCGCACGGCCGGTGAAAACGAAGCCCAGACGCTCGTACAGGGTGCGGCTGCGGGCACTGCTCGCCTCCAGATAGGCGGGCAGGCCCTCCCGGTCGCAGCGGTCGAGCACCGGCTGCATGAGGGCGGAGCCGAGGCCCTCGCCCTGCCGGCCCGGTGCCACCGCGATCATCCACAGGTAGGCGTGGGCGCGGTCGGCCGGATGCGCCTCGCTCGTCAGCCGGCCGACGAGTTCGATGCGTTCGTTGGCCGGGTCGACCGCCTCGCGCAGCTGAGCGGCGCCGTCGTCCTCGTCCGCGTGCTCCGCACCGGCGGGCACCGACAGCCACAGCGCGCACGCCGTCCCGTCCTCGGTGACGTCCACCCGGCCGTCGGCGAGCACGATGTCGAGGAAGGCCGCCATGAGTCCGGGGTGCGTGCTGCGGCGGTACGCCTCGTCGGGGAAGATCCAGCCGCTCACCGGGTCGTCCCGGAACGCCTCGTCGAGCAGCCGCACGAGCAGCGCGCGGTCCCCCTCGTCCGCCGTCCTGATGGCCACGCCCATGTCCCGCCCCTTTGCCTCAACAGCCCTCGACCGTGCGGCTGTTCAGACTAGGGCCCGCGGGTTCGCAGGCGGGCGCGGGCCCCCGCACGTCACGGACGTGCGGGGCCCGTCCCGACCGGGCCGCGGGCCCTGGCCCGTACGGAGGTCAGGTGCCGTACGGGCCAGGAGGCCCCGGGATTTCACTCGGCTCACGGGCGTCGGGCTGCACGCCGGGTAACGCGGATCTTCAGCCCGCACCGGACCCCGTCGGCCTTCACGGCCGACGGACGACGGACACCTGAAGGCGCCGCCCGAGCAGAGCGCGGGTCCTCAAGGTGGTCCCCTGGGTCACCGGCGTCGGCCTCGCCGCCGGTGGACGACGGCCTCGAGGACCCCGGCCGGTGGGCGCGGGCCCTCAGGTGGTCCGCCGGGTCACGAACTCGGCCAGCGCGAGCAGGCCTCCGGCCGCCTCCGGCTCCGGGACCGCCCGGGACAGCTCGTGCATCGCACGGGCCATCCGGTCGGCCGCCTGCGCCTGCGCCCAGTCACGGCCGCCCGCCCGCTCGACGGCCAGGACCGTGCGTTCCAGCTCCCCTTCCCGGTAGGGGGCCGCGTACAGCGCGGCCAGCTCGGCCGCGGCCGGGGTGCCGGACGTGAGCGCGGCGACCACCGGCAGCGACTTCTTGCGGGCGACGAGGTCCGCCCCGGCCGGCTTGCCGGTGCGGCTCGGGTCCCCCCAGATCCCGATCACGTCGTCGATCAGCTGGAACGCGAGCCCGGCCTCCCGGCCGAAGGCGTCCAGTGCCTCGACGTCCTCCTCGTCCGCGCCCGCGTACAGCCCGCCGAGCGCACACGCGCAGCCGAGCAGCGCGCCCGTCTTGGCCTCGGCCATGGCGAGGCATTCGTCGAGGGTGACCTCGCCGGGGCCGCGTCTCTCCATGGCCGTGTCGGTGTGCTGCCCCTCGCACAGTTCGATCACGCAGTGCGCGAGCCGGGCGGCGGCCGCCGAGGACGCGGGGTGCGGATCCTCGGCGAGCAGCCGCAGGGCCAGCGCCTGGAGGGCGTCCCCCGCGAGGATCGCGTCGGCGTCGCCGAACACCGTCCACGCGGTGGGCCGGTGCCTGCGGGTGGTGTCGCGGTCCATCACGTCGTCGTGCAGCAGCGAGAAGTTGTGGATCAGCTCCACGGCGGCGGCCGCCCGTACGGCCGCCGCGTCCTGGCCGCCGAGCGCCCGGGCCGCGGTCAGCACGAGTGCCGGCCGGATGGCCTTGCCCGCGTTGCCCGCCGCCGGGGTGCCGTCCGCGTGCTCCCAGCCGAAGTGGTAGAGCGCGGTCCTGCGCATCGCGCCGGGCAGCGACTCGATGGCATTGCGCAGCTCGGGGTCCACCGACGTCCGGGTGCGCTCCAGGATCCCGGCCGCCTCCTGCCCGTCGAGCGGGCCCGGCGGGTCCTGTCTCTCGACGGGCGGAACGGCGGACGGGCCTTGCCTGTCGATGGGGCCGCGCCTTTCGAGTGTCTCGGTGGGACTCCGCTGCGTCTCCGTCATGAACTCACCCAGGGGATCGCCTCGGTGAGCCGGCGGACGGTGACCGCTCCGCACTGCCACTGGGCGCGTACCCCGTGGGTGCACCCGCCCCGTGGGGTGCGGACACTGCGTCCAGTGCGCACGGCGGTCACTGCCAGCGGCCGATCTCGACGTTCTCCAGGATGCCGAGGGCGTCGGGCACGAGGACGGCCGCCGAGTAGTAGGCGGTCACCAGGTAGGAGATGATCGCCTGTTCGCTGATGCCCATGAAGCGCACCGACAGGCTCGGTTCGATCTCGTCCGGGATGCCCGACTGCTGGAGTCCGATGACACCCTGCTCTGCCTCGCCGGTACGCATGGCGATGATCGAGGTCGTACGGGCGTCGGTGACCGGGATCTTGTTGCACGGGAAGATCGGGACTCCGCGCCAGGTCGGGATGCGGTTGCCCGCCATGTCGATGGTCTCCGGGACGAGTCCCCGCCTGTTGAGCTCGCGGCCGATCGCGGAGATCGCGCGCGGATGGGCGAGCAGCAGCTTGGTGCCGCGTCGGCGGCTGAGCAGTTCGTCGAGGTCGTCGGGGCCGGGGACGCCGTCGTGCGGCTGGATCCGCTGGTCGTACTCGCAGTTGTTGAGGAGTCCGAACTCGCGGTTGTTGATGAGCTCGTGCTCCTGGCGCTCCTTCAACGCTTCGACCGTCAGCCTCAGTTGCTGTTCCGTCTGGTTCATCGGCTGGTTGTAGAGGTCGGCGACGCGCGAGTGCAGGCGCAGCACGGTCTGGGCGATGCTCAGTTCGTACTCGCGGGGGTCGGCCTCGTAGTCCACGAAGGTGCCGGGGATCTCCGGCTCGCCGGTGTGGCCGGATGCCAGGTCGATCTCCTTCTCGCCGTACTTGTTGGTCCGCTGCTCGGGGATGGAGCGCAGGTCCTCGAGGTGGCCGCCCAGCGACTCGGAGCGCTGCGCCACTTGGTCGAAGTCCTGGCGGGGCAGGAAGAGCACGGTGCACGCGGTGACCGCGCGGGCCGTGTACTCCCAGATGGCCTCCTGGTCGATCAGCGCCTGCTCCCCGAAGTGGGCGCCGTCGGCGAGGGTCCCGAGGACGGTGTCGTCCCCGTAGGGCCCGGTGCCGACCTTCTCCACCCTGCCGTGTGCGAGGAGGAACACCCCGTCGGCCGGGCTGCCGAACTCGGCGAGCACCGCTCCGGGCGCGAACTCCCGCTGCTGGCAACGGCCGGCGAGTTCGCCGAGTACCTCGAGGTCCCCGAACGTCCGCAGGATCGGCAGCTCGCCGAGCTCCGCGGGGATGACCCTCACCTGGTCACCGGTCTTCACGAAGGTCACGCGGCCGTCGCCCACCGAGTAGCTCAGCCGCCGGTTCACCCGGTACGTACCGCCCTGCACGTTCACCCAGGGCAGCATGCGCAGCAGCCAACGCGAGCTGATCTCCTGCATCTGCGGCACGGACTTGGTCGTGGTGGCCAGGTTCCGCGCGGCCGTTGTGCCGAGGCTCTGCTGCGGCTTGTCCTGACCTGCGCGGACTTCTTCGCCTACCGACATGAAAATTGCCCTCCCGCTCGTGCACCGATCTACGAGGACAACCCTTCCATCACGGAACGTGTTCGTGCTATTACACGAATGAGCGGGAATGGACCTTGGTGGAAGTGGGCATGCAGCGCGGCACGCACCGCGGGGAACTTCATGATCCGGCCAACCGTTTGACCTCTCGACCGGAATCTCGACGAACGGCAAGGACGGGAGAGGCAATGGCAGGCTTTCTGGACCGCGCGAAAGAGCAGGCACAGCGCGGCCTCACGCAGGGCAAGCAGAAGCTCGATGACGTGCAGGCGCAGCGCGCCGGCGGCGATCTGCTCAAGAGGCTCGGCGCCGCGTACTACGCGGAGCGGCGCGGCAGCGGTTCCCCCGCGGCGACGCAGCAGGCACTCCAGGATCTGGAGAGCCACATCGCGACAAACGGGGACTCTTTCCTGCGTAGTTGATCGGCGGCCGATCGACGGCGGGCAAGGGTGATCACACCTGGTCATCACGTCCGTGCACCGCTGACCGGTTCGGCTCGCACGCTGTACGAACGACTGATCCCGGCCACCTCAATATGGGTAAAAGCGCCCGTATGAGGCGGTCGCGACGGGCGGTCGTCGCGCAGTGAAGGGGGCACCGTGGCCCCACCCATGTCTGCCGGGCGATTCCTGGACCGACTCGAAGAAGAAGGCGTCACCGTCGTCGAGGTCGGCGACTGGAAGCATCACAACCGCAACCACAAGGGCCCGTGGGGGCCCGTCCACGGCGTGATGATCCATCACACCGTGACGTCGGGCAGCGCGCGCACGGTCGAGATCTGCCGCGTCGGCAGCCCGGATCTGCCGGGACCCCTGTGCCACGGAGTCATCACGAAGGACGGCGTCGTCCACCTCGTCGGATACGGGCGCGCCAACCACGCGGGCCTGGGCGACGACGACGTCCTGCGCGCCGTGATCGCCGAGAAGGCCCTCCCCCCGGACAACGAGGCGAACACCGACGGCAACCGCCACTTCTACGGCTTCGAGTGCGAGAACCGGGGAGACGGCGAGGACCCCTGGCCACCGGAACAACTGGACGCCGTCGAGCGGGTGTCGGCCGCCATCTGCCGTCACCACGGCTGGACGGAGCGTTCCGTCGTCGGCCACCTGGAGTGGCAGCCGGGGAAGGTGGATCCGCGCGGGTTCACGATGGCGTCCCTGCGTGCACGTGTCCGCGACCGACTGAAGTGACACCCGGTGCCGGCCCGCCGGCAGCGGGATCGACCGGCAAGCCCCGGTCGCCGGCAGGGGGGCCGACCACCGGCCCCCGGGCGCCGACGGAAGGGCCGGCGCCTGTTCGCCGCGACCCGGCACGGATGCGCGCCCGCGGGCACCGAGCACCGCCACGAAGGCCGGCGCGCAAGCCCCGGGCGCCCCGGGACGAATTGGCCCGCAGCCGCCGCGCGCCCCGGGACGGATCGGCCCGCGGTCGCCGCGCGGGCAGGCCCGCCGGGCCTGCGTCGGACACATGTCCGACAATGGCGGGGTGACCAGCTCCTACCGCCTCGGCGGCCCCGGCAGCCCCGAAGCGTCCGGCCCCGCCGGGCTGCGACCGCGGCTGCCGTCGCCGTTGCAGGAGGTCGCGGACGGGCGTTTCGCGCGGCACGGCGTGCGGCTGCTGCTCAAGCGGGACGATCTGATCCACCCGGAGCTGGTAGGCAACAAGTGGCGCAAGCTCGCTCCCAACCTGTCGGCGGCCGCGGGCCGCACGGTGTTCACCTTCGGCGGGGCGTACTCGAACCACCTGCGCGCGACGGCCGCGGCGGGCCGCCTCCTGGGCCTGCCCACCCTCGGCGTGGTCCGCGGCCAGGAACTGGCGGACCGCCCTCTCAACCCGTCGCTCGCCCGGTGCGCCGCCGACGGCATGCGGCTGCACTTCGTCGACAGATCGACCTATCGCCGCAAGACCGAGCCCGGGACGCTGGCCGGAATACTGCGCGCGACCGGTGCCGAGGACGCGTTCGTCGTGCCCGAGGGCGGCAGCAACTCCCTCGCGGTGCGCGGCTGCCGGGACCTCGGGGAGGAACTCGCGGGCCACGCGGACGTCGTCGCCGTCGCCTGCGGCACCGGCGGCACCCTGGCCGGCCTGGCCGCGGGGCTGCCGCCGGGCGGGCGCGCCCTGGGCATCCCGGTCCTCAGGGGCGGTTTCCTGGGCGAGGACGTACGGACTCTCCAGCGGCAGGCGTTCGGCGGCCCCCGCGGCGACTGGTCCCTCGACGAGCGCTTCCACTGCGGGGGCTACGCCCGCACCACCCCCGGACTCGACCGATTCGCCGAGGACTTCGAGCAGCGCCACGCGCTGCCCGTGGAGCGCCTCTACGTCGCCAAGATGCTGTACGGCCTCGTCGCCCTGGCGGACGAGGGCGCCTTCCCGCGCGGGTCGACGGTGGCCGCCGTGATCACGGGCGCCCCGCTCGGCTGAGGAACCGGCCGGCACCCCTCACTCCGTCTCCCGGTAGGCCGCCGCCTCCTCCAGGTCCAGCCGCCGCAGCAGCGTCCGCAGCATCTCGTCGTCGATGTAGCGCAGGTCCCGCAGCTTCACGAAGACCTCCCGTTCGGCGCCGATCATCTCCCGCGACAGACGGCGATAGGTGTCGTCGTGGGTCTCCCCGGTCACCGGATTGACCGCTCCGAGCCGCTCCCAGACGGCGTTGCGGCGCCGCTCCAGGACGGTGCGCAGCCGGTCGGCGAGCGGCCCCGGAAGAGTGTTGCGCTCGTCGGTGAGGAGATCGTCGAGCCGCTTCTCGGCGGCCCGGGACGCCTGCGCCTGGGCATTGGCCTCCGCGAGCGTCTCGGCCTGCTGGTCGCGGCCCGGCAGCTTCAGCACCCGGATCAGCGGCGGCAGGGTGAGCCCCTGCACGACCAGCGTCCCGATCACCGTCGTGAAGGTGAGGAACAGGATGAGGTTCCGCTCGGGGAAGTCCTCGCCGCCGTGCACGGTGAGCGGGATCGAGAAGGCGATGGCGAGCGAGACCACACCCCGCATCCCGGCCCAGGCGATCACGAACGGCCCCTTCCAGGTGGGGTTCTCCTCGCGCCCCCGGACGCGCGCGGAGACCACCCACGGCAGGAAGGTCGCGGGGTACACCCAGACGAACCGGGTGGCCACGACCACCACGAAGAGGAGCACCGCGTACCAGGCGGCGCGGCCTCCCTCGTACGCCCCGAGGCCCTTCAGCACGACGGGCAGCTGAAGACCGATCAGGGCGAACACCGCCGACTCCAGGACGAAGGCGACCATCTTCCACACGGCCTCCTCCTGGAGCCGGGTGGCGAAGTCGACCTCCCAGGAGCGGTGGCCGAGGTAGAGCGCGACGACGACCACGGCGAGCACCCCGGAGGCGTGCACCTGCTCGGCGACGCCGTACGCGACGAAGGGGATCAGCAGGGAGAGCGTGTTCTGGAGGAGCGCCTCCCTCAGGTGCGTGCGCAGCCAGTGCAGCGGCACCATCAGGACGATCCCGACCACGACGCCGCCGACCGCGGCCACCAGGAACTCGCGCAGGCCGCCCGCCCAGGTCGCGCCCTCGCCGACCGCGGCCGCGAGCGCCACCTTGTAGGCGGTGATCGCGGTGGCGTCGTTCACCAGGGACTCGCCCTGGAGGATGGTGGTGACCCGCGACGGCAGCCCCACCCGGCGGGCCACCGCCGTGGCGGCCACGGCGTCCGGCGGCGCCACCACCGCGCCGAGGACCAGCGCCGCGGTCAGCGGCAGGCCCGGCACGATCAGATACGCGGCGTACCCGACGACGACGGTCGCGAAGAGGACGTAGCCGACCGACAGCAGCGCCACGGGCCGCATCTGGGCCCTCAGGTCGAGGTAGGAACTGTCCGCGGCCGCCGTGTACAGCAGCGGGGGCAGCAGCAGCGGCAGCACGACGTCGGGTTCCAGCGTGTAGTCGGGCACCCCGGGCACGTACGAGATCAGCAGGCCGGCCGCGACCAGCAGCAGTGGTGCGGGGATCGGGGTGCGGCGGGCCGCCCCGGCCACCGCCGCACTGCACGCCACCAGCAACAGCAGTGGCAAAACGTCCATCGTCCTCAGCCCGCCCTCGGATTCCGCGCGGCTTCCCGCACACCCGTCGTAACCTGGCAATCATGAAACAGTGCACGCACGCCGACGCGCTGCCGCACCCCGAGCCCGCGGCCCTCAGCGAAACCTGTACCGAGTGCCTGGCCGCCGGTACCCACCCCGTGCAGCTGCGCCAGTGTCTGGTCTGCGGCCACGTGGGCTGCTGCGACTCCTCACCGCTGCGGCACGCCACGGAGCACTTCAAGGAGAGCGGCCACCCGCTGATGCGTACGCTCGAGGCCGGCGAGGACTGGCGTTGGTGCTTCGTCGATCACGTACTCGTGTGACCCTGGACCCGGACGGTTCGACGGTCTGACGCCTGGGTACGTCAACCCGGCGCGCGCTCTTCCTATTTGGGGCCGCAGACCTCTAGCCACTGTCCGTACTCATGTGCTTACTATGAGTGACAGCACGGGGCGGGGTCCCCGGGACAGGGGACTTGGGAGCGCGATAGCGTCACCGCTGAACCACGTATCGGTCATCGCGTTACCCCGGGGGGTCACCCTCGGCCCCTGAAAGAGCTTGTACCACCTTGGAGGTGAGGGTGTCCCAGATCGCAGGCGAGCCCGCGACCCAGGACTTCGTAGAAGTCCGGCTGCCGGCTGCGGGTGCCTACCTGTCGGTGCTGCGTACGGCCACGGCCGGACTCGCGGCGCGTTTGGACTTCACCCTCGACGAGATCGAGGACCTCCGCATCGCGGTCGACGAGGCCTGCGCGATCCTGCTGCAGCAGGCCGTCCCCGGCTCGGTGCTGAGCTGTGTCTTCCGCCTCGTCGACGACTCGCTGGAGGTCACCGTCTCGGCTCCGACCACGGACGGTCACGCCCCCTCGCGGGACACGTTCGCCTGGACCGTCCTCTCGGCCCTCGCGGGCCAGGTGGACTCCTCCGTCGCCGAGGACAAGACCGTTTCGATCAGTCTCTACAAGAAGCGCGGCGCGGGACCCGGGCCGGCGTGAGGAACGGGGACGGGCCGGTGCGGGACGAGAAGCGCGGCACACGGGAACTTCCCCCCGAGGGCACCCGCGGCCCCGGCGGGCCGAGGCCCCTGGCGGAAGGCGTCGACGGCATCCCCGAGCAGGCCCGGCCGCATCCGGAGGACGAGACCGCCCCGGCGGCGGTCCCGGCTTCCCGGCACGGGGGTCCGTCCGTCCCGGACGCGTCCGAGGCCGTGGGGGAAGAGCCGAGAGCTCGGGGAATGGTGACGGGCGGGACTATGAGCGAGCACGAGCGAAACGCGGAGCAGAGCGTGCAGGGCGCGCAGCACGGGCCGAGCGCCCAGCACACGCAGCACGACCCCCAGGACCGCAGCGGGGCGCGGCTGATGTTCATCGAACTGCGCAAGCTGAGCGACAGCAGTGCCGAGTACGCGGAGCTGCGCAACCAGCTGGTCCGCATGCATTTGCCGCTCGTCGAGCACCTCGCGCGCCGCTTCCGCAACCGCGGCGAGCCGCTGGACGACCTGACCCAGGTCGCCACCATCGGTCTCATCAAGTCGGTCGACCGCTTCGACCCGGAGCGCGGCGTCGAGTTCTCCACGTACGCGACGCCGACCGTCGTCGGGGAGATCAAGCGGCACTTCCGCGACAAGGGCTGGGCGGTGCGGGTGCCGCGGCGGCTGCAGGAGCTGCGCCTCGCGCTGACCACGGCGACCGCCGAGCTGTCGCAGCAGCACGGCCGCTCCCCCACGGTCCACGAGCTCGCCGAGAGGCTGGCCATCTCGGAGGAGGAGGTCCTGGAGGGCCTGGAGTCCGCCAACGCGTACTCCACGCTGTCCCTGGACGTCCCGGACACGGACGACGAGTCCCCGGCCGTGGCGGACACCCTCGGCGCGGAGGACGAGGCCCTCGAAGGGGTCGAGTACCGCGAGTCCCTGAAGCCGCTGCTCGAGGACCTCCCGCCCCGGGAAAAGCGGATCTTGCTCCTCCGCTTCTTCGGCAACATGACCCAGTCGCAGATCGCGCAGGAGGTGGGCATCTCCCAGATGCACGTCTCGCGCCTGCTGGCCCGCACCCTGGCCCAGCTCCGGGAGAAGCTCCTCGTCGAGGAGTAGCCCGGGAAGAGCCTTCCGAGAAGAAGCGTCAGGTGTGGTGGGCGGCCGAGCCGCTCACTTCCCGTCCGGCCCGTGGCCCGGTCCACGGATCCCGAGGGCTCGCGTGGTCGAGGAGTTCACGAGCAGCACCAGCGCCGTGACCGCGACGACCGCAAGGGCGATCCCGGCGGGGATGGCGACACTGTCGGCCTGGAGCAGGTTGTAGGCCACCGGCAGCGCCAGGACCTGCGTGATCACCGCCGGACCCCGGCTCCAGCTGCGGCACAGCAGCAGCCCGCGCGCGGCCAGCAGCGGCAGCAGCGCGAGGACGATCAGCGTGACGCCTCCGGTGACGGCCTGCCCGCGGTCGTCCGCGTCACCGGCGAGGCCGAGGACGAGGATGTAGACGCCCCCCGCGACCAGCGCGAGGCCCTCCAGCGCGGCCAGTGCCGCGGCGCCGGTCACCCGCCCGGGACGAGGTTCGGCGGTGGCGATGTCGGAGGCGGGTTTCTGCTCAGGGCTCACCTCTGCAGGGTAGCCCGGGCACATCCGCCGCCGAGGAGTACGGGTACCGGCTCCGACCCCCGGCGCACGCCCGTCCGGGCCCGCCCCATGTGCGCGCCGGCACCCCGAACTCTCACCGGATCCCCACCTCGGTCTGGGACGAGTACCACCCAGTAGGTACGCTGCATCGCATGCGTGCACTTCTCGTGGTCAATCCGGCGGCAACCACCACCAGCGCGCGCACGCGTGACGTACTGATCCACGCGCTGGCCAGCGAGGTGAAGCTGGAGGCGGTCACCACCGAGTACCGCGGGCACGCCCGGGACCTCGGCCGGCAGGCCGCGGAGAGCAAGGACATCGACCTGGTCGTGGCCCTCGGCGGCGACGGCACGGTCAACGAGGTCGTGAACGGCCTGCTCCACCACGGCCCCGACCCGGACCGCCTCCCCCGTCTCGCGGTGGTGCCGGGCGGCTCCACCAACGTCTTCGCCCGTGCCCTCGGCCTGCCGAACCACGCGGTCGAGGCGACCGGCGCACTGCTGGACGCCCTGCGCGAGCGCCGGGAGCGCACGGTCGGACTGGGCCTGGCCGCCGGCACGCCGGGCACCGAGGACGAGGCGGCACCGGCCCGCTGGTTCACGTTCTGTGCGGGGCTCGGCTTCGACGCGGGCGTGGTCGGGAGGGTCGAACAACAGCGCGAGCGCGGTCGGCGCTCCACTCACGCGCTGTATCTGCGCCAGGTGGCACGGCAGTTTCTGGACGAGCCGCACCGCAGACACGGGACCATCACACTGGAGCGGCCCGGGCAGGACCCGATCACCGATCTCGTCCTGTCCATCATCTGCAATACCTCGCCCTGGACGTTTCTCGGCAATCGTCCGGTGTACGCGTCGCCTAAGGCCTCGTTCGATACCGGGCTCGACGTACTCGGTCTCAGCCGCATGTCCACGGCCTCGGTTGCCCGGTATGCCACCCAGTTGCTCCGTTCGTCCCCCGAGCGGGGCCCCCAGGGCAAGCACGCAGTGTCCCTGCATGACCTGACGGACTTCACCTTGCATTCGAAGGTGCCGCTCCCCCTGCAGATGGACGGCGACCACCTAGGGCTGCGCACGAGCGTGACGTTCACAGGCGTACGCCGTGCACTGCGTGTGATTGTGTGAGTGGAAGGGCCCAAAGTCCTTTCACTCGAACGTTTAGACCAGGGTCCACCCCATGGAAGTACGGCTGTGACCTAGTCGACACCGAGGAATCAAAAAAAACTTTCCGGAAGGGGTTGTATCCGCCGCTGAGGTTTGCGAGTCTCTACGTGGCGCTCAGGGCGGCCCGCAACACCGGCCCCCACAGAGAGTCCGAACCCCTCCTCAATCCACAGGACCACGTCAGTCCGTCTGACGCTCGGCCCTTCACTTGTTGAGGGATTCGTGAAAGCGTTCACATTCACAAGCACTTGCATGTAATACCAAGGAGAGGTAGCAGCCATGGACTGGCGTCACAACGCCGTTTGCCGCGAGGAAGACCCCGAGCTCTTCTTCCCCATCGGCAACACCGGTCCTGCGCTGCTGCAGATCGAGGAAGCCAAGGCCGTCTGCCGTCGCTGCCCGGTAATGGAGCAGTGTCTGCAGTGGGCGCTCGAGTCCGGCCAGGACTCCGGCGTCTGGGGTGGTCTCAGCGAGGACGAGCGTCGCGCAATGAAGCGCCGCGCCGCCCGCAACCGGGCTCGTCAGGCCTCCGCCTGATTCCCCACCCCGCAACAGCCTTCGCTTGGCGGCGCGTACAGCGAGTACGCATCTCCCGCCCCCGAGCCGCAGCGCGCAGTACCCCCGATGCGCATAGCAACGAGCTTTAGCCCCGGACCGGTTTCCCGGTCCGGGGCTCACTGCTGTTCGGGACCCCAGCGGCGGGGCCACTTCTCCCCCGGCCTCGCCGGATCGCCCCGTACGCGTGTGCTCTTCGCGTAAGCGACGAGTGAAGAGAGTGTGCCGGGCTATTTGTTGGCCTGCACCGGCACGTCCAGGATCACCTGGGTCCCGCGCTCCGGGGCCGGAACCATGTCGAACGTGCCGCCCAACTCGCCCTCCACGAGCGTCCGTACGATCTGCAGTCCCAGGTTGCCCGAGCTGTGCGGGTCGAAGCCGTCCGGCAGGCCGACCCCGTCGTCCTGAACGGTGACCAGGAGGCGGGGCTCCTTGCTGGTGCCGCCACGGATCGCCGAGACCTCGACCGTGCCCCGGTCGCCCTCGCGGAAGCCGTGCTCCAGGGCGTTCTGGAGGATCTCGGTGAGCACCATGGACAGCGGCGTCGCGACCTCGGCGTCCAGGATCCCGAAGCGGCCGGTGCGCCGGCCGACGACCTTGCCGGGCGAGATCTCCGCGACCATCGCCAGCACCCGGTCGGCGATCTCGTCGAACTCCACCCGCTCGTCCAGGTTCTGCGAGAGCGTCTCGTGCACGATCGCAATGGAACCGACCCGGCGAACCGCCTCTTCGAGCGCCTCACGGCCCTCCTCGGAACCGATGCGGCGGGCCTGGAGCCGCAGAAGTGCCGCCACCGTCTGGAGGTTGTTCTTCACCCGGTGGTGGATCTCCCGGATGGTGGCGTCCTTGGTGATCAACTCGCGCTCGCGGCGGCGCAGTTCGGTGACGTCACGCAACAGGACCAGTGAACCGACGCGGGTGCCCTTCGGTTTGAGCGGGATCGCGCGCAGCTGGATCACACCGTCGCTGCTCTCGATCTCGAACTCGCGCGGCGCCCAGCCGCTCGCGACCTTCGCCAGCGCCTCGTCCACCGGGCCGCGGGACGGGGCGAGTTCGGCGGTGGTCACCCCGAGGTTGTGACCCACCAGGTCGGAGGCCAGACCCAGCCGGTGGTAGGCGGACAGGGCGTTCGGGGACGCGTACTGGACGATGCCTTCCGCGTCCAGGCGGATCAGTCCGTCGCCGACCCGGGGCGAGGCGTCCATGTCGACCTGCTGGTTCGGGAACGGGAAGGAACCGGCGGCGATCATCTGGGCGAGGTCGGAGGCGCTCTGGAGATACGTGAGCTCGAGCCGGCTCGGCGTGCGCACCGTGAGGAGGTTGGTGTTGCGGGCGATCACTCCCAGTACCCGGCCCTCCCTGCGGACGGGGATGGACTCCACCCGTACCGGGACCTCCTCGCGCCACTCGGGGTCGCCCTCGCGCACGATCCGCCCCTCGTCGAGCGCGGCGTCCAGCATGGGGCGGCGGCCGCGCGGCACGAGATGGCCGACCATGTCGTCCTGGTACGACGTCGGGCCGGTGTTGGGCCGCATCTGGGCGACGGAGACGTACCGCGTGCCGTCCCTGGTGGGAACCCACAGGACGAGGTCGGCGAAGGAGAGGTCGGAGAGCAACTGCCACTCCGAGACCAGCAGATGCAGCCACTCGAGGTCGGAGTCGCCGAGGGCCGTGTGCTGGCGTACGAGGTCGTTCATGGAGGGCACGTGTGCGAGCGTACCCGGCGTATACGACAGGTCCCGAAAACGGATGTCCGTACGGGTCCGGTCAGGATGCCGGGCGGATGGGTCCCGCAGGCCTCACAGGGTCGGACACGCAGACCTCGGGGACCGCTCACGCCGGACACAGGTGCGGATCCTCGGGCGTCCCGGCCCCGGAAACACCCGCGGGCCGCGGCGCCTGGGAGGGACCCTCAACCCTCCCGGCACCGCAGCCCGGAGCAACAACGGCCACGGGGTGTGCGGTCCCGATCGGCCGAAGGAGAGGAGCCGGAGCAGTCAGGGCAGAGAGCACCGGTTCCTCGGTCCGCCTTCCTGTGCGGGGAAGACGGAGGCTTCGCATTCACATGCTGTCACGTCGATGACGGACGCTTTACCACGCATTGTGGACTAGACCATGCTCCTGCGTCCATGTGTCGCTGTCCATGCCTCGGCGGATGTTCGTCGCTGTCTCTTTTTCCGACATCCTCCGATGACCTACACGCACAGTAGCCCGCCCGGGTTCAGTCGGGGGAGCGGATCTCACGAGCTCGGCCAGATTGCCATGGCGAGATCGGCGAGCGCTTCGAGTTCCTCCCGGGTCGCACCGTCCCGGGCCTGCTGGGACATGCCCTGGATCATCGCTCCGGCGTACCGGGCCAGGGCGGCGGCGTCGGTGTCCGCGGGGAGTTCGCCGGCCGCCATCCCGGCCCTGATCCGGCTCTCGATGGCGGCGAGGTTGGCGTTGCGCCGGTCCCGCAGCGACCGCTCCACCTCGGGCGACGTGCAGTTGGTCGCCGCGTGGATCACCAGGCAGCCGTGCGGGTGGTCCGGATCGGTGTACTCCACGGCGGCCTCGCGCAGCGTCCGCCCGACGGCACCGCGGGCGGTGGGCTCCTCGGCGAGGGCCCGTTCGGCGAACGATCCGTACCTGGTCCCGTACGCGCGCACGACCTCCTCGAACAGTGACCTCTTGTCGCCGAACGCCGCGTAGAGGCTCGGGGCTCCGATGCCCATCACGCGGGTGAGGTCGGAGACGGAGGTGCCCTCGTAGCCGTGCTCCCAGAAGGCGAGGATCGCCTTTTCCAGCGCGGTCTCACGGTCGAAGGAACGGGGACGGCCCCGCTGCTTGCCCGGGGGCGGGACGGGTGCCTTCCTCCCGGCCGGGGTCGCCCCTTCGGCCGGGGTCGCCCTTTCGGGCGGGGTGGCCTTCTCGGCCGGGGTCGCCCCCTCGGCCCGGGTCTTGTCCTCGACCTGGACGTTGGCCGCCGTCCCGCCCTCGGGCCGGGCCGGCGGCCCGGTCTGCTGCCTGCTCACCATGGAGTGGATTTTATAGCGGGTGCTAGAGAAATGTCGGCGGGCTGGTGTACGGTTTTTTTGTGTAGCGACCGCTACACAAAAGGGGAAGGGGTGTCGGCATGGGTGTGCTCACGGGCAGGACGGCTCTCGTCACGGGCGGCAGCAGGGGCATCGGGCGGGGCATCGCCGTGCGGCTCGGCCGGGACGGCGCACGGGTCGCCGTGCACTACGGCAGCAACGAGGCGGCGGCGAAGGAGACGGTGGCCGCGATTCAGGCGGCGGGCGGATCGGCGTTCCCCCTGAAAGCCGAGCTGGGTGTGCCGGGGGACGCGGAGGCACTCTGGGCGGCCTTCGACCGGCAGGCGGAAGGGCTGGACATCCTGGTGAACAACGCCGGGATCGGCACGTCGAGTCCGTTCGACCTGATCGAGGAGGCGGAGTTCGACCGGGTCTTCGCGGTCAACGTGAAGGCGCCCCACTTCGTCACCCGGCTGGGGGTGTCCCGGCTGCGGGACGGCGGGCGGGTCGTCAACATCTCCTCGGGCCTCGCGCGCACCGCGGTGATGCCGGACAAGATGGCGTACGCGATGACGAAGGCCGCCCTGGACGTCTTCACGCGCGACCTGTCCAAGCTGCTCGGCCCCCGCGGCATCACGGTGAACACGGTCGCCCCCGGAATCATCGACACCGACCACACCTCCGACTGGCTCCGGTCGAGCGACGAGGCGTGGGCGCAGGCCGCGTCGATATCCGCGCTGGGCCGGGTGGGCTCGCCGGGGGACGTGGCCGACGTGGTGGCGTTCCTCGCATCGGACGACGGGCGATGGGTGACGGGGCACTGGATGGACGCGACGGGGGGTTCGCTGACATAGGGGCTGGGAGAGAAGGCGCGCCTGCCTGCGGCGGGCCGGGGCGAGGGCCGGCGGCGACGAGCGGAGTCCGGGGCCGGGAAGGGGGCTGGGGGCTCGGGGTGTGACGCGGGGGCGTGGGGGCGTGGGGCCGGCCGTGACCGGGGACACGGGGCGCGGCGCCGGGGTGGGGACCCCGGCTCGGGGAGCAGAGCAAGCACGGCACTCGGAAGAGGTCCTCGGCGCGGGGAGCAGAGCACGGCACTGGGAAGAGGCACTCGACTCGGGACGCAGGGGTGGCGCCGGCAGGGTCCTCGGCTCGGGGAGCAGGATGGCGCCGGAGGGTGGTTGCAGCTCCGGTGTGCGGGCGGTGCGCCGTGGGTGCGGGAGGCGGCGAACGGTTGCGCGTACGGCGCGACTCCGGCACGGGGGCTCTGGTAGATTGGTCTATACCACATGTGTCCCCCTTCGGGTTCCAGTTGAGTCCCCTCTCCAGATCGGCAGGCCCAGCGTGGAAGTTGTCATCGTCCCGGACGCCCAGGCGGGCGGCGAGCTCATCGCCGAGGCCATGGCGGAGCTGCTCCGACGCAAGCCCGACGCCCTGCTCGGCGTGGCCACCGGTTCCACCCCGCTGCCCATCTACGAAGCGCTCGCGGCCAAAACGGGTTCGGGTGCCGTGGACGCCTCGCGGGCGCGGATCGCCCAGCTCGACGAGTACGTGGGGCTGCCGGCCGAGCACCCCGAGTCCTACCGGTCGGTGCTGCGGCGCGAGGTCCTGGAGCCGCTCGGTCTGGGCATGGACGCGTTCATGGGGCCGGACGGCACCGCCGAGGACGTCCAGGCCGCGTGCGGCGCGTACGACAGGGCGCTGGCCGCGGCCGGTGGTGTCGATCTCCAGTTGCTCGGAATCGGGACGGACGGGCACATCGGGTTCAACGAGCCGTGCTCCTCGCTCGCCTCGAGGACCCGGATCAAGACGCTGACCGAGCAGACCCGGGTCGACAACGCCCGCTTCTTCGGGGGCGACATCGAGCAGGTCCCGCACCACGTCATCACCCAGGGCATCGGCACGATCCTGGAGGCACGGCATCTGGTGCTGCTCGCGACGGGCGAGGGCAAGGCCGACGCGGTCGCCGCGACGGTGGAGGGACCGGTCGCCGCGGTGTGTCCGGCGTCGGCGCTCCAGCTGCACCCGCACGCCACGGTTGTCGTGGACGACGCGGCGGCCTCCAAGCTGAAGCTCGCGGACTACTTCCGCCACACCTTCGCGAACAAGCCGTCCTGGCAGGGGATCTGACCAACCCTCCCGCCCGGCCCACCGGCGAAGGCAGTCGACCAGGACGACGGCGCCCGGTCCACCGGGCCGACTGGCCAGTACGTCGGCCCAGTCAGGCCGGGCGGACTGACGTGAGCTGCCCCGCCACCCTTACCCGTACGTGCGTCCCAGCGGCCCCGACCATGCGGGCCCATCCGGGCTGCGCCGCCGACCGGGCCGACGCGAGCTGCGCCGCCGCCCCGAACACCCTTGGCGGCACGGGAACCGAGCGGGCCGGAGCCGCCGTGCGGCGGGGTCTGAGCTGACCTGTCCACGTCCAGCCGACCCGAGCACCCGCAGTGGGTACGGTCGACCCCAGCACCCTCGGCGGGTACGGCCCACCGGCGCACCCTCGGCGGGTACGGCCGCCCGACCACCTCCGGCGGGGTGCGGCCGACCCGAACGGCCTTGCCGGGTACGGCCAACCCGAGCGGCGTTGCCGGGTACGGCCGACCCGAGCGGCCTTGCCGGGTGCGGCCGACCGAGTCTCCGGACCGTGCCGCATGTCTGAGGCCGGCGGGTCCCGCGCGCTCCCCCGTGGGCCTGCGGCCGCCCCGCCCGGGCCGCACACCCACTGGCTCACCGGCTCACCGGCTCACCGGCCCTCAACCTGCCGGGCGTCGCCAGGCTGTCGCGGGCGACGATGCCCACCCGGGCCCAGAGGTCACCTGCATGCACCCGTCCCCGACGCCCCAACCTGGTTCCGCACGTCCCCCTCCCCCACTCCCCCACTGCGGCAAAGGCGCCGGTCCCCCTTCCCAATGGGTCCCGACGCCTTCCGTCCCGGCTTCGCGTGAGCGTGTGCGGGGCGGGCTCACGCCCCGGCGATGACCTCTGCCGCGGCGCGTCCGCATACTCTCGCCGCTCCGTGGGTCGCGATGTGCAGCGCGCCCCGGGGTGCCGCCTGGGGGACGCCCATCTCGACGACGATCGTGTCGGGGCGGGCGGCCAGGAGGGCGTCGAGCGCCGTGGTCATCCAGGGGTGGCGGTGCTCGTCGCGCACGACGGCGACGACGCGGCGCGGGCCTGCCGCGGTGAGGGCGGCGGCACCCGCGTCCTCGCCGGAGAAGCTGCCCGTCTCCGTGCCGGGCAGTAGCTGTGCGAGTTCGGCCGCGACGCCCCACGGGGTCTCGTCACCGACGGCGATGTTCGCGACCGGGGCCAGCGCGGCGACGTAGGGCGCCTTGGTGAGCGGGGCGTACGTGCCGGAATGCGTCACCGTGAGCGCGCGCCGGGCGGCGACGAGCCCGACCTCGGCGCCGGACGGGCCCCCCGGGCGTCCGGTGCCGGACCCACCGGCCTCTCCGACCGACCCGGAGTCCAGGCCCGACACGAAGTCCACGCCCGATACGGAGTTCCCGCCCGGCGTGGAGTCCACGCCCGGCGTGGAGTCCGTCCTCGCTGCCGTGGCCGTCCACCGCGCCAGTGCACGGACCCGGGCCGCCGCGTCCGCGAGGCGTTCCTCGGGGAGTTCGCCCGTGCGGACCGCGGTGACCAGGGCGTCGCGCAGACGGCGTACCGTCTCGTCGTCCGCGAGGCCGCCGCCCACGCAGATCGCGTCGGCGCCGGCGGCGATCGCGAGGACGCTGCCCCGTTCGATGCCGTAGGTCGCGGCGATGGCCTGCATCTCCATGCCGTCGGTGACGATCAGCCCCTCGTAGCCGAGTTCCTCACGGAGCAGCCCGGTGAGGATGCGGCGGGAGAGCGTGGCGGGGCGGTCGGGATCCAGCGCCGGGACCAGGATGTGGGCGCTCATGACGGCCCGGCTGCCCGCGTCGATCGCGGCGCGGAACGGGACGAGTTCGCGGGCCTGGAGCACCGGCAGCTCGGCGTCGATGCGCGGCAGCGCGTGGTGCGAGTCGACCGCGGTGTCGCCGTGCCCGGGGAAGTGCTTGGTGCAGGCCGCGACGCCGGCGGCCTGCAGCCCGGTGACGTATGCGGCGGTGTGCCGGGCGACCAGGTCGGTGTCGGCGCCGAAGGACCGTACGCCGATGACCGGGTTGTCGGGATTGGAGTTCACGTCGGCGGACGGGGCCCAGTTGAGGTTGACGCCGCAGGCGGCCAGGCGGCGGCCGAGCGCGAGGGCCACCTCCCTCGTCAGCTCGACGTCGTCCACCGCGCCGAGCGCGTGGTTGCCGGGGTAGGAGGATCCGGTGCGCACCTCGAGCCGGGTGACGTCACCGCCCTCCTCGTCGATCGCGACCAGCACGTCGTCGCACTCGGCGCGCAGCTGGGCGGTGAGGGAGGCGAGTTGTCGGGGCGAGGCGATGTTGCGGCCGAACAGGCCGACCGACGTGAGGCCTTCGCCGAGCCTGCGCAGCAGCCAGTCGGGCGCGCTGGTCCCGGTGAACCCGGGCTGCAGCACGGCGAGTGCGTCGCGCGTGAGCGTGTCGGTACCACTGGCGAGTGTCGTCATCGGGTGGCGTTATCCCTTCACGGCGCCCGCGGTCAGCCCCGCGGCCATTTTGCGCTGGACGATGAGGAAGAGGACGACGATCGGCACGGCCATCATCGTGGAACCGGCCATCATCGGGGCGTACTCGGTGCCGTGCTTGGTGGTGAAGTTGCCGAGCCAGACCGTGGCGGTCTGGTTCTTCTGACTCATGAGCATCAGGGCGTAGAGGTATTCGTTCCAGGCCTGGATGAAGCCGTAGACCGAGGTGGCGACCATGCCGGGGGCCAGCAGCGGGAAGACGACGCGGACGAAGGCGCCGGTGCGGGAGCAGCCGTCGACCATCGCGGCCTCCTCCAGCTCCCTCGGGATGTTGACGATGAAGCCGCGCAGCGTCCACACCGTGAAGGGGAGGATGAACGTCAGGTAGGTGATGATCAGACCGGTGAGCTTGTCGTACTGTCCGAGGTCGTTCAACAGCAGGAAGACCGGAATAATCATGGCGACGAGCGGGACCATCTGGACCGCCAGGATGCCGACGATCACGATCTTGCGGCCGCGGAAGGCGAACCGGGAGATGGCAAGGGCGGCCAGCATGCCGACCACGATGCCGATCAGCACCACCGCCAGCGAGACGATCAGGCTGCGGGCCACCGGCCCCCAGAAGTCGGCGATGTCGAGCGCCCGGCTGAAGTTGTCGAGCGTGAGTGCCGTGGGCAGCAGGCTCGGGTCCGGGTCGATGGCGTCCTTCGCCGGCTTGAACGCCGTGTTGAGCATCCAGTAGACGGGGAAGCCCGCTGTGACGAAGACGAACAGGCCGAGCAGGTTCCAGCCGAGCTTCGACCTGCGCGGCCGGGAGGCGGCGGGGGCCGTGGCCGGCTTGCGCGGCCGTGAGGTGCCGGGAGCCGTGGTCGTGGTCACTCGACCTCTCCGATCTTGAGCATCTGGCGCATGTAGACGGCGACCACACCGAGCAGCAGGAGCACGGTGAGCAGGGCGATCGCCGACCCCTGCGCGTAGTCGTTGACCACGAAGGCGCGGTCGTACGAGTACGTGGTGAGCAGTTGGAACTCGGCCTCGGGGTGGCCGCCGCGCATCACGAAGACCTGCGGGAAGACGCCCATGTCCCAGATGACGGAGAGCGTCGTGAGCATCACGATGATCGGCTTGAGGATCGGCAGCGTGACGTACCGGAAGACGCCCCACGCGCCCGCTCCGTCCAGCCGCGCCGCCTCCTCCAGCTCCTTGGGCACCTGGGTGAGGCCCGCGCTGAGCGTGATGACGACGAACGGCACCGCCCCCCACACCACCAGCAGCATGATCACGGCCAGGCCCTGGGGGCCGCTGGCGAACCAGTTGTGGCCGATCATGTCGACGCCGGGGAACTTGCTGAGCACCGCGTTGAAGACGCCGTAGTCGGAGTCGAAGAGCCACTTGAAGACGGTGGTGGCCACGATGATGGGCATGCCCCAGCTGGCCACCAGCGCGATGTTGATGAGCGTCTTCACCCAGCCGGAGACCCGCTGCAGGAGCAGCGCGATCAGCATGCCGATGACCATCGTGAAGACGACGGCCCCGCCGGCGAAGACGATCGTGCGGACGACGACCGCCCAGAACTCCTCGTCCCCGAGCACCTTGGCGAAGTTGTCGAAGCCGACCGACTCGGCCGGCTTGAAGCCCCACAGCTGGGACTGCCCGAACTCCTGGAAGGACAGGGTGACCAGCCGGACGAGGGGGTAGCCGAGCACCAGGACGAGGACCAGCACGCAGGGGGCGAGCAGGGCCCAGGGGACGGCCGCCCCGTCGGAGGTCCGCTTCCGGCGTGGTCTCTCCACCGGCGGGGCGGGTGGTGGTGGCGACTGCCGCGTCGGCGGCACTTTGGCAGTGGTCGTATCAGCGGCACTCATCCGCGCGCTCCTCAGCGGTCCCTCGGGTCGTACGGGCGGCGGGTCCCGTCCCCGACCGGGTCGTACAGGTCGTACGGGAGGCGGACCCCCCGGCTCCCGGCCCGGTCCGCGGGAGGTGTCCCCGCCGCCGTCCGGGCCGGTACAGGTCGTACGGGAGGCGCGCCCCGTCCCTCACCGGCCCACGGTTCGTACGGGGAGCGGGCCCCGCCTCCCGGCAGGGTCGTACGGCAGGCGGGGCCCCGTCGGCAACGGGGCCCCGCCTCGGGTCACTTGGTGTTGATGACCTTGTCGATCTTGGCGTCCGCTTCCTTCGCGGCGGCCTCGACCGACTTCTTGCCGGTGCCGATGTTCTGCAGCATGGTCTGCAGGACCTGGGCCTTCTCGACCTGGCCCCAGCCGGGTGCCATCGGGACGAACCAGTTGCTCTCGGCCGCGGTGGCCGGGACCGCGGTCTTCGGGTCGCTCTTCAGCGTCGCGAGGTCGGTCTTGTTGTTCGGCAGGTTGCCCTTGCCGATCAGGCCCTTCTGGCCCTCGGCGCCGGTGAGGGCGTTGATCCACTCGGCGGCGAGTTCCTGGGCGCCGGACTTCACCGGGACGGCGAGGTCGGAACCGCCCAGGAAGACGGGGAGGTTCTTGCCGGACGGGCCGGGGACCACGAAGTTCTCGAGGTTGCCCTTGAGCTTGCCGGTCTTGTCGTTCTTCGGGTCCTCCGAGGTCGCGCCCTCCCAGGCGGCACCGAAGATCATGCCGGACTTGCCCTGGCCGTAGACGATGTAGCGGTCCGACTCGTCCTTGGTCTTGTCGCCGTGCATGTACCTGTCGACGACCGACTTGAAGGCCTTGAGGCCCTTGACCGACTCGGGAGAGGAGAGGTTGGCCTTCCACTCGCCGCCGGACTCGACGGCGATGGAGCCGCCGGCGTCGTAGACGAAGGACATCGCGGCGTACCAGTCGCGGGTGGGCTGGTACCAGGCGCTGAACTTGTCGCCCTGCTTCTTCTGGATCTTGTCCAGGTCGGCGGTGAGTTCCTTGTACGTCTTCGGCGTGGACTTGACTCCGGACGCGGCGGCGATGTCCTTGCGCCAGTTGCCGACGCGGCCGCCGGCGTAGTACGGCACGCCGTAGGTCTTGCCGTCGTAGGTGACGGAGGCCTTGAGGCCGTCCAGCCAGGCGTCCGAGTTGTCGAGCTTCGACGCGTCGACGGGAGCGAAGGCGCCCTTGACCATGTAGCCGAGCATCTCGGTGTTGCCCATCTCGACCACGTCGGGGGCCTTGTCCGTGGCGAGGACGGCGTCGAGCTTGGCGTTCTTGTCGGGCCAGCCGTAGTACTCGTGGTTGATCTTGACGCCGGGGTGCTTCTTCTTGACCGCGGCGTCGGCGGCCTTGACCAGCTCGGGCCAGTTGTTCTGCGCGTCCACCGTCAGCCAGACGGTGAGCTCCTTGGCCTCCGCGCCGTCCTTGCCGCCCCCGGAGTCCTTGTCACTGTCCCCGCACGCCGCGATGGAAACCATCATGCCCGCGATACCGATCGCGGCTATCAGCTTGCGCTTCACGCCACCCTCCTCAGGGATGTCATAACCCCCCTGCCCACCGCGGTGACCTGTGACGAGTACTGCCCGTGGGGCCGGGACCTGGACCAATGGTGTAGACCAGTACCGGGAGCTTGGCCTAGACCTAGAGGGGTGTCAAGGGTGCGGAAGTCCCGCTCGGGCTCCGTTACGGGACCGACATATGCAGGGACCTTTCATTGCTCAAGTGACAGATCGGACAGGGGGGTTGCGGCCGCACGAACCGGGCGCCCCGCGTGGCGCCACGACCACCGCCTCGGCGCGATGGACTAGACCAACACGAACGCCGACGGTATATAGAGGGGATCACGCAGCGTGCGGGGGCCTCTCGCGCACCAAGCCGTGCCACGATGTGAGCCGTGACCGATCGGACAGGGTCGGTCGCTTCGGCATCCGGAGCCGGGAAGGCAGAGCATGAGCACCGACGTCAGCAGTGCGGAGAACGAGGGTGGGGCGCCCATCCGTACCGCGCGCGTGCCCAAGTACTACCGTCTGAAGAAGCACCTTCTCGATATGACGGAGACGCTGCCGCCCGGCACGCCGGTGCCGCCGGAGCGCACCCTCGCCGCCGAGTTCGACACCTCCCGCACGACCGTGCGCCAGGCGCTGCAGGAACTCGTCGTCGAGGGCCGGCTGGAGCGCATCCAGGGCAAGGGCACCTTCGTCGCGAAGCCGAAGGTCTCGCAGGCGCTCCAACTCACCTCGTACACCGAGGACATGCGCGCCCAGGGCCTCGAACCCACCTCGCAGCTCCTGGACATCGGCTACATCACGGCGGACGAGACGCTCGCAGGGCTGCTCGACATCAACGCGGGCGGGCGCGTGCTGCGCATCGAGCGGCTGCGGCTGGCGAGCGGCGAGCCGATGGCGATCGAGACGACCCACCTGTCCGCCAAGCGCTTTCCCGCCCTGCGGCGTTCCCTCGCCAAGTACACCTCTCTCTACACCGCGCTCGCCGAGGTGTACGACGTCCACCTCGCCGAGGCCGAGGAGACCATCGAGACCTCGCTGGCCACCCCGCGCGAAGCCGGGCTGCTCGGCACCGACGTCGGGCTGCCCATGCTGATGCTCTCCCGCCACTCTCTGGACAGGACCGGCCAACCGGTGGAGTGGGTCCGCTCGGTGTACCGGGGCGACCGGTACAAGTTCGTGGCCCGCCTCAAGCGCCCGGTGGACTGACCGGCGGCTCGACGCGGGCGCCCTCACCGGTGCGCAAAAAGCCCCCCTCCGGGCGTTTACCCACCGGGAACCCACTGGTGGGGACCGATATGCGGACGGGGGGTTCCGTGTGCGTGACGCCGTCGCCTAGATTGCCTGCGCGTTGCACAGGTGATCAGCGAGGGGACGGAGCCGCCGAATGTCAGATGTGCCCGAAGTGAAGCCACCGGTGGTGACACCGGTCCGTGTGGTGATCGCCCTTTGTCTCGTCGCACCCTTCGTGGCGATGCTCTGGGTCGGCTCGTACGCGAAGACCGACCCGACGTTCATCGGGATCCCCTTCTTCTACTGGTACCAGATGCTGTGGGTGCTCATCTCCACGCTGCTCACGATGACCGCGTACCAGCTCTGGCAGCGTGACCAGCGCGGCCGTGCGCCCAGGGGCGGGGGTGCGTCGAAGTGAAGGACGGCGTGAACGGAGTCGCCCTCGGCGTCTTCGTCTTCTTCTTCGTGGCCGTCACGGTCATGGGCTTCCTCGCCGCACGCTGGCGCAAGGCCGAGGTCGAGCACAGCCTCGACGAATGGGGCCTGGGCGGACGGTCGTTCGGCACGTGGGTCACCTGGTTCCTGCTCGGCGGCGACCTCTACACGGCGTACACCTTCGTCGCCGTACCCGCGGCGATCTACGCGGCGGGCGCGGCCGGCTTCTTCGCCGTGCCGTACACCATCCTCGTCTACCCGCTGATCTTCACGTTCCTGCCGCGGCTGTGGTCGGTCTCGCACAAGCACGGCTATGTGACGACGTCGGACTTCGTGCGCGGGCGCTTCGGCTCCAAGGGGCTGTCGCTGGCGGTGGCGGTGACCGGCATCCTCGCCACGATGCCCTACATCGCGCTGCAACTCGTCGGCATCCAGGCGGTGCTGGACGTGATGGGCGTCGGCGGCGGTGAGGACACCAACTGGTTCGTGAAGGACCTGCCGCTGCTCATCGCGTTCGGCGTGCTGGCCGCGTACACGTACTCGTCGGGCCTGCGGGCGCCCGCCCTGATCGCGTTCGTGAAGGACACCCTGATCTACATCGTGATCGCGGTGGCCATCATCTACATCCCCATCAAGCTCGGCGGGTTCGACGAGATCTTCAAGGCGGCGGGCGACAAGTACACGGCCGCGGGCGCGGGCGGCATCGTGCCCGCCGAGGCCGGGCAGTGGACGTACGCCACGCTCGCCCTCGGTTCGGCGCTGGCGCTGTTCATGTACCCGCACTCGATCACCGCGACGCTGTCCAGCCGCAGCCGTGAGGTGATCCGGCGCAACACCACGATCCTGCCGCTGTACTCGCTGATGCTCGGCCTGCTCGCCCTGCTCGGGTTCATGGCGATCGCGGCCGGGGTGAAGGTGGAGAACGGGCAGCTGGCGATCCCGCAGCTCTTCGAGACGATGTTCCCCGACTGGTTCGCGGGTGTGGCCTTCGCGGCCATCGGCATCGGTGCGCTGGTGCCGGCGGCGATCATGTCGATCGCGGCGGCGAACCTCTTCACCCGCAACATCTACAAGGACTTCATCAAGCCGGACGCCACACCGAAGCAGGAGACCCAGGTCTCCAAGCTGGTCTCGCTGCTGGTGAAGGTGGGCGCGCTGGCCTTCGTCCTCACCATGGACAAGACCGTCGCGATCAACTTCCAGCTGCTGGGCGGCATCTGGATCCTGCAGACCTTCCCGGCGCTCGTCGGCGGCCTGTTCACCCGGTGGTTCCACCGCTGGGCGCTCCTCGCGGGCTGGGCGGTCGGCATGGCCTACGGCACCCTCGCCGCGTACGGGGTCGCCTCCCCGACGCAGAAGCACTTCGGCGGCAGCTCCAAGGAGATCCCCGGCATCGGGGAGATCGGCTACATCGGTCTGACGGCCTTCGTGCTGAACGTCGTGGTGACGGTGGTGCTGACCTTCGTCCTGCGCGCGGCGAAGGCCCCCGACGGTGTGGACGAGACGTCGCCCGCGGACTACACGGCGGACGCCGGGGACCCGGGCGTCCCCACGGAACTCCCGAAGGCCACGGCAGACATCGCCCACTGAGTCCCGCGCGTCGGACGACGGGCCGCCGGGGTGAACCGGCGGCCCGTCGTCGTCCGTTTCCGGCAGACTCGGCCGCATGGACATCCTCATCGGACACGGGCCACTGAGGGGTGTTTCCGCGTCGTGCTCTCCACCCAGCGCACCATGCGCGCCCACCGCGTCCACGAGCGGCTCGGTTTCACCCGAGCCCCCGCGCGCGACTGGAACCCGGTCCCGGACCTCGACGACATCCTGCTGCCGACGTACGAGCTGACGCTCTGACAGCGGCGGTGCCGACGGCGGCCTCCCTGCCGACTGCCACCCTCCGGAGCCGACACGACACAACATGTGGGGGCGCATCGGCGGCCCGGCACAAGATGTATGCTCATGCTCGCTGTCGCCGCAGGGGAATCCGGTGCGAATCCGGAACTGTCCCGCAACGGTGTACTTGTGCGTGTTCGCGCACACGGTCAGTCCGAGGACCTGCCGGCAGTGCGCCCGGTCCGTCCGGTCCGGGTGCCCAGACGTCCGGGCCTCGTGGAATGGGCCGGTGGACGCACGCGTACCCGTGCGGGACGACGTGTGCCCCGCTGCCCTCCCGAAGGCCCCGTGCCGAGCGAGGGAGAGCCCCACGTGACCATCGCGCCAGCCGATCCGGCGACACCGCCCGCGACATCGGCCCAGCCGGACGGTCCCGGTGCCGCACTGTTGCGGACCCTGACCGACCTCACCGCCGACCTCCCCGACGCCGACCCCGGCCGGGTCGCCGCCGCCGCGCTGCGCGGCCGGTCCGCGCGGGCGGACGAGGCGGAACTGCGCGAACTGGCCACCGAGGCCGCGGCGGGACTCATCTCCGAGGACCCGGTCTACTCACGCCTGGCCGCGCGGCTGCTGACGATCAGCATCGCCGCCGAGGCCGCCTCGCAGGGCGTCACGTCCTTCTCCGGCTCCGTCGCCGTCGGGCACCGGGAGGGACTGATCGCCGACCGCACCGCCGAGTTCGTCCGCCTGCACGCGGCACGTCTCGACGCGCTCGTCGACGTCGCGGGCGACGACCGCTTCGGCTACTTCGGCCTGCGCACCCTGCACAGCCGCTATCTGCTCCGGCACCCGATCACCCGGCGCGTGATCGAGACCCCGCAGTTCTTCATGCTGCGCGTCGCCTCCGGTCTCGCCGAGGACGACACCTCCCGCGCCGTCGACGAAGTGGCCGCGCTCTACGGTCTGATGAGCCGGCTCGACTACCTGCCCTCCTCCCCCACGCTGTTCAACTCCGGCACCCGACACCCGCAGATGTCGTCCTGCTACCTCCTCGACTCCCCGCTGGACGAGCTGGACTCCCTCTACGACCGCTACCACCAGGTGGCCCGCCTCTCCAAGCACGCCGGCGGCATCGGTCTGTCCTACTCCCGCATCCGTTCCCGCGGTTCGCTGATCCGCGGCACGAACGGGCACTCCAACGGCATCGTGCCGTTCCTGAAGACGCTGGACGCCTCGGTCGCCGCGGTGAACCAGGGCGGCCGGCGCAAGGGTGCCGCCGCGGTCTACCTGGAGACCTGGCACTCCGACATCGAGGAGTTCCTGGAACTGCGCGACAACACCGGGGAGGACGCCCGCCGTACGCACAACCTCAACCTCGCGCACTGGATCCCCGACGAGTTCATGCGCCGGGTCGACGCGAACGGCGTCTGGTCGCTGTTCTCGCCGTCCGACGTGCCCGAGCTGGTCGACCTGTGGGGCGAGGAGTTCGACGCCGCGTACCGCAGGGCCGAGGAGGCGGGGCTGGCCAGGAAGACGATCCCCGCCCGCGACCTGTACGGCCGGATGATGCGCACCCTGGCGCAGACCGGCAACGGCTGGATGACGTTCAAGGACGCCGCCAACCGCACCGCCAACCAGACCGCGGAGCCGGGCCACACCGTCCACTCCTCGAACCTGTGCACCGAGATCCTGGAGGTCACGAACGACGGGGAAACAGCGGTCTGCAACCTCGGCTCGGTCAACCTCGGCGCCTTCGTCGTCGACGGGGACATCGACTGGGAGCGGCTGGACGAGACAGTCCGCACGGCGGTGACCTTCCTCGACCGGGTCGTCGACATCAACTTCTACCCGACCGAGCAGGCAGGCCGCTCCAACGCCCGGTGGCGCCCGGTGGGCCTCGGCGCGATGGGCCTTCAGGACGTCTTCTTCAAACTGCGGCTGCCCTTCGACTCCGCCGCGGCCAAGCAGCTCTCCACCCGGATCGCCGAACGCGTCATGCTGGCCGCCTACGAGGCTTCCGCGGACCTCGCCGAGCGCAACGGCCCGCTCCCCGCCTGGGAGAAGACCCGCACCGCCCGCGGTGTCCTGCACCCCGACCACTACGCCGTGGAGCCGGTCTGGCCGGAGCGCTGGGCGGCCCTGCGGGAGCGGATCGCGGCGGTCGGCCTGCGCAACTCGCTGCTGCTCGCCATCGCGCCGACCGCGACGATCGCCTCCATCGCGGGTGTCTACGAGTGCATCGAGCCGCAGGTCTCCAACCTGTTCAAGCGCGAGACGCTGTCCGGCGAGTTTCTCCAGGTCAACTCCTATCTGGTGGCGGAGCTGAAGCGGCTCGGCGTGTGGGACGCGCAGACCCGGGAGGCGCTGCGCGAGGCGAACGGCTCCGTGCAGGGCTTCACCCGGGTGCCGCAGGAGGTGCGCGACCTGTACCGCACGGCGTGGGAGATCCCGCAGCGCGCGCTGATCGACATGGCCGCCGCCCGGACCCCGTACCTGGACCAGGCCCAGTCGCTGAACCTGTTCCTGGAGACGCCGACCATCGGCAAGCTCTCCTCGATGTACGCGTACGCCTGGAAGTCGGGCCTGAAGACGACGTACTACCTGCGCTCGCGTCCGGCGACCCGCATCGCCCGCGCCGCCCGCGCGCAGACCCCCGTCCCCGTACAGGCGGTCCCCGACGAGGACGCCGTCGCCTGCTCCCTTGAGAACCCCGAGTCCTGCGAGGCCTGCCAGTGATGTCCAGCAACCGGAATCTCCTCGACCCCGGCTTCGAGCTGACGCTCCGCCCGATGCGCTACCCGGACTTCTACGAGCGCTACCGGGACGCGATCAAGAACACCTGGACCGTCGAGGAGGTCGACCTCCACTCGGACGTCGCCGACCTGGCGAAACTGTCGCAGGGCGAGCAGCACATGATCGGCCGCCTCGTCGCGTTCTTCGCTACGGGTGACTCGATCGTCGCCAACAACCTGGTGCTGACGCTGTACAAGCACATCAACTCCCCGGAGGCGCGACTGTATCTCTCGCGCCAGCTCTTCGAGGAGGCCGTGCACGTGCAGTTCTACCTGACGCTGCTCGACACCTACCTGCCGGACCCGGAGGACCGCGCGGCGGCCTTCGACGCCGTCGAGAGCATCCCGTCCATCCGTGAGAAGGCCGGGTTCTGCTTCAAGTGGATGGACTCCGTCGAGAAGCTGGACCGGCTGGAGTCGAAGGCCGACCGGCGGCGCTTCCTGCTGAACCTGATCTGCTTCGCCGCGTGCATCGAGGGGCTCTTCTTCTACGGCGCCTTCGCGTACGTCTACTGGTTCCGCAGCCGGGGTCTCCTGCACGGCCTTGCGACCGGCACCAACTGGGTGTTCCGCGACGAGACGATGCACATGTCCTTCGCCTTCGAGGTGGTCGACACGGTCCGCAAGGAGGAGCCGGAGCTCTTCGACGACCGGCTCGAGGAGCAGGTCACCGACATGCTGCGGGAGGCCGTCGAGGCCGAGCTGCAGTTCGCGCGCGACCTGTGCGGTGACGGCCTCCCGGGGATGAACACGGACTCGATGCGGCAGTACCTGGAGTGCGTCGCCGACCAGCGCCTGGCGCGTCTCGGCTTCGCCCCGGTGTACGGCTCGGAGAACCCGTTCTCCTTCATGGAGCTCCAGGGTGTTCAGGAGCTGACCAACTTCTTCGAGCGCCGTCCCTCGGCGTACCAGGTGGCGGTGGAGGGCTCGGTGGGCTTCGACGAGGACTTCTGAGTCCCGGCGGCGGCTTCGGCGGCCCTCAGCTCCCGGTCGACGCGCCACTCCCGGCGCAGCCCGATCAGTGAGGGCAGGGCCACGACGAGGAAGATCCCGAGGACGGTCAGCAGGGCGACGGTGGTGTTCACGAATGTCTCCATGAACACCACTGTCGCGCCGATCGCACCCCCGGGTCAGTGGCAGGACTGCCGTGGACCCTCGAATTCCTGCCACATCGGGTGCACACTGGGCGGCATGCTGAAAAACGTGGCGGTGGTCCTGCTGGACGGTGTGCATCCCTTCGAACTCGGCGTGGTCTGCGAGGTGTTCGGACTCGACCGCAGCGACGACGGGCTGCCGGTGTACGACTTCGCGGTCGCCTCGGCGGAGGGGTCCACACTGGGCACGCACGCGGGGTTCTCCCTGCGGACCGAGCACGGGCTGGAGCGGCTCGAGGCGGCCGATCTCGTCGTGGTGCCGGCCGGCGACTCGTATACCGCCCGCGGGTATCCCGAGGAACTGCTCGACGCGCTGCGCCGGGCCGTCGCCCGGGGCGCCCGGGTGCTGAGCGTGTGCTCCGGTGTCTTCGTGCTCGGCGCGGCCGGACTGCTGGACGGCCGGCGCTGCACCGTGCACTGGCACCACGCGGACGCTCTCGCCCGCCAGTACCCGCGGGCGATCGTGGAGCCGGACGTGCTGTACGTCGACGCGGGGGCGGTGATCACCTCGGCGGGCACCGCCGCCGGCATCGACGCCTGCCTGCACCTGGTGCGCCAGGAGCACGGCCCCGAGGTCGCAAACGCCGTCGCCCGCCGCATGGTCGTGCCCCCGCACCGGGACGGCGGGCAGGCCCAGTACATCGAGCGGCCGCTGCCCCGCTCGCAGTGCGACACCGTGGGCGAGGTGCTCGTGTGGATGGAGCGCCACCTCGACGAGGAGGTGACGGTGGAACAGCTCGCGGCCCGCGCCCACATGTCCCCGCGCACCTTCGCGCGCCGCTTCCAGCAGGAGACCGGCACCACGCCGTACCGCTGGATGCTGCGCCAACGCGTGCTGCTGGCGCAGGAGTTGCTCGAGGTCACCGACGAGACGATGGACGCGATCGCCGGCCGGACCGGCTTCGGCAACGCGGCCGCGCTGCGCCACCAGTTCATGCGGAGCCTCGGGACGACACCCGGCGCCTACCGCCGCGCGTTCCGGGGGCCGCGGGCCGCCTGAGCGCGAGGGGTGCGCCCTCCGCCGAGGGCGCACCCGAAGCCTCGGCTCAGCGCGGCTCGGCCCTCAGCACCAGGCCGTGCGGGCGCAGCGTGATGCCGACGCGGGTCGCGTCCTTGGACTCGGCGTCCTGGCGCAAGCGCCACCGGGACGCCACGGTCGCCGTGATGAGCGTGAGCTGTGCCATCGAGAAGTGGTCGCTCGGGCACTTCCGGTTACCCACGCTGAACGGGCGCATGGCGTACTTCGGCAGGTCCCTTGAGCGTTCCGGGAGCCAGCGGCCGGGGTCGAAAGCCAGGTGGTGCGCGTACGAGCGCGGGTCGCGCTGGATCGCGTACGGGCTGTACACGATGTCGGCACCGGCCGGAATGCGGTAGCCGCCGAGCTCGGTTTCGGTCACGGCGCGCCGCGTCAATATCCATACGGCGGGGTGCAGTCGCATCGTCTCGACGACGACATTGTTGGTGTGCGTCAGCTTTCGGACGTCACCGAATCCGACGGGCCGGTCCCCCGCGACGGATTTGACCTCTTCACTCACTTTGGCCGCCTGTTCCGGGTGCGCCGCGAGTACCTGGAGCAGCCACATGATCGTGGACGCGATGGTTTCACTTCCGGGGGTCAGTATCGCGACGACTTGGTCGTGCACCTCCTGCTCGCCGATGGGATCCCCGTTGTCGTCCTTCGCCTCCAGCAATGCCGTCAGCAAATCGTCCGGCTTTTGACCAGATGCGCGGCGCTCGTCGATGATCTCGTCGACGAGAAGGTGCAAATCGGCCAACGCTCGGTCGAATTTCCGATTGGCCGGAAGGGGTAGCCGATAGAGCGGTCCCGCCGGGATGACCATGCGTTGGTACATACCGCGGAACACGGTCGTGAGCGCGATGCTCAGCCGCTCGGCACGCTCGTCCATGAACCGGCCGCGCAGCAGACAGCGGGCGGCCATGCGCACGGCCACCCGGAACGACTCCGAGGTGCAGTCCACCGGCCCGCCGGAGGCGAAGCGGTCCGCGAACGCGCGCGACTCCTCCTCCATCACGGACGCGTACTCGTGGATGATGTCGGCCCGGAACGCGGGCTGGATCGTCCGGCGCTGACGCCGGTGCAGCGGGCCGTTGGCGGTCGCGACGCCGTTCTTGCCGAGCAGTCCTTCCAGGGACTCCCACAGCGGGCCGCCGATCTCGTAGTCGGGACTCAGCGCCAGCGCCCCGGTGAGGGCGGGCGTGGTGACCGCGTACACCGTCTTGGGGCCCAGCCTGAGCCGGACGACGTCACCGTGGTCGCGCAGCTGGGCCAGGAAGCCCAGTGGGTCGCGGACGAGTTTCCAGCCGTGGCCGAGACCCGGAACGCCACCTCCGGCCGGCGGCGGGGTGGACAGCTCCGGCGCCGGGGGTGCCGCGGGCGGTACGGACTCGACGGTCATTTCTCACCTGCCGCTTCGTTGTTGACGTACGGGGGCGTGGCGCGGTCGTCCCAGCTGTCGACCATGTACCGGCCCGACTCGTGGTGGAACCAGTACACGGAACTGAACCAGTTCCGCATATTGGCGAGACAGGCTTTCACGGCGACGCACAGTTCCTTGCCCTGTACGGTCCCGTCCGCGAGGGAGTCGGCCAGCCGCTCCACATCCTGCTCGACGACGAGGAAATCGGAGATGCATTCCTCGACCCTTCGGCGCACCTCTGTGACAGCGTCTTCGAGGGACAGCCCCTCGTGCTGGATGAGGCTGATTCCGAGATTGTGGACTTCATCACCCGCTATCTCTTTCGGAAGTGAACAAAGGTCGTTGTACCAGGCCGCGAATTCCTGAGTGAGCAGTGCCGCCCGTCGATATGCCGGGTGTTCCCGTACGGCGGCGGGCATTTCGCGTCCCGCGCTCGGTTCCAGCAGATCCGTCCAGATCCAGTGAGCGAAGGTGAGCCGCCGGAGTTCGAGATACTCCGCGACGGTCGGCACCGTGCCCGACGTACGGTTGTGGAATTCCTGGTCGTACGCCTCGATCACCTCGTGGAAGTGTCCGGCGAACCGGGCGTTCCACTCACCGCCCAGGAACGAGTACAACCGGACCACGCTGTCCGCGAACGCTGCTACCAGGGGGTCCTGGTGGTGCAGGTGGTCCCTCGGGGAGTCGAGCGCCGCGTGCAGCTGGAACCGGAGCGTGCGCCAGGCGGCCGGACGGCCGTGGACGATGTCGCGGTCGTGACGGTCGTCCCAGACGAAGAACCACGCGCTGTAGTCCGCTATCGCCTGGAGCACCTCGTCGGAGGCCCCCATGTAGAAGCCCGCCATGAGGTCCGTGTAGCACAGGCCGTCGGCATATTCCGCGACCTTGTCCGCCGGCATGAGGCGTTTTTCGAGGAGCCAGACCCGTGTCCGCTCCTGCAACCGAGGCCAATACGGGTGCAGTTGACGGGGAAACTCGGCCTCGATCACCGGAAGAGAGAGCGCCGGTGGAACCGCGACCGCTGTCGGTGTCGATGAAGTGCCGTGTGAGAAAGCATGCACGAACAAACCCCTCTCAGCCGCCTGTCGGCGCCCCACCACTCCCGTTGTGCCGGGCGTGCGCCGTTGCGTATCCCCGCACTTCCCATTCAGCACCACAACTGACCGGTCTGGGAACGGATTTGCCCCACTCACTACCCCGAGGTGCCGAGAATCTCCTCTTGTGTGACTGGTTTCGGATCGGTGGCGGAGTACAAGAGATCGAACGTGCGACGTACACATGAACGGCGCCTGGTCGGGTGGGGTACCCGGCCAGGCGCCGTCCGGCGGGGCTCACGAGAAGCCGTGAGCCCCGTCTGTCATTTTCCAGTCCCAGTCGTTCACCGGGCGTCCCGGCCACCGGCCGCGAGGCCCTGACCACCAGAGGGGTGTCTCAGTCGTTCGTGACGACGGGATAGCGGGGCTCGTTCTCGGCCATCTGCCGCAGCGCGTCCTTGCGCTCGCGCTTGGACAGCCGGTCGATGTACAGGTAGCCGTAGAGGTGGTCCGTCTCGTGCTGGAGGCAGCGGGCGAAGTAGCCCGTTCCGCGCACCCGGACGGGGTTCCCCTTCTCGTCCTGCCCACTCACCTCGGCGTAGTCGGGCCGGGCCAGCGGAGCGTACGCGGTGGGCACCGAGAGGCAGCCCTCGTTGCTGTCGTCCAGCCGGCGCAGCTCGGCGGGCAGCTCCACGAGCACGGGGTTGCAGACCACTCCCACGTGCCGCCGGCCCTCGTCGTCCATGCAGTCGTAGACGAAGACCTTCAGGTCCACACCGATCTGGTTGGCGGCGAGACCCACGCCCTCGGCGGTGCGCTGGCTGGCGAACATGTCGGCGACCAGCTGGTCCAGCTCGTCCCCGAACGCGGTGACGTCCTTGCACTCCTTGTGCAGCACCGGGTTGCCGACGACCGTGATCGGCCGCGAGGTGCCGCGCTCGCGGTAGGCGGCCTCGCGCTCCTCACAGTCCTCGGTGTCGATGACGAAGCCCTCGTCGTCCACGGGGAGCACGCCCGCGTGCTGCTGATCGGTGTCCTGCTGCGCCATGACCGACGTATGCCTTTCCTGCAACCGGAGAGAAATTCTGCGAGGTACAGCCTAAAGGGGCGCGCCGCAGACCTCCGCGCTAACAGACTTCTTCGAGGTCCCGCCAGTCCCGGGAGTCCGGGCTGTCCGCGACCCAGCCGTCGAGCAGCCCCCGGACCAGGGAGGCGGGCGCCGCGAGCCCGCACTCCCGTTCGGGAAGCCACAGCTGTCCGTCGGTCCGGTGCCCCAGGGGACCCGGGTGCCCCGGCTCGCTGTGGTCGTGCGGGTCCAGGTGCTCCCCGTCGCCCTCGTCGGAGGGCATCCGCGACTCGGAGCACATCCGGCACAGCAGCCGCACGGACGACGACCAGTCCTCGGCCGCGAAGCCGGCGTCGGCGGCGAGCCGCTCCAGCGCGTCCCGGTCGTCCTCGGTGGCGGCCTCCAGCAGGACCACCCAGGTCGGCACGGGCGAGGGTGCCCACAACTCGATCTCGTCGAACACGGGGTAGGAGTGCCCGGCAGCGGTCGTCCGCTCGCCGTGGGGCACCCCGTCGTGCAGCACGACCTCGCCCCAGCGCCGCCCCGAGGACGGCAGCGGAATGGACAGCACCTCGATCCGCGCGGGGTCCAGCCTGCGCCCCCACACCACCTCGGCCTCGCCCTCGGGCGACAGCCGCACGGCGGCACTGCCCAGGTCCATGCCGACGGGCTCACCGGCGACGGCCGCACCGCCGGGCACCCGCAGTCCGTACGCCTGCCAGGCGCGCCGGGCCAGCGGCCAGTCCTGCAGCGCGGTCGCCGCGATGCCCACGTTCCACCAGTCCGGGGCGCCCGCCTCACGGTCGAGCAGCGCGACGGCCCGCAGTCCGGCCGCCCGCGCCTGCTCCCAGTCGTGGCGGAACTTGTGCAGCAGCGCCAGGTTGAACCAGGACTCCGACAGCCAGGGCTCCAGGTCCGCGGCGCGCGTCAGCAGCGCTCCCGCGTCCTCGTACCGGCCGTCGCCGATCAGCGTGAACGCGCGGTCGGTGGCCTGCCGCCATGAGGCGGAGGGCCGGTGTCGTCCCTTGCCGAAGATCCTCACGATTCCCGCCTGCCAGTTCCTTGCGTTTCCCGCCCGCCGGTCCCTTGAAGAGTCCCCCGGGGACAGTGCGGCCACAGGCGGGCCGGTGCCCCCGAACACCCTCTTCCTCGCATCCAACCACGTACCGTCCGACGGCCGCTCATTACCCATGGGTTACCCAGCCCGGGGCAAGGTCAGACCGGGCCGGGACAGTACCCGGGCCAGTGACTCCACGACCTTCGGCTGATAGTCCCGGGCGGTGCCCAGACGCAGCTTCTCCAGCGCGGAGAGGGGGCCGCCCGGCCCCGCTTCCCGCACCATCTCCTCGTACGCGTTCACGGTCCGGACGATCCGCGCGGTGACCGGCTGCTCCCGGTAGGGGTCGGCCTGCCGTTCCACGACCACCGCGACCTCGGCGTCCACCCCGGTCTGGCGGACGACGGCGCCGCCGAGGAGGGCGATCCGCCGCTGCTCCTCGCGGGGGAGCACGGCCGTCGCCCCGGCGGGCACCGGGTCGACGAGGCTGAGCTGTCCGATGTCGTGCATCAGGGCCGCGTACTCCAGCACGGTCAGGTCCGGTTCCGAAAGGCCCAGCTCCCGGCCCACGGCGCGGCTGAGCGCGGCCACGCGGTGCGCGTGCCCGGCGGGCGTGTACCCGGCGATCTCGGTGGCACGCGCGAGGGAGGCGATGGTCTGCCGGTAGGTGGTGCGCACCGCCGCGTACCGGCGGAAGGACAGCTGGGCGAGCAGCAGCGGCAGCGAGAAGACGGGCAGCGCCCACAGGCCGGCGACCGCGACGGCGAGGGACATCACGGCTCCGGTCGCGCAGACGGCCGACCCGATGCCGGGCATGGCCCGCAGCTCGTCGCGCAGCAGGGGCCCGAAGGGCCAGCGGGTGCGCGCGTGCGCCATGGCCGCCGCCAGTACGGCGTCGCACAGGGCGGTGAGCACCAGCAGCGCGACCAGCAGCAGGGCGTACGCGGGGCCGTCCCACTCCCCGAGCCTGCCCTCGTCGTAGAGGGGCCGGAAGCAGACGGCGGCGAACGCCACGGTCAGTACGCGCCGGGTGAGGTGGTCGAGCGTCGGGCCCCGGCCGCGCGCGACGTGCGGTACGCAGCCGACGAGGGCGGCCGCCGCCACGACGGCGACGATCTGCGCGGGCCCGTGATGGGTGGGGCCTGCGCCGTTCTCTCCCAGCAGGGCGTAGGCGAGGGCTCCGGCGGCTCCCAGGGGTGCGGACTCCCGTTCCTCCGCGCCGCTCCACCGGGCCAGCTCGCCGACGGCGACGAGCAGTCCGAAGGCCAGCGCGGCCCCGCGCTCCTCGAGGCCCTGCCAGAGGGCCGCGCCGAGACAGACGACGGCGAGCAGCGCGGCACAGGCGTGCACGAACACGAGGGTGAGCGGGGTCCGCAGCGGCCGCGGGGAGGCCTGCCCCGCGGCGTTCACGAGGTCCTCCCGCCGGCCGTGTCCCGGCGTCCCTCCGGCTCGGTGGGCACGGCCGCCGGGCGGGGCCCGCCGCGGGGCGGCGGCACGTCCGCGCCCGGGGCGTCCGCCGTGACCACCGGGTGCCAGCCGTGCCGGCGCAGCGCCCGCACCAGCGCGGTCACCATCCGCGGGTCGAACTGCGCCCCGGCGCAGTTCTCCAGCTCCTCCAGCGCGGCCGGCACCGGCCTGGCCCGCCGGTAGGACCGCGTCGACGTCATCGCGTCGAAGGCGTCGGCCACGGCCACCACCCGTGCGAACTCCGGGATCTGCCGGCCCGCCAGCCCGTACGGGTATCCGCTCCCGTCCAGCCGCTCGTGGTGGTGCAGGATGGCCGACCGTGCCTCACCGAGGAAGCCGATCCCGCGCACCATCTCGTGCCCGTACTCGGGGTGCAGCTCGATGATCCGCCGCTCCTGCGGGGTCAGCGGCCCGTCCTTGCGCAGCAGCCGGGTGGGCACGCCGAGCTTGCCGACGTCGTGCAGGATGCCCGCGAGGCGCAGGCCCTCGACGCGTTCGTCGTCCATGCCCAGTTCGCGGGCGATCATCATGGACGCCTGTCCGACCCGTTCGCTGTGCCCGCGCGTGTAGCCGTCCTTGATGTCGACGGCCTGCACGAGTGCCCGGATGGTGGCCTGGTGGGCGGCCTGCTCGCGGTGGTACTGGGCGAACACCCAGCAGGAGATGTACATGGGCAGCAGGACGAGCAGCGCGGCGAGCGGACCGTAGGGGCTGCGCCAGAGCACCGCCATCATCAGTCCGGCGAGTCCGTGCACGCCGACCGGGGCGAGGGAGCGCAGGAACAGGCCGCGCCACGCGGTGCGGGCCGGCAGCCGCTCGGCGGTGGCCAGGATCCCGCCGTCCAGGACGGCCAGGGCCAGGCAGAACGTGAGGACCGCGGCCCCGGCGGGCACGAGCGCGTACGGGAAGTCGGACGTGACGACCGCGTCCCGTCCGCCGAGTGTCCGGTGCACCCGGGCCGCCGCCCAGATCCCGATGACGAGCTCGGCCGCCCGCCAGATCCGGCGCAGCCCGCGCGGGCGCTGGTCGACGCGGGAGAGCAGCACGCCCGGGAGCGCGACGAGGGCGGCGGCCGGGGGCGGCAGCAGGAAGGCCCCGGCCAGCAGGACCGGGAAGAAGGTGCCCATGCCGCGGGGGGCACGGTGGCCGACGAGTCGGCAGCGGGTGAGCTGCTCGCATCCGGCGTACAGCGCGGCGAGCAGGGCGACCGCCCACCAAGGGGTGCACAGGCCGGGCAGCGGAGCGAGGCAGAGCAGGGCGCCGACGACGACGGAGGCCACGTAGACCCGGGCCCGCGCCGGAACCGAACCCATCCTCACGACCCCTCCCCTGTTCAGGCTTCCGGAGCCTAGAGCGGAGGGGTCGGCACGGGGGCACCAATGGCCGAATCCGCGGGTCAAGGACCCGCGGATTAGCACGTTCGGGTGATGAACCGGCCGACTGGCGCGTCCCGGCGGGGACTTCGCGCGAGCGGGGTCAGGACTCCTGGGGTGCCGCGGTCACGTCGTGCTCGGGCACCGTCTGTCCGGAGCGGATCAGGTCGATGCGGCCCATGACCTTGGCCCGCAGGTCGGTCGGCACGTCGTCCTGACCGCAGCACCGCTTGACCAGCTTCTTCACGGCCTTCTCGAGACCGTACTTCTCGAGGCACGGGGAGCACTCCTCGAAGTGCACCTCGAACTTGGTGCAGTCCGCGTCCGGCATCTCGTGGTCGAGGAACTCGTAGAGATGGTCGAGGACCTCACTGCAATCCGTCTCGTGCGGCTCTCCGCAGCTCATGAGCCCGAGCCTTTCGCTTCGTTCGACTCTCCGGCGCCGGCCGGGACCAGTCCGCGGTCACGCGCGTAGTCCTCGAGCATGCCGCGCAGTTGGCGACGGCCCCGGTGCAGCCGGGACATCACCGTTCCGATGGGTGTCCCCATGATGTCCGCGATCTCCTTGTACGCAAAGCCCTCTACATCCGCCAGGTACACGGCGATGCGGAACTCCTCGGGAATCGCCTGGAGCGCTGCCTTGACGTCCGAGTCGGGCAGGTGGTCGAGCGCCTGCGACTCGGCGGAGCGCAGTCCCGTCGACATGTGCGACTCGGCGCGCGCCAGCTGCCAGTCCTCGATCTCCTCGGCCGCGCTGCGCTGGGGTTCGCGCTGCTTCTTGCGGTACGAGTTGATGAAGGTGTTGGTCAGGATGCGGTACAGCCACGCCTTGAGGTTGGTGCCCTCGCGGAACTGGTGGAAGGACGCGTACGCCTTCGCGTACGTCTCCTGCACCAGGTCCTCCGCGTCGGCCGGGTTGCGTGTCATGCGCAGCGCCGCCGAGTACATCTGGTCGAGGAATTCGAGCGCGTCCCGCTCGAAGCGCGCGGTGCGCTCGGCGGACGTTTCCGCCGACGCGTCGCTCGTGCCCTGGCCCTCGGGCTGCTCCGCCTGGCCGTGTTCGGTCCCTGCGTCGGTCCCAGTGACCGGACCCACCTCCTCCAGCGACGTGGCGGAACCGAAACCGGTCCCACTCGAATCGGAGGATAGACGACGATCCGGTCCGCCCGCCGCCCGAATAGGGCCGGTCTTCGCCGTGTGCAGCACCGACCACTCCAGGTCAGCGGCGCTGCGACGGCTCGGGCAGATGGTCGAACCCATGCGGCGGACATCCTCTCGTGAACGGTCGGCACTGCTGTGCGCTGTCTGATCCGCACAACAGTGAGCCGGCGGCCGGCATTCCCGCGGCCGTGCCGGGGCCGACACGCGGGTTCACGAGAGTGACGAGAGCCACTTCGCCGTCCCGTCGGTGATCACCGTCAGCGCCTCGTCCTGGCCGAGCGGCGCGCGCTTCGGCACGGCGAAGCCGTGGTCGCCGTACGGCACTTCGACGAGGCTGTACGTGCCCTTCGGGAACTCGGCGGGCCTGCCGAATGGGTCGTTGCCGCCCTGCACGACGAGGGTGGGCACGCCGGCGCCGAGCAGTTCGTCGGCGCGGGACTTCTCGGGCCTGCCCGGCGGGTGCAGCGGGAAGCTGAGCGCGAGGACGGCGTGGGCGCCCAGTTCGCGTGCCGTGCGGCAGGCGACCCGCGCCCCGGCGCTGCGGCCGCCCGCGACCACCGGCAGCCCCGGTTCGCGCAGCGCCGGCCACAGTCCCCGCCATCCCGCGTCCAGCGTCCTGGGCGCCGGCGCCAGTTTCTTCCCGGCCACCCGCCAGGGCTGCTCGACGAGGGCGACGCTCACCCCGTGCGCGGGCAGCACGCGCGCCAGCGCCCGGAGGTCCCGGGCCTCGATCCCGCCGCCCGCGCCGTGGCTGACGGCGAGGACGAGCCGCGCCCCGGATGCGTGGTGCCAGGTCACCCGGGCCGTGCCGGTGCCGGTCTCGACCGCCTGTGTCACGTGCGTCGCGTCTGTCACATCAGAAGAGTGTGCCTTCTTCGGGTCCGTCCAGTTCCTTCAGCAGCTCCGCGCCGTTGTTGCGCACGTTGCTGACGGCCGTGGAGACGGGGTAGGCGCGCATCAGCCCGTGGGGCGGCGGCGCGAGCAGCTCCCGTACGCCGTCGGTATCGGTGCGCGCCGGGTCGAGCCAGGCGTCCCAGCGGTCCGGGGTGAGCATCAGGGGCATCCGCGGGTGGATGTCGGCCAGGGCGTGCGGGCCCTCGGCGGGGGCCGCCGCGAGTGGCGAGGTCTCGGCCTCCCTGGTGATGACGGAGCACGTCACCCACCAGGCGCGCGGGTGGTCGTCGGGAAGCGTCCTGTCCCGCCAGAACTCGTACAGACCGGCCATGGCGAAGACGGAACCGTCCGCGGGCGTCACGAAGTACGGCTGCTTGCGCGGCCGCTTCCTCCTGCCCTCGACCTCCAGCTCCCGCTCGGCGGACCCGGTCACCCACTCGTAATAGCCGTCCGCGGGGACGATGCACCGGCGGGCGGCGAAGGCCCGGCGGTAGGAGGGCTTCTCGTGCACGGTCTCCGCGCGCGCGTTGATCATCCGGGCGCCGCCCTCGGGCGTTTTGGCCCAGGACGGGACCAGGCCCCACGTGAGCCTGCGCAGCTGGCGGACCGGCCCGTCGGACACGGAACTGGCGGGTGCGGCCCCGGCGTCCTTCACGGGACGGTCCAGGACCACGTAAACCTCCTTGGTCGGGGCCACGTTGAAGTCGGGGGCGAGGGCCTCTTCGGCATCCCACTTCTCGATCTCAAAGATTCCTGCGAGATCCTCGGGCCCACGACTCGCTGCATACCGTCCGCACATACGTGCCAGACTGCCAGATTCCGCGACACCAGAGGGAGCCTTCGCCGACCATGGACAGCACCGCATCCACCTCCCTGGCCGGGCTCTGGGACCAGGTCTTCGGCAGCCAGCCGGACCCGGACACCTGGGTGGTGATCGCCACGATGGCCGCCGCGGTGGCGGTGGTCGTCCCGCACGTCCTGTGGCGGCTCTCCCGCAACGCGATCACCATCGCCCACGAGGGCGGGCACGGCCTGGTGGCGCTGCTCACCGGCCGCAGTCTCAGCGGGATACGCCTGCACTCCGACACCAGCGGCCTCACCGTCAGCCGCGGCAAGCCGACCGGCCTCGGCATGATCCTCACCGCGGCCGCCGGCTACACCGCGCCGCCGCTGCTCGGGCTCGGCGGTGCCGCGCTGCTGGGCGCGGGCCACATCACCGCGCTCCTGTGGCTGGCCACCCTCCTGCTGCTGGTGATGCTGGTGATGATCCGCAACGCCTACGGCGCCCTCACGGTGCTGCTCACCGGCGGCACGTTCCTGGTGGTGTCCTGGCTCGCCGGACCGCAGGTGCAGGCGGCGTTCGCGTACGCGGTGGTGTGGTTCCTGCTGTTCGGCGGCGTCCGGCCGGCCTTCGAGCTCCAGGCCAAGCGCAGGCACGGCAACGCGGGCGACTCCGACGCCGACCAGCTGTCCCGGCTCACGCACGTACCGGCCGGGATGTGGCTGTTCCTCTTCCACGCGGTGTCCGTGTGTTCCCTGCTCGGCGGGGGCCGCTGGCTCCTGGGGGTGTGAGCGGCGGCGGTCGGCGGGTCCCCGGCCCGCCGGCGTGCGCGGGCACCGGCGCCTCTTACCACCGCTCTGTTTCGCTCGGATTTCGCCGCTTCTGATCAAGATCTCCGCCCATCGGCAGCCACTAAAGTGGGGGCATGACCGTTAACCCCGCGCACACCGCCCTCTGGCCCGCCCCGCACGCAAGCGGAGCCGTCGACGCGACGGTCCACGTGCCCGGGTCGAAGTCGGTCACCAACCGGGCTCTCGTGCTCGCCGCCCTCGCCTCCGAGCCCGGCTGGCTGCGCCGCCCGCTGCGCTCGCGGGACACGCTGCTGATGGCCGGGGCGCTGCGCGCGATGGGCGTCGGCATCGAGGAGACGGTCTCCTCCAGCTCCACCGTCGCGGTCGGCTCCGACGGCACGGGCGAGGCCTGGCGGATCATCCCCTCCGGCCTGCACGGCCCTGCCACCGTCGACGTCGGCAACGCGGGCACGGTGATGCGCTTCCTGCCGCCGGTCGCCGCGCTGGCCGACGGCCCCGTCCGCTTCGACGGCGACCCGCGGTCCTACGAGCGTCCGCTGCACGGGGTGATCGACGCGCTGCGTGTCCTCGGCGCCCGGATCGACGACGACGGCCGCGGCGCGCTGCCGCTGACCGTGCACGGCGGCGGCGCCCTGGACGGCGGGCCGGTGGAGATCGACGCCTCGTCCTCGTCGCAGTTCGTCTCCGCCCTGCTGCTGTCGGGCCCCCGCTTCAACCAGGGCGTCGAGGTCCGCCACACCGGCTCACGGCTGCCCTCGATGCCGCACATCCGGATGACCGTCGACATGCTGCGCACGGTGGGCGCCCAGGTGGACACCCCCGAGTCGGGCGGCGAACCCGACGTCTGGCGGGTCACGCCGGGCGCCCTGCTCGGCCGCGACCTGACCGTCGAGCCCGACCTCTCCAACGCCCAGCCGTTCCTGGCGGCGGCCCTGGTGACCGGCGGCAAGGTCCTCATCCCCGACTGGCCCGAGCACACCACCCAGCCCGGGGACCGGCTGCGGGAGATCTTCACCGAGATGGGTGGTTCCTGCGAACTGACGGACCGGGGCCTGGAATTCACCGGATCGGGTTCGATCCACGGTATCGACGTGGACCTCGGCGAGGTGGGCGAGCTGACCCCCGGCATCGCGGCGGTCGCCGCCCTCGCCGACTCGCCCTCCACCCTGCGCGGCGTGGCCCACCTGCGCCTCCACGAGACGGACCGGCTGGCCGCGCTCACCAAGGAGATCAACGAACTCGGCGGTGACGTCACGGAGACCGCCGACGGACTGCACATCCGTCCGCGACCGCTGCACGGCGGCGTCTTCCACACGTACGACGACCACCGCATGGCGACCGCCGGCGCGGTCATCGGCCTCGCCGTGGAGGGGGTCCGGATCGAGAACGTGGCGACGACCGCGAAGACCCTCCCGGACTTCCCCGACCTGTGGGCCGGAATGCTCGGGAACTGACGGGCGGATCAGGATCATGCGCCGATACGGCAAGCACACCGACGAGGACGACATCCCCAGCCGCCCCAACCGCAAGGGCAACCGTCCGCGTACGAACATCCGGCCCAAGCACGAGGAAGCGGTCGAGGGCATGGTCGTGACCGTCGACCGGGGCCGCCTCACCTGTCTCGTCGAGGACCGCCTCGTCACCGCGATGAAGGCCCGTGAACTGGGCCGCAAGGCCGCCGTCGTGGGCGACCGGGTCGCGATCGTCGGGGACCTCACCGGTGAGAAGGACACCCTCGCCCGCATCGTCCGCATCGCGCCGCGCAGTTCCGTCCTGCGCCGCACCGCCGACGACGACGACCCCTACGAGCGCGTGGTCGTCGCCAACGCCGACCAGCTCGCCATCGTCACGGCCCTGGCCGACCCGGAGCCCCGCCCGCGGCTGATCGACCGCTGTCTGGTGGCGGCGTACGACGGCGGCCTGGAGCCCCTGCTGGTCCTGACCAAGTCGGACCTCGCCCCACCGGACGAACTCCTGCAGCTGTACGGGACGTTGGGCGTCCCGTACGTCGTGACCAGCCGCACGGAGCTGGAGAGCGGCGAGGCGGTGGAACGGGTGCGCAAGCAACTCGACGGCAAGATCACGGCGTTCGTCGGGCACTCGGGCGTCGGCAAGACGACCCTGGTCAACGCCCTGGTGTCGCTGGACCGGCGGCGCAGCACCGGCATCGTCAACGCCGTCACCGGCCGCGGCCGGCACACCACCACGTCGGCGCGCGCGATCCCGCTGCCCGGCACGGCCGGCTGGGTCGTCGACACCCCGGGCGTGCGCTCCTTCGGGCTGCACCACGTGGACCCGTCCCGGGTGATCAAGGCCTTCCCCGACCTGGAGCCCGGCACAGAGGGCTGTCCGCGCGCGTGCAGTCACGACGAGCCGGACTGCGCGCTGGACCAGTGGGTGGCCGACGGTCACGCGGACCCGGCCCGCCTCTATTCGCTGCGCCGGCTGCTGGCGACGCGGGAGCGGCACGAGGACGACTGAGCCGTCCGCGCGGGAGAGGTCCGCGGGCCGCCTCTGGCGCGGACGCCCGCGAAGACCGCTGACCTCCGCGTTGTTTGCGTCCGCGGCACGTCGGTAAGGGCATAATCGCACCGAGCCCGATCCGAGCCAGGCGAAGCAGTCGACGTGGTGTGCGGGAGGACAGGACATGGCGTGGCTGCTGGTCGTTGTGGCGGGCCTTCTCGAGACCGGCTTCGCCGTCTGCCTGAAACTCTCGCACGGCTTCACCAGACTCTGGCCGACCGTCGCGTTCTGCGTCTTCGCGCTCGGCAGTTTCGGGCTGCTGACGCTCTCCCTGAAGAAGCTCGACGTCGGTCCGGCGTACGCGGTGTGGACCGGCATCGGCGCCGCCGGCACCGCGATCTACGGGATGATCTTCCTCGACGACCTGGTCTCCACTTTGAAGATCGTCTCGATCAGTTTCGTGATCATCGGCGTCATCGGGCTCCAGCTGTCGGGTTCCACGCACTGACCCGGCGGTCGCGGACGCGGGACGTGTGGCGCCCTCAGTTTCCCAAGGCGCGCTGCGGCGGCGCGAGCGCGGACTTCACCAGGCCCGAGACGCCCCCGGCGCTCGGCGGTGCCACCACGCAGGACAGCGAGAGACGTACGACGAGTTCGCAGGAGCGGGCCAGCTCGGCGGCGTCCGACCTGGTGGTGCCGGGTCCGCAGAGCGCGGTGACGGCGCGGTCGCGCACCAGGCCCACGAGGTCGGCCGGCGAGGGCAGCGGCCCGTCCGCCCGGCGCTGGGCCGGCACCGCGGACGACGACGGCACCGCCGAGAGCGTCGGCGACGGCAGCCGCTCGCTCCAGCAGCCGGTGAGCATCGCCCGTACCAGCGCGTTGTCGCGGGCCGTCGAGGCGGTCCACTCGGCGGCCGCCACAAGACGGTCACGCGGATCGGGATGCGCGGCCAGGGCGCGCTCGAAGCCCGCGAGATAACCGTCGGCCTCCCGGCGGACGAGTGCCCGCGCGAGCCCCTCCTTGGTGCCGAACTCGTTGTAGAGCGTCTGACGGGACACACCGGCCACGGCGGCCACGTCCACCATCCGCACCGTGGACCACGGACGGCGGGCGAGCGCCGTGTAGGCGGCGTTCAGCAGGGATTCCCGCGCTGCAGGCATCTGCGCCTCCCAGGGGCGACCGGCTCTGCAGCCCACATTTGACGCGCCCCGGGGCACTGTCAAGGGTTCGCGGCAGCACCGAGGGGGCGTGCGCCGACCGCGGCGCACGCCATGTCCGCGGGGGCCTCTGTACGGGCTGGGGCGTGCGCGGACCGCGGCGCACGCCATGTCCGCGGGGGCCTCCGTACGGGCCTGGGGCGTGCGCCGACCGTGGCGCGCGCCATGTCCGCGGGGGCCTCCGTACGGGCCTGGGGCGTGCGCCGACCGCGGCGCGCGCCATGTCCGCGGGGGCCTCCGTACGGGCCTGGGGCGTGCGCCGACCGCGGCGCGCGCGACGTTTGCGGGGGCCGCCGTGCGGGCGGCCGGGAAGCCGCGCTCCGCTCATGCGCTCAGCGCGCGTGCCGGAGCGATCCGGGCCCGCGTGGCCCCGGGGCGGCGCGGCCGGATACGGTTCTGCCATGCCCGACTATCGCGATGACCTGCGCCTCGCCCACGTCCTGGCGGACGCCGCCGACGCGGCGACGATGGGCCGGTTCAAGGCACTCGACCTCAAGGTGGAGACCAAGCCGGACATGACGCCGGTGAGCGAGGCCGACAAGGCCGCCGAGGAGCTGATCCGCGGCCAGCTCCAGCGGGCGCGCCCGCGCGACGCGATCATCGGCGAGGAGTACGGCGTCGAGGGCACCGGCCCGCGCCGCTGGGTGGTCGACCCGATCGACGGCACCAAGAACTACGTACGCGGCGTGCCCGTCTGGGCCACGCTGATCTCTCTGATGGAGGCGGGCGAGGGCGGCTACCAGCCCGTCGTCGGCGTGGTCTCCGCACCGGCGCTCGGCCGCCGCTGGTGGGCCGCGAAGGGACACGGCGCGTTCACGGGCCGCAGCCTGTCGACCGCGTCCCGGCTGCACGTCTCCGGTGTCTCCCGCATGGCCGACGCCTCGTTCGCGTACTCGTCGCTGACCGGCTGGGAGGACCAGGGCCGCCTCGGCGGTTTCCTGGACCTGACCAAGGCGGTCTGGCGCACCCGCGGATACGGCGACTTCTGGCCGTACATGATGGTCGCCGAGGGCTCGGTCGACATCTGCGCCGAACCCGAGTTGTCGCTCTGGGACATGGCGGCCAACGCCATCGTGGTCACCGAGGCGGGCGGTTCCTTCACCGGCCTCGACGGCCGCCCCGGCCCGCACAGCGGCAACGCCGCCGCGTCGAACGGCATCCTTCACGACGAACTGCTCGGCTACCTCAACCAGCGCTACTGACGGACGCCCGCACCCGCGTCACCAGAGTGATCCGGGAGCTCCACTGCGAACCCTGAGCGCCCGCGTGACCCGTGGGCGCCCTGAACTCGCCTCCCGCGCCCTCTTGTTGACCCTCCTTTCAACTGCCACCCTGAGAGCCCCCACTTGTGAACTTGTGAATCGCTTCTCGTGGGCGCTTCACGAAGGAGGTGGCTCCATCCCATGCTCGTCCGCGACGCCATGAGCACGGTGGTCCTCACCATCGGCCCGGCACACAACCTCCGCCAGGCGGCCCGGCTGATGTCGGCCCGCCGCGTCGGCGCGGCCGTCGTCCTCGACGAGGAAGCCGATGGTCTCGGAATCCTGACCGAACGCGACATCCTCAACTCGGTGGCCCTCGGTCAGGACCCGGACACCGAGACCGCAGGCACCCACACCACGAACAACGTCGTCTTCGCCACCCCCGCCTGGACCCTGGAGGAGGCGGCTGCGGCCATGTCGCACGGCGGCTTCCGCCACCTCATCGTGCTCGACGCCACCGGCCCGGTCGGCATCGTGTCGGTCCGCGACATCATCCGCTGCTGGGCCCCGGCCGGGCAGCACGCCCCGGCCTGACCGCCCCCGGCGCACGAGCGGGCCGGACCCCCTCCCGGGGGTCCGGCCCGCTCCCTACGACAAGCGATCCAGTGCTGTACTCAGCCGCGCTGGGCCTGGACCGCGGCCTCCAGCCGCTTGCCGAAGTCCCCGTCCGCCTGACGGAAGTTGTTGATCGCGCGCTCGGCGATGTCGTCGCGCGAGACCTTGGCGATGAAGCCCGCCAGGTTGTCGACCAGACGGCCCTTCTCGTCCTCGGACATCAGGCGGTAGAGGTTGCCCGCCTGCACGAAGTCGTTGTCCTCGGCGTGGACGGGCGCCTCGCTGTTGCCCGTGACCCCGGTGACCGGGACCGGCTGCCACAGCGGACGCTCCGTCTGGAACGGGCCGCCGAAGCTGTTCGGCTCGTAGTTCTTCGCGCCCTTGTGGCGGCCGTCGTACAGGAAGCCGTCACGGGAGTGGGTGCGCGCCTCGGTGGCGTGCGGGCGGTTCACCGGCAGGTGGTCGGCGTTGATGCCGACGCGGTAGCGGTGGGCGTCGCCGTACGCGAAGAGGCGGCCCTGGAGCATCTTGTCCGGGGACGGGCCGATGCCGGGCACGAAGTGGGCCGGACTGAAGATCGACTGCTCGACCTCGGCGAAGACGTTCTCCGGGTTGCGGTTGAGCTCCAGCCTGCCGAACTCGATGACCGGGTAGTCGGCGTGCGGCCACACCTTGGTGAGGTCGAACGGGTTGAAGCGGTAGTTCGCCGCCTCGGCCGCCGGCATGATCTGCACGCCCACGGTCCACGTGGGGAAGTCACCGCGCTCGATCGCCTCGCGCAGGTCCCGCTGGTGCGAGTCCGGGTCGACCCCGGAGAGCCGCACGGCCTCCTCGGTCGTCAGGTTCTTGATGCCCTGGTCGGTCTTGAAGTGGTACTTGACCCAGAAGGCCTCGCCCGCCTCGTTGTTCCACTGGTAGGTGTGCGAGCCGAAGCCGTCCATGTGGCGGTACGAGGCCGGGATGCCGCGGTCACCGAAGAGCCAGGTCACCTGGTGGGTGCTCTCCGGGCTGAGGCCCCAGAAGTCCCAGACGTTGTCCGCCTCCTGCGAGCCGGTGTACGGGTCGCGCTTCTGGGTGTGGATGAAGTCGGGGAACTTGATGGCGTCCTTGATGAAGAACACCGGGGTGTTGTTGCCGACGAGGTCGTAGTTGCCCTCTTCGGTGTAGAACTTCAGGGCCCAGCCGCGGGGGTCGCGCACCGCGTCCGCGGAGCCGAGGTTGCCCGCCACGGTGGAGAAGCGCAGGAAGGTCTCGGTCCGCTTGCCGACCTCGGAGAGGAACGCGGCACGCGTCCACTGCGAGACGTCACGGGTGAGCGTGAAGGTGCCGTACGCCCCGGCGCCACGGGCGTGCACGACGCGCTCCGGTATGCGCTCGCGGTTGAAGTGGGCGAGCTTCTCGAGGAGCAGCTGGTCCTGCACGAGGACGGGCCCGCCGACGCCCGCGGTCTCGCTGTTCTGATTGTCGGCGACCGGCGCGCCGGCCTCCGTCGTGAGCGGTCCCTGCGTCACGTGCGCCTCCTGCGTCATACCTGTCTGTTCCTGTCCCTGGGCCAATGCCGAACTCGATCCTACAATAGACAATGTCTAAGTCAAGGGATCTTCCAAAGTCACACCTGTTCGGGATCTGGTCCGCCGGCTGTTAGGCTGGTGCGCATGAGTGACCTGCTGGAACGATTGCGTGGACGCGGCTGGCGCATGACCGCGCAGCGCCGTGTCGTCGCCGAGGTCCTCGACGGCGATCACGTTCACCTGACGGCCGACGAGGTGCATGCCCGGGCCGTCGCGAAGCTGCCCGAGATCTCCCGGGCCACCGTGTACAACACGCTGGGTGAGCTGGTCTCGCTCGGCGAGGTGCTGGAAGTGGCCACGGACAAGCGCGCCAAGCGCTACGACCCGAACGCCCACCGGCCCCACCACCACCTGGTGTGCGCCCAGTGCGGCGCGATCAAGGACGTCCACCCGGGCGGCAACCCCCTCGCCGACCTCCCCGACTCCGAGCGCTTCGGCTTCACGGTCTCGGACGTCGAGGTGACGTACCGCGGCGTCTGCCCGAACTGCGCGGCAGCCTGACCCACCGGCTCACGCGAAAGCCCCGGCACCGATGGGCGCCGGGGCTTTCGCATACGAACACATACACCGAAGGCCCGGAACCATTGGTTCCGGGCCTTCGGCCTTCAGTAGCGGGGACAGGATTTGAACCTGCGACCTCTGGGTTATGAGCCCAGCGAGCTACCGAGCTGCTCCACCCCGCGTCGGTGAAATGAACACTACGTCAACCGTGTGCACGCATGCAAATCACTTCTTATTCCGGCGGGCTGGACGCCCAGCCCGTCCCGTCCGGCACCGAGGACGCGGCCGACCCGGCCCATCCGGTGCCTGACAAGTACGCAGGCCGATCCAGCCCGTCCGGCACGTGAGGACGAGGCCCCAGGCCAATCCAGCCCGTCCGGCACGTGAGAACGAGGCCACAGGCCAATCCAGCCCGTCCGGCGCTTGAGGACGAGGCCGCAGGCCGATACGGGGGTCTGGGGGCGGAGCCCCCAGGAACGGGACGGGAAGGGCGGAGGGGGCGTACAACCCCCGTCACACCCCCGCGGTGATGCCGGCCCCGCACCACCGCCGGCACCCCCCGTAGCCAAGACGGGCACCGCACCCCACACACCCGACGTGGCTCACGCGGGCCACGCACCCCTCGCGGCTCACGCAGACCACGCAACTCACGCCGTCAGCTCCTGCCGCAACGCATCCCGCAACCGAGCCGCCCGCTCGGACACCTCGGCCGGCCCCAGCGACACCGCACGGTCCGCCCACCGCTGCCCCTCCGCAAGCTCCCCACGACGCGCGTAGACGAGCGCGAGCCGAAGCGCGGCCCGCCCGTGCCCCGCGTCGGCCGCCCGGGTCCACCACAGCGCCGCCTCGGGCTCACTCCCCTCACGCGCCAGCAGCAGCCCGAGGTTGAACGCCCCGTTCCGCGACCCGGCCTCCGCGGCCTCGCGGTACCACCGGGCCGCCTCCACGACATCGCCCCGCGCGGCGGCCAGCATCCCGACGCGCACCTGCGCCCGCCGGTGCCCCTGGGAGGCCGCCCGCTCGTACCACTCCTCGCACTCGCTCTTCTCGTACGCCGGCTCCCCCAGCTCGTGCGCGGGCGCCGGCGGCCGCCGGGCGTCGAGCACGGAGGCGAGCCGGTAAGCGGCCTCCGCGCTGCCACCGCCCGCGGCGCACCGCAGATGCCGCTCCGCGGCCGGCTCGTCGCCCTCCCGCAGCCGCGCGATGGCGACCTGGAGCGCCGCCTCGGTGTGCCCGGCGGCAGCCGCCCGCTCGTACCAGCGCAGCGCGGCGGCCTCGCCCTCCTCGCCGCCCCGCCCCGCGTGCAGGATGCCCAGATTGAACGCGGCGTCCACGCTGCCCGCCTCAGCCGCCTTCGAGAACCAGGGCTCGGCCCCGGCCGCGTCGCCGACCTGGAGGAGCAGGATGGCCAGCGCGTTCGCCGCCTCGCGGTGCCCGGCGTAGGCGGCCCGCCGGTACCACTGCTCGGCCTGCGCCGTGCGTCCCTGCTCGGCGCAGAGCAGGCCCAGGTTGTACGCCCCGTTGACGTCACCCGCGTCCAGGGCCGCCCGGTACCACCGCTCGGCGGTCTGGTGCTCGCCGCGCTCGGCGTGCAGCGCGCCCAGGGCGTTGGCCGCGTTGCCGTCGCCGTCCTGGGCGGCCCGCAGCCACCACACGGCGGCGCTCTCACTGTCGCCCGCGTCCCGCAGCAGGAATCCGAGGGCGCAGGCGGCCCGGGCCTCACCGTCCTTGGCGGACGTCAGGTACCAGCGCCCGGCCTCCTTGAGGTCGCCGCGCTTCTCCAGGATCGCTCCGAGGTGTAGCGCGGCCCGCCGGTGCCCGCGCGCGGCGGCCTGCCGGTACCACTGGGCGGCCTCCTCCCCACCTGCGCCGATGACACCGTTGTCGGCGCCGACCTCGCCTGCGTCGACGGCCCTGCGGTCCAGGGTGCGCGCCAGCCGGTAGGCAGCCTCGCGGTGCCCCCGCTCCGCGGCGGCCCGCAGCCACCGCTCGGCGCCGACGTCGCCCCGGTGCTCCAGAAGGTCCGCGAGCGCGTACGCGCCCAGGGCGTGGCCCTGCTCGGCAGCCTGACGCAGCCAGTACTCGGCGGCGGGCTCGTCACCCCGCTCGCGGTGGTGACGCCCGAGCGCGTGCGCGGCGGCGGCGGAGCCGGCGACGGCGGCGATCCGCCACCAGCCCGCGGCCTCGTCGGCGTACCCGCGCTGATGCAGGAGGACACCCAGATTGTTGGCGGCGGCGCGGTCCCCGGCAGCGGTGGCCGCGCGCAGCTGAGGCTCGGCTCCGTCGAGATCACCACGGCGCAGCAGCATGGCTCCGAGGACGCTCATCGCCTCGACGTCGCCGGCTTCCGCGGCGAGCCGCTGACGTGCCTCCTCGACAGCTTCGCCGGTTTCGTCCCGGCCGGAAGGCTGCACAAAACGCCCTGTATCCAACAGAGTTGCCTTGTCCCCCATAACGTCCATCGTCGCACCACCTGCAACCTGGGTACACCTGGTATACCGCAGTCAGTGAGGTCACTTCAGCGTTTTGTCGACATGCCCACAGAGAGACAAGTCAAACACAGATCGGCCAACTCGCAGCACAGGAAGCGGCCTTCGCGCGCGTCGACAGCCAACTCCGTACGTACGTCCACATCTTCCGCACGCGCGTCCACGAGGCGCCCGTACAGGCACCCGACGGCCGCGCGCACGTCCAAGCGCACCTGCCCCGCCTACGCCCGGTCACGCGCACGTCCCGGAGTCCGGGCACGCCCGCTCCCCGCTCCCGTGCGCGCACGCACACACAGCGAAGGCCCGGATCCATAGGATCCGGGCCTTCGCCTTTCAGTAGCGGGGACAGGATTTGAACCTGCGACCTCTGGGTTATGAGCCCAGCGAGCTACCGAGCTGCTCCACCCCGCGCCGTTGTGTTGCAACCGTACCACGGCGCGGGGAGGGCTTCGGTTCAGCCGCCCCCGGGGTTCTTGTCGCTGCTCTTGTCGCCGTCCTTGGATGTGTCCTTGGATGTGTCCTTGTCGGCGCCGCTGCCGCCCGTGCCGCCGGCCTTGTCGGCCTTGGCCTGCGCGTCCTCGGCCTGTTGCAGCGCGTCCCCGAGATCCTTCTGCGCCTTGCCGTACGCCTCCCAGTCACCCTTCTTGAGGGCGGCCTGGCCGTCGTCGAAGGCCTTCTGGGCGTCGTCGAGGGCCTGTTGCACCGTCGGGTCCTGCGACGTCGGCGGCTTGGTCCCCTCACCCTCGCCCGGCGGCTCCTGGGTCGCGCCCTCGGATCCGAAGACCTTGTTGAGCGCCTCGCCCAGCGTGTCCTCGAAGGCCGTGGCGCCGCCGTAGGTCACCAACACCTTCCGCAGCAACGGGTACTTGAGGCCACCACCGCGTACGTAGACCGGCTCCACGTAGAGCAGTCCTCCGTCGAGCGGCACCGTCAGCAGGTTGCCGTACTCGACTTCCGAGTCACCACCTCTGAGAAGCCTGATGGACTCGGCGATGGACGGCTCGGAGTTGAACTGGCTCTGCACCCGCTTCGGTCCGTCGACCGTTCTGCCCGTGGGCAGTTTCAGGATGCTGATCTTGCCGTACTCTTCCGTGCCGGCCTCGGCGTTGACGGACATGAAGGCGCTCAGGTTGTCCCGGCCGTTCGGCGTGAGCGTCGTCGTCAGCGAGAACGCCTGGGAGTCCTTGCCGGGCAGCTTCATGCTCAGGTAGTACGGAGGCACGGCGTTGCCCGACTTGTTGGTCGGGTCGTCCGGGACCTGCCACACCTCACTGCCGCTGAGGAACGTCTGGGCGTCCTTCACGTGGTACCGGGTGAGCAGCTCGCGCTGGACCTTGAACAGGTCCTGGGGATAACGGAGATGGTCCATGAGGGCCTGCGGGATGTCCCCCTTCGACTTCACCGTCCCCGGGAAGGCCTTCTTCCAGGTCTTCAGGACCGGGTCCTTGGTGTCCCACTCGTAGAGCGTCACCTTTCCGGTGTACGCGTCGACGGTCGCCTTCACCGAGTTGCGGATGTAGTTGACCTGGTTCTGCTGGGCCACCACCGCACGCTGGTTGTTGGCGGCGGTCAGCGAGTCGGCCGTCGTGTCGCCGAGGGTGGTGCGGGAGGCGTACGGATAGCCGTTGGTGGTCGTGTACGCGTCGACGATCCACTGGATCCTGTCGCCGACGACCGCCGGGTAGGCGTCACCGTCGATGGTCAGCCACGGGGCGACCGCCTCGACGCGCTCCTTGGGCGTGCGGTTGTACAGGATCCGCGAACCCTCCCCGATCGCACCGGAGTAGAGGATCTGCGGTTCGCTGAACGCCACCGCGTACGCGGCCCGGTTGACCGGGCTGGAGAGGTTGACCCCGCTCTTGCCCTGGTAGCTGGTCGTCTTCTCGCCGTTGTCGTCGGAGTAGTCGATCTCCTTCTGCGGCCCGCCGACGATCGAGTACTGGGTGGTCTTCTCGCCGTAGTAGACCCGCTGCTGGTACTCACCGAGGTTGCCCTTGGACGGCAGGTCGTACTCGGTGAACTCCGGGCGGCCCTCGGCGTCGGCCGCGGTCCCCTTGGCGGCGACCACGCCGTACCCGTGGGTGTAGCGGAAGTGGTCGTTGATCCAGTTGTTCTTCGGGATGCCCTGGAGATTCAGCTCGCGCAGACCGATGACCGTGTCCTGGTCCTTGCCGTCCTTGCTGTAGCGGTCGACGTCCAGGTTCGACGGGAACGCGTAGTAGTTGCGCACCTGCTGTAGCTGCTGGAACGTGGGCGAGACGACGTTCGGGTCCAGCAGACGGATGCTCGCGGCACCGTCGGCGTCCTTGCGCAGCTTGCTCTTGTCGTCGGTGTCGCTGCGGCCCGCGTACTCCTTCACCTGGGCGCCGTCGATGCCGTAGGCCTCGCGGGTCGCCTGCAGGTTCTTCTCGACGTACGGCGCTTCCTTGGCCTGCTCGTTCGGCTGGACCTGGAACTTCTGGACGATCGCCGGGTACAGCCCGCCGATCAGGATCGCCGAGAGCACCATCAGGCCGAAGCCGATGACGGGCAGCTGCCAGGTGCGCCGCCAGAGGGTGGCGAAGAACAGCACGGCGCAGATGACGGCGATGCAGAACAGGATCGTCTTGGCCGGCAGGTACGCGTTCGCGTCGACGTACCTGAGGCCCGTCCAGTTGCCCGTGGCCTTGAAGTCACTGGACTTCACGGCGAGCCCGTACCGGTCGAGCCAGTACGCGACGGCCTTCAGCGCGACGAAGATGCCGAGGAGCACCGAGAGGTGCCCGGTGGCCGCGGCCGTGGCACGCGCGCCGGGGCTGGTGATCCGCAGGCCTCCGTAGAGGTAGTGCGTGAGCGCGGCGGCGATCAGCGAGAGCACCGCGGCGGCGAAGCCGAAGCCCAGCAGGAAGCGGTACCACGGCAGGTCGAAGGCGTAGAAGGAGACGTCGAGGTGGAACTGGGGGTCCTTCTGGTGGAAGGGGACTCCGTTCACCCACATCAGCCACGTGCGCCACTGGCCCGCGGCGGACGCGCCCGCGATCAGCCCGACGAGCGAGGTGACCCCGAGGAGCAGCCACCGCTTGTAGGGCGCGATGCCCATGCGGTACCGGTCGAGGCTCTGCTGCTCCATCGACATGGCGCTCAGCGGCGGGCGCAACCGGTGTGCCAGCCAGACGTTCACCCCGACCGCGGCCGCCATCAGCAGGCCGAAGACGAAGAAGAGCCCGATCTTGGTCCACAGCGTGGTCGTGAACACGGACGAGTAGTCGACCGACCGGTACCAGAGCCAGTCCGTCCAGAAGCCCGCGAACATGGTGAACGCCATGGCCAGTACGGCCAGGACGCCCAGCGTCATCAGCAGGGTCCGGACGCGCCGGGACGGGCGGCCCACTCTGATCCGTGGCCCCGTCGGGCCTCCGCCGCGGTCCGGCATCTGGAAAGCCAAGGTGCGCACCTCGAAGTTCGCTGTTGATCGGTCAGGCCCCCGAGATCGTGGACCCACACCTATGCAACTTACTCACGCTTTACTCGGTTCCCGCTTCCGGGTACTTCCGAGGCAGGATTGTGACCATGTCCAACACTCCCATGGCAGCGAGCCCGCTCACCCGGGCCGTACTCGAGATCGACGAGTACGCCTCCGGCCTCGGCTGGGACCAGCCCGCTCGCCTCTTCGCCCTCGTAGACACCGCGCGACTGCGCGCCCAGGAGCCCGGTCTCGCGGCACAGCTCGGCCTCGGGGACGAGCAGCAGACCACCGCTTTCACCCCCATCGAGCAGGACGAGGTTCCCGCCGACAAGCCGCTGGACGAGTTCCTCGGCACCATCGCCTGGCCGGACGCGGTCGTCGGCTGCGCGCTGACCGTGGAGCGGCTGATGCTGCCGCCGTCGGCGGAGGCCTCGGTCCCGGAGGGGCTCAGCGACAAGAAGCTCGCGCAGTGGGTGGCCGAGCACCCGGACCGGCAGGAGGTCCGGATGACGGTCGCGGTGCTGCGCGACGGCTCGCGCGACTCGGCGCTGCGGCTGCGTGCCAAGGACGCGCCCACGGAGGTGCTGACGGGCTCCGAGCTGGTGCCCGGTCTGGCGGAGGCCCTGTCGGCCACTTTCGCGGACTGACCGCCTCCCGCTCACGTCTGCACGAGGGTTTCCCGTACGGCGACGGGGGCGCGCCCGGTTCCGGGTGCGCCCCCGTCTGTGTACCCGTTCGTGTCCGGGGCGTTCTTCGCGGTCAGCCCCTGGCCGTGCACTTCGGCAGGCCGGCGGTGTCACCGGAGCGGATGTCCTTCAGGGCGTCCAGCGCGTCGTCGATGGTGTGCACCTTGACGAGCGTGAGGCCGTCGGGGGTGTCCTTGGCGGCGGCCGCGCAGTTCTCCTTCGGCGTCAGGAAGTACTGGGCGCCCTTGTCGCGCGCGCCGACCGTCTTCATCTCGATGCCGCCGATCGGGCCGACCGTGCCGTCGTCGTCGATGGTGCCGGTGCCGGCGACGAACCTGCCGCCCGTCAGGTTCCCCGGCGTCAGCTTGTCGACGATGCCGAGGGCGAACATCAGGCCGGCGCTGGGGCCGCCGACGTCGGCGAGCTTGATGTCGATGGTGAACGGGAACGTGTGATCGGTCCCGGCGGAGATGCCGACGATGGCGCGGGCCTCGCCGGTGTCGTCGGACTTGTCGGTGGTGATCGTGATGTCGTCGGTGCGGGTCGCCGTCCTGTTCGCCTTCTCGGCGGCGGCCTGTTCCTTGGCGGGCACGATCGTGAAGACGACCTTCTCGCCCGGCTTGTGCCTGGTGACCAGCTTCGCCACGTCCTCGGGGGCCTTCACCACCGTGCCGTCGACGGACTTGATGACGTCACCCGCGTGCAGCTCGCCCTCGGCGGGGGTGCCCTTGAGGACCGTCGAGACGATCACCCAGGAATTCACCGGGATGTCCAGCTCCTTGAGGGCCGCGACCTTGGCGCTCTCCTGGGACTGGCTGAACTCCTCGGCGTTCTCCTGCGTCGACTGCTCCTCGGTCTTGCCGTCCGGGTAGAGCGTGTCGTGCGGCACGATCTTGTTGTCGTGCGCCAGCCACCCGTAGACCGCCTCGACGAGGTTCATCTTGTAGTCGGCGCTGGTGACCCTGACCGTCGTCATGTTGAGGTGACCGGTCGTGGGATACGTCTTGCGGCCGGAGACCTGCAACACCGGCTCGCCCCCGTGCTCACCGAGCGTGTTCACCGTCGGTCCCGGTGACATCTCCGAGTACGGCACGTCGATGAACACTCCCGCGCACAGGAGTGCGATCAGCATCAGGGTGGAGGCGAGCATCGTCGCGGTGCGGCGTGGCATGGAACGACAGTACGGGACCGCGCCGACAGCGCACTGCGGGGGCCGCCCGTCCGTGGCGGGCCCTCGGTCACGTCCCGGAGTGGGACTTCTCCATGGCCTCACGGAAGCGCGTGTAGCCCGCCAGTTCGGTGCCGTCTCCCGTGGTCTTGCGGTTACGGCCGACCCAACTGCCCCACAGACCGGCACCGATCGCAGCGAACAGCGGAATCAGCAACCAGGCGAGCGCCGCCATACCGACCTCCCGACCCCATGAGCGACCGCGACTGAGTGATCAGCAGATTAACCATCCGCTTGGTCAACGCTCGTGCCAGGGGTGCGGTTACGCAACCGGAAGACCGGGCGGGGGTGGCGAGTTCGGGGACCGCCCCCTTGCCTCCGGCTGTGGGGGCCGTCTCGGTTCAGCAGGCGGCCGTAGCCGGACACGCTTCGGTCAGCCGGCTGTGCGCGGCCCTTCGGCTCGGCCGGCGGCCCTTCGGTTCAGCAGGCGCCGACCCATTCCTCCGTGCCGTCGGAGAACGTCTGGTGCTTCCAGATCGGCACCTCGTGCTTGAGGTCGTCGATCAGCTTGCGGCACGCCTCGAAGGCCTCGCCCCGGTGCGGACAGGACACGGCGACGACCACCGCGAGATCTCCGACGGCCAGGTCACCCACACGGTGGACCGCGGCCAGGGCCCGCACCGGATAGTCGGCGGTGACCTTCTCGGCGATCCGCCGCATCTGCGCCTCGGCCGTGGGATGGCACGAGTACCCGAGCCGGTCGACGTCGGCGCCGCCGTCGTGATTGCGCACGGTCCCGACGAAAAGCGCGGTCCCACCGGCGGCGTCGTCCCCGACGGCCCGGAAGACCTCGTCCAGGGAGAGCGGCGTCTCACGGATGGCGAGCAGCCTGATGGGATCCTGTGCCGCCTGCTCGCCCGGGTGGTCAAACGTAGGTGCCATGAGCCCATCGTGCCGCACGCCGCGGACAGGACGGAACTGCGCTTTCGCCCGGCACGCGCGCGTAGCCGTTCGGAGCCTCCTACAGGAGTAAGCCTCCCGAGCGGGCACGCTTCGACGCGATCCCCCGACGAGCCGGGCAACAACCGGAGGGACGCCGGACCGGGCCGGTTCCGCGGCACCGACGTCAGATCCGGCGCCGAGCCTTCCGGGCCCGGCGGACGAGGGCCGCCGTACCGAGCAGGGCGACCGTGGCTCCCGCGGCTCCCGCGGCGGTCGCGTCCTTGCGCCCCAGCCGCCGCCCGGCCAGCGTGCGCCTCCCGGTGACCTCCTCCAGCAGCTCGGCGAGGACCTCCTCGTTGCTCCACCGGGGCCGCCAGCCGGCGTCGTGCAGCCGGTTCCCGCTGACCACCCACGGATACATCGTGTAGGCCAGGTCACCGGCGGGCGAAGGGGTGAGCCCGATCCGGTGCAGCCGGGCGGCCGCCCCGAGCGCCACGGCGGACGGCAGTTCCATGCGCCGGATACCGCTGAGCTCCTCGACCTCCTCCTGCTCCAGCCACCCGTCGCACCCGACGACCAGCTCCCCTTCGACCTTCTCCAGGACCGCGTACTCCAGAGCGCTGCACAGGTCCTCGACGTGACAGAACTGCCACGCGGGCCGCGAACCGGCCACGACCAGCAGACGCGGCGACTCGAAGTACCTGGTCAGCGCCGTGTCGGTGCCACCGACCAGCACCGCGGGCCGGGCGACGGTGACGTTCAGGCCGGGGTGGGCGCGCGGGGCGCGCCGCGCGAGCCGCTCGATCTCCAGGAGGTCCCCGACGCCCGTGGCCTCGGCGGTCGCCCGCAGTTCGGCGTCCTCGGAGAGTGGCAGTTCGTTGTCCGGCAGCGCCCCGTAGACCATCGACGAGGTGCACAGCACCACCCGGTGCACCCCGGCGGCGGCCGCCGCCGTGAGCACCGTCTGCGTCCCCCGGACGTTGTAGGCGGTGCGTGCCGCCGGATCGCTCGCGAGGTCCAGGTCCAGCGCCAGGTGGACGACGACGTCCGCGCCGCGCAGCCGCTCGGCGATGGCCGGGTCCCGCACGTCGAGAATGTGCCACTGCGCGCCGGCGCACTCGCCGCGCCGCTCGTCGATGGCGATGACCTGCTTGATCTCCTCACTGGCGGCCAGCCGCTCGGTGAGCAGCGCGCCCATGCCGGACGCCGCGCCGGTGACGGCGACGACGGGCCCGCGGGCGGCCGGGCTGGTAGAAGGGTTTCGCGCTGCGCGAACCTGCGGATCTGGGGAACTCACCGGGCGTCTCCAGCGGTTGTCTTCAGTAATGAACGCGCGTGACGCGTGCGTACCAGGTGGCATCCATCCTGCCGCAGGCCGACAGTCGGCGGAGCACCGAGGCCCGATCGGCCCATGGTGTCTACGCTGGGTGGTGTTGTCGGGCAGCCGCCGTCGGGAAAGAACCGGCGGCCTTACCAGCCGAGGAATCCCGTGAGTGACACCCCATTCGGATTCGGCCTTCCGCCGGAGGAGCCGGAGAACGGCGACGAGGGCAAGAAGAAGGACCAGGAGAGCGGCGGTGGGCAGGGACCGGCCAACCCGTTCGGCTTCGGGTTCCCCGGCGCCGGCGGTCCCGGCGCCGACAATCCGCTCGCCGCGATGTTCGGTTCCCTGAACCCCAACGACCTGGGTGCCGCGTTCCAGCAGCTGGGCCAGATGCTCTCGTACGAGGGCGGCCCGGTGAACTGGGACATGGCCAAGCAGATCGCCCGCCAGACGGTCTCCCAGGGCACGCCGGACGGCACCAAGGACGCGAGCGTCGGCCCCGCCGAGCGTTCGGCGGTGCAGGAGGCCGTCCGGCTGGCCGACCACTGGCTGGACGACGCGACGTCCCTGCCGTCCGGGGCCGGATCCGCCGTGGCCTGGAGCCGCGCGGAGTGGGTCGAGGCGACCCTCCCGGTCTGGAAGGAACTGGTCGATCCGGTCGCCGAGCGCGTCGGCGCGGCCATGGGCGACGTGCTGCCCGAGGAGATGCAGGCCATGGCGGGCCCGCTGATCGGCATGATGCGGTCCATGGGCGGCGCCATGTTCGGCACGCAGATCGGGCAGGCCGTGGGCGTGCTCGCGGGCGAGGTCGTCGGCTCCACCGACATCGGCCTGCCGCTCGGCCCGGCCGGCAAGGCCGCGCTGCTCCCGCTGAACATCGAGGCGTTCGGCAAGGACCTGGGCATCCCCCAGGAGGAGGTGCGGCTCTATCTCGCGCTGCGCGAGGCCGCCCACCAGCGCCTCTTCGCGCACGTGCCGTGGCTGCGCTCGCACCTGTTCGGCGCGGTCGAGGGCTACGCGCGCGGGATCAAGGTCGACACGGCCAAGCTGGAGGACGTGGTCGGCCAGTTCGACCCGCAGAATCCGGAGCAGCTCCAGGACGCCCTCCAGCAGGGCATGTTCCAGCCGGAGGACACCCCGGAGCAGAAGGCCGCCCTCGCCCGCCTGGAGACGGCCCTTGCGCTCGTCGAGGGCTGGGTCGACGCGGTGGTGCACGCGGCGGCCAAGCCGCGGCTGTCGTCCGCCGACGCGCTGCGCGAGACGCTGCGCCGCCGCCGGGCCTCGGGCGGCCCCGCCGAACAGACGTTCGCAACCCTGATCGGGCTCGAGCTGCGGCCGCGCCGGCTGCGGGACGCCTCGCGGCTGTGGGCCTCCCTCTCCGACGCCCGCGGTGTCGACGGCCGGGACGGCCTGTGGGCCCACCCGGACATGCTCCCCACCTCGTCCGACCTGGACGACCCGGACGGCTTCGTGCACCGCGAGCAGCTGGACTTCTCCGAGCTCGACAAGATGCTCGGCGAGGCGGCGGACGGCCCCGCGAAGCCGGACCTCGGGAAGAACGAGGCAGCACAGGCCCCGGACGCCAGGGCCGAGGACGGAAACAAGGCCGAGGACGAGAACAAGGGCAAGGGCAACGGCGAGAACAAGGGCAAGGGCGACGACACCGAGTGACCCTCCACGACGACGCGGTCCTCGTACTGAAGGAGTACGAGGACCAGGAACAGCTGCGCCAGGCCTATCTGGACCATCTGGAGGCTCACCCGGACGGCCTGTGGAAGGCGTGCACGGCCGGGCACCTCACGGCGAGCGCCCTGGTGGTCGACCCCGGGCACGGCCGCGTGCTGCTGACCCTGCACAGGAAGCTGCGCATGTGGCTCCAGATGGGCGGCCACTGCGAACCGGAGGACACCACGCTCGCCTCGGCCGCACTGCGCGAGGCCGCGGAGGAGTCCGGCATCGCGGGCCTGACCTTGCTGCCGGGCGGTCCGGTGCGCCTGGACCGGCATCCGATCCCGCCGCCGTGCCACTGCCACTTCGACGTCCAGTACGCGGTCCTCGCGCAGCCGGGAGCCGTACAGGAGATCAGCGACGAGTCACTGGACCTGCGCTGGTTCTCGTACGACGAGGTCGCGGACGTGGCGGACGTGTCGGTCGTCCGTCTGGTGGAAGCCACCCGGGCACGGCTCTGAAGGCGTCCCGACGGACGGGGTAAGGGGCGCTCGCCACGGCGACCGCCCCTCACCCACGCCTTTGAGGAGGCACTTCTCAGCTCCAGGCGTTGCCCTGGTTCTGCGCGTGGGCGCCCTGCTGGCCCATGCCGTACTGCGCGCGCACGCCCTGGCCGATCTGGGCGTTCTGCGGCGGGAGCAGCTCACTCGGCTGGACGAGGATGTAGCCCTGTCCCATGAAGCTGAGCTCCCAGCCCTCACCGGTGTTGCCGCGGCGCCGCCACACTCCGGAGGAGTGCGTCTGGGCCTGCATCTGCACCCGCAGCCCGGTGGACCACGCGACGATCGCGTCGGCGTCGCAGTTGACGTACCTGTCCGGCGTGACCTGCATCATCAGCGGCATCCCCGAGGTCATCAGGGCGACCTTGCCCCGGCCCGTGATGTTCAGCTGGTACTTGCCGGATCCCGAGATGCCGTACTGGCTGTCCACGGCGATGACCTCGTGGTGCAGCGAGGAGTCCATCGCGAGGACGTAGCTGCTGTCGACGGTGAGACCCTCCTGGTCGATGTCGACCACGTGCACGTGCTGGGCCAGGTTCGCGAGATAGACCGTCCCCTGCCCGTGGCAGCGCATCAGGTCCAGGCCCTCACCGGTCACCGCACGCGAACGGCGCTGGCCGTTGTTCTGGTACTCGGCGTCGAACTCGACGAGCCCCTGGTAGGCGACCATGGTGCCCTTGCGGGCCAGGATGTCGTCGTGGCCCTCCAGGGCGACGCGCAGCATCTGCGAGTTCTGCAGGCTGTAGCGGTCCTGGGACTGCTGTTCGTTGTAGCCGAAAAGCGGGCTCTGCATGGTGTCCTGTTCCCCCTCAGCCCCGGATCCGGAGGCGGTCGGTGCTGTCCTCGCTGGGCTGGACGACGACGATGCCCTGCCCGGAGAACGCCATCTGGTACGCCTCGCCGCTGCCCCGCCCGATCAGAGACTGCGCCTTGAAGCTGCGCTTGCCCTTGACCTTCAGGTTCGGGGACCAGGCGACGAGCGCGTCCGGGTCGACGTACGTCTCGTCCTCGCCGCCGCCGCAGTCCACGACGATCGGCTTGCCCCGGGAGGTCAGCGCCACCCAGCCCTGGCCGGAGATCTTGGTGTTCCACAGCCCCTGCCCCGCGAACTTGGCGAGCCCCTTGACGCGCTCGACACCCCAGGTGAGGTGCGCGTCGAAGGCGAGCAGGTTGGTGGCGTTGACGGAGATCGCGTCCCCGTTGAGGTTGATGACGACCACGTTGGCGCCGTAGTCGGCGAGATAGAGCAGGCCGTCTCCGGAGCACTTCATGAGGGGCGCGCCCTCGCCGGTCATCCAGTCGCGCGCGATCTGGCGTACGGCCGGCGGGTTGGGCTCGTACTGCACGAACCCCTCGTAGGCGACCATCGACCCCACGCGCGCGAGGAGGTCGTTTCCGGTCTGCATGGCGACCTTCAGCATGTGGTTGCCGTGGTTCTCCATGCGGGCGGTGACGGGTGCCGGGGCGAAGCCCGCGAATGGCTGATTCATGACGGGCTCCCTCAGACCTCGTACGGCTGGACGACGATGAAATTGCCGGGCGCGCCCCGGAACTGCAGGTTCACGCTCTCGCCGGTGTCGCCCGGATAGGCGTTGCGGCGCATCCGCACCTGGCTGGAGACGATCACCTGGGAGGCCGCCGACCAGGCCACGACTGCGTTGCAGTCGGCGAACGTGGTGGGCGTGACCGGCAGCACGACGGGCGCGCCGTGGGTCTTCACCACGATCGTGCCGGTCCCCTGGAACTGCATCGTGAACAGCGCGCCCCCGGGGATGCCGTGTCCCTCGACGCGGCGCACCTCGTACTGGAGCGTCTCGTCGAAGGCGAGGACGTTCTCCGCGGACACACAGATCCCGTCGCCCTGGAGTTCGATGGGGTGGAGCATCGTCGAGTTGTCGGCGAGAAAGACCTGGCCCCGGCCGGAACAGCGCATGAGCTGCATCTCCTGGCCGGTCGCGTTGCCCACGATCCGTCCGGCGAAGCCCGCTCCCTTGTAGCTGAAGTCGACCTTGCCCTGGTAGAGCACCATGCTGCCCTGCCGGGCGAGGACTGCCTGGTCGCCGCCGGCGCCGAGGTCGACCCGGACCAGCTTCTTGTTCTGCTGGGTCCACCGCTGGCCGGTGGGCGTCTCCTTGAAGGCATGGAGCGCGGCGGCCACACCGGCGCCGCCCTGCGGGGCGCCCTGAGGAGCACCGTAGGACGCGGGCGCACCGGTCTGACCGGGGACCTGTCCGTACGGAGGCTGCTGACCGTAGCCGGGAGGCGGGGCCTGCTGGCCGTAACCGGGGGGCGCGCTCGGGGCCTGCCCGTAGCCGGGGGGCGCGCCCGGGGCCTGCCCGTAGCCGGGCGGCATCGGGGCGCTCTGCCCGGGCGGCGGCTGTCCGTAGCCGGGCGGCGGACCGGGCTGGCCGGGCGGCTGCGCGTACGGCGCGGGTCCGGGCGGCGGCACGGGGCCGCCGGGCGGCGTGAGCGGCGCGATGATGGTCGGTGCGGCGTGCACCGCGGGTGCCGGGGCGGGCGGCGGAGTGGCTCCCGCCGGCGGTGCGAAGCCCTGCGCGGCGGGCTGCGGCGCGGGGGCGGGGGCACCGAAGGCGGGCGGGGCGGTCGCCTGGGCGGGCGGTGCGAAGGACGGGGAGGCGCCGGTCTGCGGCTGCTGCGGGGCCGCGGGCTCCGCGTCGGCGACCTCGCCGCCGAAGTTCTTCAGCAGCGCGTCGAGTCCGCCGTCGAAGCCCTGTCCCACGGCCGCGAACCGCCATACGTCCTTGAGGTAGAAGTCGCCCAGCATGACGGCACGTTCCGTCGAGAACTCGGCGCCGCTGAACGCGTACCGGGCCACCTCCTCGCCGCCCGCGACGATGCGGAGGTATCCGGAAGCGATCTGCGACATCTGCCCGGCACCGTCGAGCGTCGCCGTGAACGACAGCTTGTGGATCTGCGGCGGGATCCTGTCGAGGGTGACGCGGAAGGACTCCGTGTCCCCCGCCTGGGCGCCGAGGAGCTGCACGGACTCCTCGGGGGACTTCGGCTGGTTGAAGAAGACGAAGTACCGGTCGTCCGACAGCCGCTCGTCGGCGTCCAGACCGAAGCAGCTGATGTCGAAGGTCAGCCCGGGGCCGGTGATCTGCACGCCTACGTACAGATCGGTGCCCGCGGTGAGGTCACTGATCTTGGCCTTGTGGCCGCGTTGGAATTCCCTGGCCATGCGTAACGACCGTCCCCCATCCCGAAGCGAGTGCGTCGCGTCAGGCTAACGGCAAACTTCAGGAGCGGACGAAGCCGGTACAGACCCGGTACACAATCCCGGCCCCGGGCTTCGCACGGACCGCCGGGGACGGGGGTCCTCAGTCCTCGGCCACGGCGGGCCGGTGGGGCAGCCGGTCGGCGGCGACCACTCCTTCGAGGTAGCCGCGGGCCCGCTCGGTGCGGGGATAGGCCTCGAGGAGCCGCCAGAAACGGGGCCCGTGGCCGGGTACGAGAAGATGCGCGAGCTCGTGGACCAGGACGTAGTCGACGACGTATTCCGGCATGCCCTGCAGCCGGTGCGAGAGCCGGATGCTGCCCTCGGAGGGGGTGCAGGAGCCCCAGCGCGTGTTCTGATTGGTGACCCAGCGGACCGACGTGGGACGGGCGCGGCCGTCGAAGTACAGGCCGGAGAGCCGCGCCGCGCGCTCGGACAGCTCCCGGTCACCGAGTTTCCGCTTGCTCTCCTGCGCGGCCAGCTTGTCGAGCATGACGCTCACCCAGCGCTGCTCCTCCGCCTCGGACATCCGGGCGGGGATGAGCACGACGGTGCGATCGCCCTCGCGGTACGCGGAGACCGTTCTGCGTCGGCGAGCACTCCTGCGGACCTCGATCGCGCTCGCCCCTGTGCCGCTCGGCGGCAGGCTCGTCGTGCTGCGCTGTGGCTTTCCGGCGCGGTGCAGTGGGTCGGCGGGCACGCCCCGACGTTACCCGTTGCACTTGGTGAAAGTCCCGCCTCCGGGACGGTTCCGTGGCGATCCGCACTCACTGCGCTGGATTCGTACGACGAATGCGGCAGCCTGTGGACAACTTTCGGCACCGCGGCGGGCAGGGCGGGCATGCTGGCAGTCGTCGGCGGAGCTGGGCCGCTGACCAGCGACACACGGGGACGATCCGAGAGTTACGGGGGCCGGTCATGCATCCAATGGTGAAACCCGCGCTGCGGCGCGGCTGGCGGGATCTCAACACCGTGCAGTTCGGCATGGCACCGGCGCACGCGATAGTGCTGGGCCCGGTGGACACGGCGACGGGCAGTTTCCTGACCCTGCTGGACGGGACGCGCGGACTGCCGCTGCTGCGCGACGAGGGACGCCGGATGGGTCTGCCGGACGGTCATGTCGACGGCCTGGTCGAGCGGCTGGCCCGCTCAGGTCTGCTGGACGACGCGACGGGCGGCGGTCCGGCGGCCGACGCCCTCCGTGGGAAGCAGGAGGTCCTCGACCGGCTCCGGCCGGACCTCGCCTCCCTCTCCCTGGTCACTTCCGCACCGGGCGAGGCGATCGAACGCCTGGCCGCCCGCCGCTCCCTGCGGGTGCAGGTGCGGGGTGCGGGCCGGGTGGGCGTCGTGCTCGCCGCGCTGCTGGCGGGCGCGGGGGTGGGCGAGGTCCACGTCCGTGACGGCGGCCGGGTGGAGCCGGGTGATGTGGCTCCCGGAGGGCTGTCCGCCGAGTGCGTCGGCGAGCGGAGGGAGGACGCCGCCCGGCGGGCGGTGCGGCGAGCGGCCCCCGACCGGCGCCCGCGCCATCGGCGGGAACCCGCACCGCATCCACCGGAGGACCGGACGCCGCCTACCTCGGATCCGGTCGGGCACACCTGCGCCCCGGTCGACCGGACCGCCGTCCCACCGGACGAGTCCGGCTGGTCGCTGGTGATCCTCGCGCCCCGGGACGGACTGGCGGTCCACGCGCCCGACCCGGCCGCCGTCGAACCGCTGATCGTCTCCGGGACTCCGCACCTCTATGCCGGAGTCGTGGAGGGGACGGGTGTGGTGGGCCCTCTGGTGCTGCCCGGCGAGACCGGATGTGCGGGCTGTCTCGACCGGGCCCGCACCGACCGGGACCAGACGTGGCCACGACTGGTCGCCCAGTGGCGGTCGGGCGGCCGCCGGCAGGCCCAGGCCTGCGACCTCGCCCTGTCGACTGCCGTCGCCGGACTGGCCGCCGGCCACGCGCTCGCCTTCCTCGACGGCATGCCGCCCGTCGGCGCCGGGACGCGCTGGGAGGCCTCGGTGCCGACCCTGACCTGGCACGCACGGCCGGTGTGGCCGCACCCCGCGTGTCCGTGCGGGGCGGCGGGGAGAGGTAACGAAGAACACACCCCAAAGGACACGGGACCGCACGAGACAATGGCGGAGCAACAGCCGTCGGCGGGGTCACGCCACGAGGCGCACGCCGCGCGGCTGTCTGGGACTTGGAGGGCGCATGTCTGATCTTCCGCGCAAGGCGGTCACCCGGACCGCCAAGCTCGCCGCGCTCCCGCTCGGCTTCGCCGGGCGGGCGACCTGGGGGCTGGGCAAACGCATCGGCGGGAAGTCGGCGGAGATCGTCGGCCGCGAACTCCAGCAGCGCACGGCGGAGCAGCTGTTCAAGGTGCTCGGCGAGCTGAAGGGCGGGGCGATGAAGTTCGGGCAGGCCCTGTCCGTCTTCGAGTCCGCGCTGCCCGAGGAGGTCGCGGGGCCCTACCGCGCGGCGTTGACCAAGCTGCAGGAGGCCGCGCCTCCGATGCCGACCCGGACCGTGCACTCCGTACTGGAGAAGCAACTCGGCGAGGACTGGCAGGAGCTCTTCCGGGAATTCGAGGACAAGCCCTCGGCGGCGGCCTCGATCGGCCAGGTGCACCGGGCGGTGTGGCACGACGGGCGCGAGGTCGCGGTCAAGGTGCAGTACCCGGGCGCGGGCGAGGCCCTCCTGTCGGACCTCACCCAACTCGGCCGTTTCGCGCGCCTGTTGGGTCCGCTCATCCCCGGGATGGACATCAAGCCGCTGATCACCGAGCTGCGCGACCGGGTCTCGGAGGAGCTCGACTACGGCCTGGAGGCCCAGGCCCAGACGGCCCACGCGGAGGAGTTCGCCGACGACCCCGACGTGGTGGTCCCCGTCGTCGTCCACCAGTGCGAGCAGGTACTGGTGACGGAGTGGATCGACGGGACACCGCTCTCGGAGGTGATCGCCGACGGCACGAGGGAGCAGCGTGACCGGGCCGGTCAGCTGCTGGCCCGCTTCCTGTTCTCGGGCCCCGCCCGCACCGGACTGCTGCACGCCGACCCGCACCCGGGCAACTTCCGTCTCCTGCCGGACGAGAAGGCGGGCTGGCGGCTGGGCGTCCTCGACTTCGGCACCGTCGACCGGCTGCCGGGCGGTCTACCCCCGACCATCGGCAGCTCCCTGCGCATGACCATCGGGGGAGAAGCCGAGGCGGTCTACGGACTTCTGTGCACGGAGGGCTTCGTCAAGGAGTCCATAGAGCTGGACCCCGACGCGGTCCTCGACTATCTGCTCCCGATCATCGAACCGGCCCAGGCGGACGAGTTCACCTTCACCCGCGGCTGGATGCGCAGCCAGGCCGCACGCATCGCCGACCCCCGGTCGCCCGCCCACCAGCTCGGCAGGCAGCTCAATCTGCCGCCGTCGTACCTGCTGATCCACCGGGTCACCCTCAGCACCATCGGCGTCCTGTGCCAACTGGGTGCGACGGTGCGGCTGAGGGACGAACTGGAGGAGTGGCTGCCCGGTTTCCTCCCCGAGGAGGACGCGCCGGACGGGCTGCTGGAGGAGGAGGCAGCCGCGGAGGCGTGAACGCGCCTACCACCAGGCCGAGTCCAGGCGGCCCTCGATCGCCCGGAGATTGGCTCGGGCGCACCCGTCGCAGAGGTAGTGAGGGGTGCCGTTCTCCACGGAGCGGGTCCAGGTGAGCGGTGGCCCTTCAGCGGAGCTGCCGCAGCGGGCGCACACGATGCTCACGGGCTCGGCCGTCTCGGCGGGCCGCGCGGAGCCGCTGTCGTCACTGTCCCCGGAAAGACTCGTCACCCGGCGACGATATCCCCGCGCCGAGCACTTCGGTGCCCCCACGCACCGCGGGGGCCGGTCCCTCCGGACCGGCCCCCGCGGTGAGGTGGTGTCTACTGCCCGCGACCGTCCGCGGTCACTGCATGACGGCCATGGCCAGCGCCCGGCGGGCGCGCATCGAGGCGCGCTCCGCACGGCGCTGCATCCGCCGGGCGGCGGCCAGGCGCACGGCCTGGCGTTCCCGCTCGGCTTCGTGCAGTCGCTCGTGCATATGCGCACGAGCCATGGCTTCTGGGATGAGTTGCATTTCTCGGGTCCTGTTCTGGCGCGAGTCGTGCGCACCGGTGGTGGAGAAGTCTGGGGTCGCGGAGCCGGCGGGCTCGGTGGTGGACGGCGTCATCGGGGCCTGCTTCTTGGGGTCGTTCGTGAGGGGGCGATCGATCGTTCCTACGGTGTTCATGCTGTGACCGGGTTCTTGCGCGGACGGCCACGCGGCCGCTTGCGGGCCACGACGACACCCTGGACGAAGAGCTCGCCACCCCAGACACCCCAGGGCTCACGCCGCTCCTTCGCCCCGGCGAGGCAGGCCTCGATCAGCGGGCAGGTGCGGCAGAGGGACTTGGCGTACTCGACATCGGCCGGCGACTCGGCGAAGAAGACCTCCGGGTCGTAGGAGCGGCAGGGGACGGGTACGCCGAGGTTCTCGATGGCGTCGTCGAGCGCGGTGAGCGCGGTGAGCGGAGTCACGGTGGAGTCCTCGGTGGGGCCGGGCGGGAGGATCGTCTCGGAAGGCGGTACGGACGGGGCGTGCGCTTCGAGTTGCACGGTTTGTTTTCCTCGTCTGGTCGTGCCGGCCGATTGGCCGGTTGGCGGCTTGGTACCGGGTTCTTTTCTTGTCCCGAGGCCCCTTCGCTCCGGCTGTCCCCGGTCGGGGACAAACAGAAGGGCCGCGGATCCCGGGTGGGGTTCCGCGGCCCTGAAGGCGCCGGCCTGATCGAGATCAGGCTGGATCACTCCAGGGTTCAGGCCCACGGAAGGCCCACATCGTGTGGTGCTGCTTCGTCTGCTCCAGGGATCCGGCACCGGCCGCCGCAAAGGCATAGGTCCGCACCTGTGCCGTTACTGCTTCCAGTGCCTGGATCGGTCGCTCATTGCGCTCACGGATGGGAAGACCCGCGAGAGAAACGACGGACGCCGGACGGACGGCGGAGATGCCGGACAGACCGGTGCCCAGGTCCGGGGCGCCGAGCGTGCAAGCGGAGACGACCGAGCGATCGGTCATTTTGGCGGTGCTGGCGGAGCTGAAGTTGATGCTGATCACTGGAATCGCCTCCTCTCGGCGTCTAGAGGGACCGGGATGAACCGGTCCGACGGTTGTTAAGTACAGCACGAAACCAGGGCCTCGGAGAAGGCCGCCGTTTCCGTGTTAAGAACCTATGGGGAGCGCTGGGGCATGCGCAAACTATTTTCTCGACGAGTTTGAATCAATCAACTTCGTTGCCCCCCGAGGGTTCACGACCTGCGCAGATGGCCAGAACGTCGGCTCCGAAGCGGTTGAGCTTGCGCACTCCGACGCCGGGGATCCGCGCCAGCACGCCCTCGTCGTCGGGCACCGACTCGGCGATCGCCATCAGCGTCTTGTCGGTGAAGACGCAGAAGGCCGGCTGCCCACTGCGCTGCGCCTGGACCGCCCGCCAGTCCCGCAGCCGCTCGTAGAGCCCCTCGTCCATGTCCGAGGGGCAGTCCTCGCAGCGCATCAGCTTCATCTCGCCGGCGTCCGTGAGCGTGCGGCCGCAGACCCGGCACCGGGCCGGGGTCCGGCTGGTGCGCCGCACCGCACTTCCACCGGCGCTCCCGACGCCGCGCTCGACACCTCCCGCTCCGGCTGCCCCACTGCGGCCGGCGGTGGCGACGGAGCCGGGGCGCAGCCCGTCGAGGAAACGGCTCGGCCGGCGGTTCGCACGGCCGCCGGGCGAGCGGGACAGCGCCCAGGAGACGAACAGCCGCTCTCTGGACCGCGTGACGCCGACGTAGAGGAGGCGGCGCTCCTCCTCGATCTGTTCGTCCGTCCTGGCGTAGGTGATCGGCATCATGCCCTCGGCGACACCGACCAGGAAGACGACGTCCCACTCCAGGCCCTTGGCGGAGTGCAGCGAGGCGAGGGTGACGCCCTGGACGGTCGGAGCGTGCTGGGAACCGGCGCGCTCGTCGAGCTCCGCCACCAGGTCGCCCAGGGTGGCGTCGGGCTTGGCCGTGGCGAAGTCCTGCGCGAGATTCACCAGGGCGGCCAGCGATTCCCAGCGCTCTCTGACCGCTCCGGATCCGGCAGGGGGTCGGCTGCTCCAGCCCTCGCCCGAGAGGACCGCACGGACCTGCGAGGGCAGGTCGACGACGTCGTCCAGGAGGGAGTCGTTGCCTCCGAAGCGGGCCGCGCCGCGCAGCGCGACTCCTGCCTTGCGCACCTCCGGGCGGTCGAAGAAGCGCTCGGCACCACGCAGCTGGTAGGGCACTCCGGCGTCGGCGAGGGCCTGTTCGTAGATCTCGGACTGGGAGTTCGTGCGGAAGAGGACGGCGATCTCCGCCGCCGGGACCCCGGAGGCGATCAGGTCGCGGATGCGGCGGGCCGCGCCCTCGGCCTCGGCGGGCTCGTCCGTGTACTCGGCGTAGACGGGATCGGGGCCGGGACCGCGCTGGGAGATCAGCTCCAGCCGGTGATCGGCCGCGCGGCCGCGAGCCTGGGCGAGCAGTCCGTTCGCGAGACGGACGACCTGGGGCGAGGAGCGGTAGTCACGGACGAGCTTGACGACCGTGGCTCCCGGGTGGCGGGTGCGGAAGTCGAGCAGGTGGTCGGGGGTCGCGCCGGTGAAGGAGTAGATCGTCTGGCTGGCGTCACCGACGACGCAGAGGCTGTCGCGCTCGCCGAGCCACAGCTCCAGGAGGCGCTGCTGGAGCGGGCTGACGTCCTGGTACTCGTCGACCACGAAGTGCTGGTACTGGGAGCGGACCTGTTCGGCGATGTCGTGCCGGTCCTGCAGGACGGCGACGGTCAGCAGCAGGACGTCCTCGAAGTCGATGACCGCGCGGTCGCGCTTGAGGTCCTCGTACGCCGAGTAGAGCTGGGCGATCTCCGCGGGGTCGCGCGGGGTTTCCCGACCGGCCTTGGCGGACGCGGCGGCATAGTCGCCGGGGACGGTCTGGGTGACCTTGGACCACTCGATCTCCGCGGTCACGTCCCGCAGCTCGCCCCGGTCGAGACGGATGCGGCAGGCGGCCGCCGCGTCCGCGACGAGCTGGATCTTCCGGTCGATGAGACGGGGCATGCTGCCACCGACGGCTTTCGGCCAGAAGTACTGCAGCTGACGCAGGGCGGCCGAGTGGAAGGTGCGGGCCTGGACGCCGGAGGCGCCGAGCTGACGGAGGCGGCCGCGCATCTCTCCCGCGGCGCGGTTGGTGAAGGTGACGGCCAGCACGCTGGAGGGCTGGAGGATCCCCGCGCGCACCCCGTAGGCGATGCGGTGGGTGATCGCCCGCGTCTTGCCCGTGCCGGCGCCGGCCAGCACGCACACCGGACCGTGCAGAGCGGTGGCCACCTCGCGCTGCTCGGGGTCGAGCCCGTCGAGCACCGCGTCGGCCGTGTCCGGTACCTGCGGGAAGAGGGTGGAGTGCGTTGCTGCTGTCACACCGCCATGCTGCCAGGTCGCCGGAGACGGATGAGCCGGTTGTCCACAGGGGGGCACTCGTAGTCGTACTAATGCGGCAGGCGTCACAGCGGTCGCGCGGTCCGGCGGTCCGAGGGCCCGCGGGGCCCGCGGGGCCCGCGGGGCCCCGCGGACGGGAATGGCGCCCGCGTCACGTACGTTCCACTCACTGCGAACCGCACCCTGCCGCGAAGGAGCACAACGAAGATGTCGGGCACTGTGACGATGTACAGCACCACGTGGTGCGGCTACTGCCGTCGGCTCAAGAGCCAGATGGACCGGGAGGGCATCTCGTACAACGAGGTCAACATCGAGCATGACCCGGAGTCCGCCGCGTTCGTGGAGAAGGCGAATGGCGGGAACCAGACGGTTCCGACCGTCCTCTTCCCCGACGGGTCGACCCTGACGAACCCTTCGCTGGCGCAGGTCAAGCAGAAGATCAACGCGTAGTCCGGGCGCGGCCGGCCCGCGGCCCGACGGCCGCGGCCGGTACGGGAACCGCCGTCTCCCCCGTACGCGGCGGGTGGCGGCTTCCGTGCCCGGCCCGCGCGGCGCGGCGGGCGACGGCCTCCGTGCCCGGCCCGCGACGCGGCGGACGTCAGAGTGCCGAGCCGCCCGGGCGGGGCAGCGGCTTGCCGTACCAGAGCTCGATCAGCCGGGCCGCGATCGAGATGCCGTACGGAGGCAGCACCTCACCGGACTCGAAGGCGGCCCGCAGGTCCTCGCGGGAGAACCAGCGCGCCTCCTCGATCTCCTCGCCGTCGACGTTGATCTCCGCCGACGTGGCGCGGGCCATGAAGCCCAGCATCAGGCTGGAGGGGAAGGGCCAGGGCTGGCTGGCGACGTACTCGACCTCGCCGACCGTGACACCGGCCTCCTCGAAGACCTCACGGCGCACCGACGCCTCGATGGACTCGCCGGGCTCGACGAAGCCCGCGAGCGTGGAGAAGCGGCCCTCGGGCCAGTGCACCTGGCGGCCCAGGAGGATGCGGTCGTCGTCGTCCGTGACCGCCATGATCACGGCCGGATCGGTGCGCGGGTAGTGCTCGGCACCGCAGGCCGGGCAGCGGCGGATGTGACCGGCGGCCGCGATGACCGTGCGCTCGCCGCAGCGCGAGCAGAAGCGGTGCAGCCGCTGCCAGTTCTCCAGGGCGACCGCGTGCACCATCAGGCCCGCGTCGCGGGGGGACAGCAGCAGCCCTGCCTCGCGCAGCCCCGCCGGGCGCGCGGACTGGTCCATACGGCCCGGCAGGGCGTCCTTCTGCAGGGCGAAGTAGCTCACGCCGTCGTCGTCGGTACCCAGGAAGTAGCGGTGCGCCTCGGTGAGCGGGGCCTCGAAGGACGGGGTCATGACGAGTTCGGTGGTGCCGTCCGCCGTCTCGTCGATGAGGACCTGACCGCCGGAGACCACGAAGGCGCGGGTGGTGGGGTGGCTCCACGCCGCCGCGAGCCAGGCCTCGTCGAGGCGGTGGTGGGCCGCCCGGTCGATGCCGCTCGGTGCGGTGAGCGAAATGGGTCGGTCGGCGGTGCGGTCGGTCCAGGTGGTCACGGGTGCTTCCAACTCCCCCGGTGGAACGGTTATTTCGACGGGCGGTTCGGCAGGGTCTGCGGCGGGACGGGTCCGGACGTCGTTCTTCAGCACGTGGCCGGGCCTTCTCAGTGTGCCTCGCCCCAGTTCTCGGCCAGGTCGCCCCACAGGTGGGCGGCGGTTTCGACGCCCTTCATCAGGAGATCGAGTTCCACCTTCTCGTTCGGCGCGTGCCAGCCGTCGGACGGGACCGAGATGCCCAGGAAGAGGACGGGTGCCCCCAGGACTTCCTGAAGGTCCGCGGCGGGCCCCGAGCCGCCCTCACGGGTGAAGCGGACGGGCTGCTCGAAGGCGCGGCCCATGGCGCGTACGACGGACTGCAGAGCCGGGTGGTCGAGCGGCGTCAGGCAGGGCCGGGTCGCCGCGCCGAACGTGATTTCGTACCGGATCCCGGCGGGCAGCCGGTCGGCCGCCCAGGCGCGTACGGCCTTCTCGATGTGGTCCGGGTCCTGACCCGCGACCAGCCGGAAGGAGAGCTTCACCGTGGCCGAGGACGGGATGATCGTCTTGCTGCCGGGTCCCTGGTAACCGCCGCCGATGCCGTTGACCTCGGCGGTCGGGCGGGCCCAGATGCGCTCCAGGGTGGTGTGCCCTGCCTCTCCGTGGGGCGCCGCCGACTTCGCCGTACGCAGCCACCGCTGCTCGTCGAAAGGCAGTTCGGCGAAGAGTTCCCGCTCACGGTCGGTGAGTTCGACGATGCCGTCGTAGAACCCGGGGACGGCCACGCGCGCGTGCTCGTCGTGCAGCGCGGCGACGAGGCGGGCGGCCTCGGTGGCGGGATTCGGCACGGCGCCGCCGAAGGAGCCGGAGTGGATGTCCTGCTCGGGCCCGTGCAGCTCGATCTCGCACTCGGCCAGGCCACGCATGCCGGTGCACACCGTCGGGGTGTCCTCGGACCACATGCCTGTGTCGGAGACGATCACCGCGTCCGCGGCGAGCCGGTCCGCGTGCCTCTCGACGAGGGCACGGAAGTGCGGCGAGCCGGACTCCTCCTCACCCTCGATCAGCATTTTCAGGTGCACCGCGGGGGTCGTGCGTCCCGTGGCGGCGAGGTGGGCGCGCACCCCGAGTGTGTGGAAGAACACCTGCCCCTTGTCGTCGGCCGCGCCGCGCGCGTGGAGCCGGTTCCCGCGGACGACCGGTTCGAACGGGTCGGTGTCCCAGCCGTCCTCGCGGGCCGCGGGCTGCACGTCGTGGTGTCCGTAGACGAGGACCGTGGGTGCCTGCGGGTCGTCGGACGGCCACTCGGCGAAGACGGCGGGGGCGCCGGGCGTCTCCCAGACCTCGCTGGTGGGAAAGCCGGTCTCCCTGAGTGCGGCGGCGAGCCAGTCGGCGCTGCGGGCCACGTCCGCGGCGTGGTCGGGCTGTGCCGACACCGAAGGGATCCGCAGCCACTCCGCGAGGTCGTCGAGGAAGGCGGCGCGGTGCGCGGCGATGTACGTGCGGACGGCGCTGACAGCGCTGTCAACGGGCTTGCTCATGGCCACGAGCCTATCGGCCCGCGCCGACACGCTCGTCCGGCGGATCCTCCGGGGCGCCTTCGGCGGGGTCGTCCAGGAGCAACCGCTCCAGTGCGGACCGGTCGGGGAGCCCGTCGAGGCGGACGGCCTCCCCGCTGCGGACGTACAGGAAGGTGGCCGTGACCGATGTGAGGGGTACGCCCTGCTGCTCGGCCCAGGCCAGCCGGTACACGGCGAGCTGGAGGGGATCCGCGGAGCGGGTGCGGCTCGTCTTCCAGTCGACGATCTCGTACGTCGTGCGGTCGCCGTCGTCCTCCCGGTAGACGGCGTCGATGCGGCCGCGCACGACGCGTCCGGCGATGGCCACCTGGAAGGGGGTTTCGACGCGGTACGGGGTGCGGTGCGCATACGCGCTGCGTTCGAAGGCCTCCTTGAGGGCCTCCAGGTCGTGCTCGTCGGCGATCTCGGCCTCGCTGCCAGGCAGCTCGTCCGGTTCCAGCATGGGCAGCCGCAGCGCTTCGAAGCGGGATTCGATCCAGGCGTGGAAGCGGGTGCCGCGGCGGGCCGCGGGCTGGGGCGGGCGCGGCATGGGGCGGGCGAGTTCCTGCGCGAAACCGTCCGGGTCGGCTGCCAGGCGCAGCAGCTGCGACGCCGTCAGCGACGCGGGCAGGGGTACGTCGGTGACGCTCGCGCGGGCCCGCAGGAGTTCGCCGGTGAGGGCCTCCAGGTCACGGTCCCAGGAGGCGAGGGTGCGGGCTTCCTCCGGGGTGAGGGGCGCGCTCGCGGACGCGAGTCCGTCGTCGGGATCGGCGGGGTGGGCACGCGCGTGGGGGATGACGGGCCGGTCACCCTCGTCCTTCTGTCCGTGCTCGTGGGTGAGCGGTACGCGCGCGTGCGGCGCCCGCGAGGGCCGGTCCGTGGTCCAGGAGTCCCAGTCGGAGGCGGCCTCTTCGGATGTGGAGAGGCCCCCGTCGTGGTCACCGTCCGGGTCGGGGAACTCGTCGTCGTCCGGTGGCGGCGGCCAGTTTGGGTCGTCGTGCGAGGAGGGGTCGTGGACGGCGCCGGGCCGCGCGGTCCCCGGGTGGGTTTCGTCATGGGCGGCGACGCGCTCCAGGTGGGCCAGGACGGTCTCCGCGGCGGCGCGCCGCCGGGTCAGCGCCACGTCGTCCAGCGGGAGCGGCCACGCGTGGTCGGCTGCGGCCTCGCGCAGGGCGGGGTTCTCCTCGTCCTCCGCGGGTTCGTCGGCCCAGACCTCCGTCTCGCCGTACCCGGACGCGCAGTGCTCGTACAGGGCCCGCAGGAAGTCCGAGGGGCCGCGCGGGCGCTTCTGCGAGGGCCCCCACCAGTGGCCGGAGCCGAGCAGCAGCGAGCGGGGGCGGGTGAACGTGACGTAGCCGAGGCGCAGTTCCTCGGTGTGCTGGTGGCCCTTCATGGCTTCGTGGAAGGCCTTCATGGCCCGGGCGTCCCAGGCGTCGATGTCGGGCAGCGTGTCGGCGTCGCCGCGCAGCTCGTGCGGCAGGACCTTTCCCTGGGCGGTCCACTTCTCGCGGCCCTGGGTGCTGGGGAAGGTGCCGGTGACCAGGCCGGGTACGGCGACGACGTCCCACTCCAGGCCCTTGGACTTGTGGGCGGTGAGCACCTTGACGGTGTTCTCGCCGCCCGGGAGGGCGTTGTCGAGGCCCTTCTCGTACTGCGCGGCCGTCCGCAGGAAGCCGAGAAAGGCGAGCAGGGTCGCCTCCCCGTCGCCGGCCGCGAAGGAGGCGGCGACGTCCAGGAAGTTGGAGAGGGTCTCGCGGCGGCGGGCGGCCAGGGCGTGCGGGGACGCGGACAGTTCGACCTCAAGGCCGGTGACGGCCAGCACACGGTGCAGGACGTCCATCAGGGGGTCGGACAGCGAGCGCCGCAAGTCGCGCAGCTCGGCGGCCAGCCGCGCGAAGCGCACCCTTGCGTCCGGCGAGAACGGCAGCCCGTCGTCCTCGGCCTCGGCGCCGAAAGGCGTCTCCAGGAACGTGTCGAGGGCGTCGGCGAGCGATATCACCTCGGCGGGGTCGACTCCTTCGACGGCGGCGGCGAGCCGGCGGTCGGGGTCGCCGTCGTCCCCGCGCGCGTGGGACACGAGCAGACGGGCACGCCGCCCCAGGAGCGCGAGGTCGCGCGGGCCGATCCGCCAGCGCGGGCCGGTGAGCAGGCGGACGAGGGAGGCGTTGGCGCCGGGGTCCTGGAGGACTTCGCAGACGGCGACCAGGTCGGCCACCTCGGGCAGGTGCAGCAGGCCGGAGAGGCCCACCACCTCGACCGGGATGTCACGGGCGACGAGGGCGCCCTGGATCTCGGCGAAGTCGGTCGCCGTGCGGCACAGCACGGCGATCTCGCCGGGTGCCTTTCCGGTGCGTACGAGGTGGGCGATCGAGTCGGCGAGCCACGCCATCTCCTCGGCGTGGGTGCGCAGCAGCGCGCAGCGGACCATGCCGTCGCGCTCGGCTCCGGGGGCGGGGCGGAGGGCCTCCACGCCCGCGTGCATCGCGCGCAGGGGTTCCGCGAGGCCGTTGGCGAGGTCCAGGAGGCGGCCGCCGCTGCGGCGGTTCTCGCTGAGTGACTGACGCGTCGCGGAGCGGCCCTCGGCGTGCGCGAAGTGTTCGGGGAAGTCGTCCAGGTTGGCGACGGAGGCGCCGCGCCAGCCGTAGATCGCCTGGCAGGGGTCGCCGACCGCGGTCACCGGGTGGCCGGTGCCACCGCCGAACAGCCCGGCCAGCAGGACGCGCTGGGCCACCGACGTGTCCTGGTACTCGTCGAGCAGGACCACGCGGAACTCGTCGCGCAGGATCGCGCCGACTTCCGGACGGGTGCGGGCCAGGGTCGCCGAGAGGGCGATCTGGTCACCGAAGTCGAGCAGGTCGCGCTCGCGCTTGGCCGTGCGGTAGCGGCCCACCAGTTCGGTGAGCTCCCGCCTGGCCGCGGCGGCCTCGGGGACCTTGCGGAGATCGGCGTTGGTGAGCTTGGCGCCCTCCAGCGAGCGCAGCAGCTCGGCGTCGTACGCCCGCAGGTCCTCGGGGCGTACGAGGTGTTCGGCGAGCTCGGAGTCGAGCGTGAGGAGGTCGCTCACCAGGTCGGGGAAGGAGCGCGTCAGGGCGGGGTAGGGACCCGGGGCCTCTCGGAGGACCCGCGCGGCGAGCTGGTAGCGGGTGGCGTCGGCGAGGAGGCGCGCCGTGGGTTCCAGCCCGATGCGCAGGCCGTGGTCGGTCAGCAGCCGGCCGGCGAAGGCGTGGTACGTGGAGATGACGGGTTCACCGGGAGGGTTGTCCGGGTCGATCACGTCGGGGTCGGTGACCCCTGCCTTGATGAGTGCCTTGCGGACGCGCTCGGCGAGCTCACCGGCCGCCTTGTTGGTGAACGTCAGGCCGAGCACCTGTTCCGGGGCGACCTGGCCGGTGCCGACGAGCCACACGACGCGGGCCGCCATCACCGTGGTCTTGCCCGACCCGGCTCCGGCCACGATCACCTGCGGAGCGGGCGGTGCGGTGATGCACGCCGTCTGCTCCGGGGTGAAGGGGATGCCCAGGAGCTCCTTGAGCTGCTCGGGGTCGGTGATACGGGCTGGCACGTCTGAGAGGCTAGCGGCGCCCACTGACAGCGAGGACCGCATCGGCCGACGGGACGGAAGAAGCGCTGGTCAGCCCGGGGGGTGCGGTACGTCACTCGGCCGCGTCGGACGTACCGACGCCGGGCGCCAGGTCACCCGGAGCGCGTCGGACGTATCTACGCCGTGCGGTACGTCACCCGGGGCGGCGTCGGTCCGACGCCGAGCGGCACGCCACCCGGGCCCGCGTCGGACGTACCGACGCCGCGCGGTATCTCACCGGGGCGGGTCACTCCGGCACGACACCCCTGGGCCCTTGCGGAGCGGCTCCCGTCATTCGATCACCTGCCGGCCCTCCGGCCGCGCGCTGCACGACGCCCGGAACGCGCAGTGCGTGCAGTGCTGCCCGGCGGCCGGGGTGAACCGCTCGTCGAGGACCTTGCCCGCGGCGGTGGCGAGGAGGTCGCCGACCCACTCCCCCGCCAGCGGCTCCTGGGCCTGCACCTTGGGGAAGGTCTCGCCGCCGTTCTTCTTGGCGGCGCCCTGTCGCAGCTGGACGAGTTCCGCGCCGCCGGGCTCCGGACGCACGCCGTCGAAGACCTCGTCGACCGCCCCGTGCTTCACGGCCAGCTGGTAGACGGCGAGCTGCGGGTGGCGGGCCACGTCGGCGGCGCTCGGTGCCTGCTTGCCGGTCTTGAAGTCGACGACGTAGGCACGGCCTTCGGAGTCCGTCTCGACGCGGTCCATGGAGCCGCGGATGCGCACTTCGTAGGAGCCCGCTTCCAGGGTCACGTCGAAGTCCTGCTCGCTGGCCACCGGCGTACGGCCGGTGCGGTCCATGACGTGCCACTTCAGGAAGCGTTCGAGCGCCACGCGCGCGTGCTCCTTCTCCTGCGACGACTTCCAGGGCGCGTCGAAGGCGAGCGCGTTCCACACGGAGTCCAGCCGCTCCATGAGGACGTCGAGGTCGGCGGGGGTGTGCCCGGAGGCCACCTCGTCGGCGAGGACGTGCACCACGTTGCCGAATCCCTGGGCGGCCGTCGCGGGGGCGTCCGCCTTCACCTCGCGGCCCAGGAACCACTGCAGGGCACAGGTGTTGGCGAGCTGGTCCAGGGCGCTTCCGGAGAGCACGACGGGGTGGTCGCGGTCCCGTAGCGGCACCTTGCTCTCGGTCGGCTCGTACATGCCCCACCAGCGGTAGGGGTGCGCGGACGGCACCAGGGGGCGGCCGTCCTCGTCGCCGAGCGCGGCGAGCCTCGCCAGGCGGCGGGCGGCGGCCTCCCGGAGGGTGTCGGACACGCGCGGGTCGACGGTGGTCGCCCGCAGTTCGGCCACCAGGGCTGCCACGGACAGGGGGCGGCGCGGGCGGCCCGTCACGTCCTTGGGCTCGACGCCGAGCTCGGTGAGGAAGCGGGAGGGCTGGTCCCCGTCGTCCGCCGGGGCCTTCACCGCGGTGACGACGAGGCGTTCACGCGCGCGCGTGGCGGCCACGTAGAACAGCCGGCGTTCCTCGGAGAGCAGCGCTCCGGGGGTCAGGGGCTCGGCGAGGCCGTCGCGTCCGATGCGGTCGGCCTCCAGCAGGGAGCCGCGCCGCCGCAGGTCGGGCCACAGCCCCTCCTGGACGCCGGCGACCACGACGAGCCGCCACTCCAGGCCCTTGGAGCGGTGCGCGGTCATCAGGCGCACGGCGTCGGGGCGCACGGCCCTGCGGGTGAGCGTGTCGGCGGCGATGTCCTGGGCCTCGATCTCCTCCAGGAAGTTGAGGGCGCCGCGGCCGCCGATGCGCTCCTCGGCGCGGGCCGCGGTCGCGAAGAGCGCGCACACCGCGTCGAGGTCGCGGTCGGCGTTGCGCCCCGCCGCGCCGCCGCGCCGGGCCGAGCGCTCCAGTCGCTGCGGCCACGGTGTGCCCTCCCACAGGTCCCAGAGGGCCTCCTCCGCCGTGCCGCCGCCCGCGAGTCGTTCGCGTGCCTTGCGCAGCAGCGCGCCCAGGCGCTGGGCACCCCGGGCATACGCCGGATCGTGCGCCACCAGCCGTTCCGGTTCGGCGAGTGCGCGCCTCAGCAGTTCGTCGGAGGGCGGGGGCACGTGATTGCCCCCGGCGCGCTCCTCCTCACGCAGGGCACGGCCGAGGCGGCGCAGGTCGGCGGCGTCCATGCCGGCGAGGGGCGAGGTGAGCAGCGTGAGCGCGGTCTCGGTGTCGAGCCAGGTTCCCACCCGACCGGAGGCGGCCGTTCCGGAGTCCGCCGGGGTCGACGGCGCGGGCGCCTTCGGGTCCGTGAGCTCCGTGGGCTCGGTGGGCTCCGAGGAGGGCATGGACTCCGTGGGATCCGCAGGCTCGGTGGGCTCCGCGGACGGCACGGGCTGCACGGGCTCCGACAGCACGGGCTGCGCGGGCTCCGACGGCACGGGCTGCGCGGACAGCACAGGTTCCGTGGGCTCGGACAGCAGAGGCTTCGTGGGCTCCGCACCCGCTTCCGGGGCGGACCGGTCAGCGGCCCCAGAGCCGACGCCCACCGTCTCCGCCGCCGCCGTCGCCACCGCCCTCAGGGCCACCAGCAGGGGTGCCACGGCCGGTTCGTGGCGCAGCGGCAGGTCGTCGCCGTCGATGTCCAGGGGGACGCCTGCGGCCGTGAGGGCGCGCCGGACGGCGGGGATGGTGCGGGAGCCCGCGCGCACCAGGACCGCCATCTCACCCCACGGGACGCCGTCCTCCAGGTGCGCCCGGCGGAGGATGTCCGCGATGTTGTCCAGTTCCGTGCCCGGTGTCGGGTACGTGTAGACCTCGACGCGCCCGCCGCCGCGGACCGGCGTCAGCTCACGGTGGGCGCGGACCTTCTCCGCGGGCAGGCGGGTCAGGGGCATGCGCTGGGTGACCAGACGCGTGGCACCGAGCAGGGCCGCTCCCGAGCGGCGGGACGTGCGCAGGACCGCCACCGGCGCCGGGTGGCCGTCCACGCGCGGAAACGCGTGCGGGAATTCCAGGATGCCGTTCACGTCGGCACCGCGGAACGCGTAGATCGACTGGTCGGGATCGCCGAAGGCCACCAGGGTGCGGCCTCCTCCCGCGAGGGCGTGCAGCAGCCGTACCTGTGCGGGGTCGGTGTCCTGGTACTCGTCCACATAGACCGCGTCGTACTGGGCGGCCAGCCGTTCGGCGACCTCCGCCCGGCCGGCGAGCAGCACCGCGCGGTGGACGAGTTCGGCGTAGTCGAGCACTCCCTGCATGTCGAGTACGTCGAGGTACTCGGCGAGGAAGGCGGCCGCCGCCCGCCAGTCCGGGCGGCCGATGCGGGAGGCGAACGCGTCGAGGGCGTCCGGGCTCAGTCCCAGCTCGCGGCTGCGGGCCAGCACCGCGCGGACCTCGTCCGCGAAGCCGCGGGTGGTCAGGCAGGCCCGCAGTTCGTCCGGCCAGCGCACGTGCGCGAGACCGAGCCGCTCCAGGGCGGGCTGCCCCGCGAGCAGCTCACGCACCGCCACGTCCTGTTCGGGACCGGACAGCAGCCGCAGGGGCTCGACGAACAGGTCGCTGTCCTGGTGGGCGCGGACCAGGGCGTAGCAGTACGAGTGGAACGTGGTCGCCCGTGGGGCGCGCGCGGCTCCGATGCGCAGCGCCATGCGGTCACGCAGCTCGACGGCCGCCTTGCGGCTGAAGGTCAGCACCAGGATGCGCTGCGGGTCCCCGCCCCGGGCGATGCGTGCCGCCACCGACTCCACGAGCGTGGTCGTCTTGCCCGTACCGGGACCGGCCAGAACGAGCAGCGGGCCCCCCTTGTGGTGAACCACGGAGCGCTGCGCCGCGTCCGGACGAGGGGGGTCCGGCCGGGCCGGCGGGGTACGTACCAGCCGATAGGCGCCACGGGTCCCCTGGCGCACCTGGTGGTGCGACAGGCGCCTGGTGGAAGAGGAGGAGCTCACGTGGTTCGCCGGTCCTGGTGGTTGTGCGTTCGGTCACTGCGGGCGCTGAGCGCCTTCGTTCAGGGGTGGTCGGGCGTCCGGTACGAGGGCCGGCGCGTGCGGGAGGGGGTGGCAGCGGGGTGAGGGAGACGTACGTCGCCGATGCCACACCGGTGGACACCCGGGAAGACGCTACGCCGGTGGACACCGTGGAAGGAGGGCTTCCCCCTCTTCCCCCGTGCCCCGTGCGTCCCTCGCTGCTCGAACGTACGGCATCCCGCGCGGGTGCCCGACTTCCCCCGTACGGGCCACAGGTTCCCCGTTCGCCCGTCCGATGGCGGAAGCTGTCAGGTGTGACCTTCCGCGCGCTCGCCCCCGTCCCATCTCGCCCGTCCCATGTCGACGCGCGGCAGATGACCTTCGGAGGTCCGGCCGGCTTCCTTCAGGGGCGTGCCCTCCGCGCGGTAGTGGCTCAGCGCCTCCAGTTCGTGTCCGGGGACCAGCACCCCGTCCGCGCGGATGACGCGCCACCACGGGACCGCTCCTCCGTACAGGGCCATCACCCGGCCCACCTGGCGCGGGCCGCCCTCGTCCAGCCATTCGGCGACGTCCCCGTACGTCATGACGTGCCCGGACGGGATCAGCTCGGCGACGTCGAGCACCCGCTCCGCGTACTCCGGCAGGGCGTCCGCCGGAAGGCTCTCCTCGCTCATCCGACCCATCCTGCCCCACCCCACCGACAAAGCGACGCGGCGGTCACGGGGCGCAGCACTCGCCCCGGGGGCCTGCTTCCGGCAGACTGTGCGCCCCCGTATTGCACCCTCCTGCCCCCGTGTCCCGGCCGGGCATGCCACCATCGTGCGGGCGGTGACAGGTGATACGAGATCAAGAAGAGACGATGAAGCAGCAGGGTGTGCACCCCGAGGACGCGGAGGGCACCTCTGAGGCGTCGTCGCGCCCGGACACCGCTCAGGCAGGCGACCGAGCGCCCACGAACGCGGCTGCGGACGACGTGAGCGGGCAGAGCGCCGACTGTGCCGAGGACCCGCACAACGACGAGGTCGAGGGCGACGAACCGCTGCTCCCCGCGCGCGTGCACCGCCCCTCGGACCTGATGCGGCTCCTCGTGGGGTTCCTCGCGATCGTGCTGCTGCTCGCTGTCGCCGCCTTCGCCCACGGCACCACGTCGGGGCTCGAACAGGACATCAACAAGGGCACCGGCCAGGCACCCGACCTGCTGATCAAGATCGCCGGCCTGGTGTCGAGCATCGCGATCCTCCTGGTGCCGGTCGCGTTCGCGATCGAGCGGCTGATCAAGCGGGACGGTCTGCGCATCGCCGATGGTGTGCTCGCCGCCGTCCTCGCCCACGGAGTGACGCTCGCCACCGACCTGTGGGTCGCCAAGGCCGCGCCGCATTCCATCCAGGAAGCGCTCACCCAGCCCTCGCCCGGCGATGTCCACGCCCTCACCGACCCGGTGCACGGCTACCTCGCGCCCGTCATCGCCTACATGACGGCCGTCGGCATGTCGCGCCGGCCGCGCTGGCGTGCCGTGCTGTGGGTGGTGCTGCTCCTGGACGCCTTCTCGATGCTGGTCACCGGCTACACGACACCGTTCTCGATCATCCTGACCGTGTTGATCGGCTGGACGGTCGCGTACGGGACGCTGTACGCGGTCGGCTCGCCGAACGTGCGTCCGACCGGCCGGACGCTGATGGCGGGACTGCGGCACGTCGGTTTCCACCCGGTGAGCGCGGCCCGCGACGAGGCGCCGGACACCACGGACAACGGTGACCGCGGCCGGCGCTACTTCGTCACTCTGGAGGACGGCCCACCCCTGGACGTCACGGTCGTCGACCGGGAACAGCAGGCGCAGGGCTTCTTCTACCGCGTGTGGCGCCGGCTGACGCTGCGCGGCATCACCACGCGCCGCAGCCTGCAGTCCCTGCGCCAGGCCCTGGAGCAGGAAGCACTCCTCGCGTACGCGGCCATCGCGGCCGGTGCCAACGCGCCGAAGCTGATCGCGACCTCCGAACTCGGCCCCGACGCGGTGATGCTGGTCTACGAGCACACGGGCGGCCACACGCTCGACTCGGTGCCCGACGAGATGATCACGGACGACCTCCTGCGGGACACGTGGCATCAGGTCCAGGCGCTCCAGTCGCGTCGCATCGCGCACCGCAGGCTCGCGGGCGACGCCATCCTGGTGGATCGTTCAGGCACGGTGATCCTCACCGACCTGCGCGGCGGCGAGATCGCCGCCGGTGACCTGGTGCTGCGCATGGACATCGCGCAACTGGTGACGACGCTCGGACTGCGCGTCGGCGCCGAGCGGGCGGTCGCCTCGGCGGTCGGCGTACTGGGCCCGGACGCGGTCGCGGACTGCCTCCCGCTGCTCCAGCCCATCGCGCTGACGCGCTCCACGCGCGCGACCCTGCGGAAACTGGCCCGTGAGCGTGCCCAGCGCGAGCGCGACGCGGTCCTGGACGCCTCCCGGCAGGACAAGCTCGCCCGCACCGAGGAAGCCCACGAGCACACCGGGCCCGTACTGGAGAAGCCCGACAAGAAGGCCGTACGTGCCGAGCAGCGGGCGGAGAAGCGGGCGATAGACGACGCTCTGGAGGAGGCACGCGAGGAGGATCTGCTCACCCAGATCCGCCACCAGGTGCTGCTGATCAGGCCGCAGGCGCCGGTCGAGCCGGCCCGCCTGGAGCGCGTCCGGCCGCGCACGCTGATCAGTTTCATCGCCGGCGCCATCGGCGCGTACTTCCTGCTCACGCAGCTGACCCACATCGAGTTCGGCACCCTCTTCGACAGCGCCGAGTGGGGCTGGGTCGCCGCGGCCGTGCTGTTCTCGGCGCTGAGCTACTTCGCCGCGGCGATGAGCCTGCTCGGCTTCGTACCGGAGCGGGTGCCGTTCCTGCGGACCGTGGCAGCGCAGGTCGCCGGTTCGTTCGTGAAGATCGTGGCCCCCGCGGCCGTGGGCGGAGTCGCCCTCAACACCCGCTTCCTGCAACGCGCGGGCGTCCGCCCCGGGCTCGCGGTGGCCAGTGTCGGCGCGTCGCAGCTGTTCGGACTCGGCTGCCACATCCTGATGCTGCTGTCGTTCGGATATCTCACCGGCACCGAGAAGACGCCCTCCCTGTCGCCGTCCCGTACGGTCATCGCCGGTCTGCTGACGGTCGCGGTCCTGGTGCTCGTGGTGACCTCGGTGCCGTTCCTGCGCAAATTCGTCGCCACGCGCGTGAGGTCGCTGTTCGCCGGGGTCGTGCCGCGCATGCTCGACGTGCTCCAGCGGCCGCAGAAGCTGATCACCGGCATCGGCGGCATGCTGCTCCTCACCGCCTGCTTCGTGATGTGCCTGGACGCGTCGATCAGGGCCTTCGGCCACGAGGAGACGACCATCCTCAGTCTCGCCAGCGTCGCCGTCGTCTTCCTCGCGGGCAACGCGCTCGGCTCGGCGGCGCCGACCCCGGGCGGCGTCGGCGCGGTCGAGGCGACGCTGACGGTCGGTCTGATCGCCGTAGGGCTCCCCAAGGAGGTCGCGGCACCCGCGGTGCTGCTGTACCGGCTCCTGACGCTCTGGCTTCCGGTGCTGCCGGGATGGCTGTTCTTCAACCATCTGACCCGCAAGGGCGCGCTCTAGCCCACGCGCGGGCAGTCCCCACGAGCCCGCTGGGCATCCGTACGGACCGTCGGGTGATCCTTACGAGCCTTCACGTGATCCGGACGAACCACCGGCCGCTCCTCACCCGCACGGCCCGCGCCCCGAGCGTCCCGCCGGGCGCGACCTCAGGATGGGATCATGCCGAAGCCGCCCCGACTGCGCGCCGCTGCCCTCACCGCCGCCGCCCTACTGCTGTCGTCGCTGACGACGGGCTGCAGTGACGACGACTCCAAGGACGAGGACCTGACGGCTCAGAAGCTGAGCTGGAAGGAGTGCCCCGCGCCGTCCGCGTCCGAGGGCGGCGGCAACGCACCCTCGCCGCTGCCGGGGGGCACCAAGTGGCAGTGCGCCACGATGAAGGCGCCGCTCGACTGGGACAAGCCCACGGGCGACACTATCGGCATCGCCCTGATCCGGGCCGGGACCAGTGGCGACAAGAGCAAGCGCATCGGCTCGCTCGTCTTCAACTTCGGCGGCCCCGGCGGCTCCGGAATCACCGCGCTGCCCGCCTTCGGCGAGGACTACGCGAAGCTGCGCACCCGCTACGACCTGGTGAGTTTCGACCCTCGCGGGGTCGGCCGCAGCGCGGGCGTGAAGTGCGAGGACGACCAGCAGCTCGACGAGTACTTCGAGCAGGACGCGACGCCGGACGACACGGCGGAACGCACCGAGCTGCTCGACAACACCAAGCAGTTCAATGCGGCCTGCGAGAAGAACTCGGGTCATACCCTGCCGCACGTGCGGACGACCGACGCGGCCCGTGACATGGACCTGATGCGGCAGGTGCTCGGCGACGACAAGCTGTACTACTTCGGCATCTCGTACGGCACCGAACTGGGCGGCGTGTACGCGCACCTGTTCCCCGGGAAGGTGGGGCGCGCCGTCTTCGACGCGGTCGTCGACCCGACGCAGACCCCGGAACAGGGCTCTCTGGGACAGGCCAGGGGTTTCCAGCTCGCCCTCGACAACTTCGCCGAGGACTGCACCTCGAAGACGGAGGACTGCCCGGTCGGCGACTCCCCACAGGACGTCAGGAACCGCATCGCGAAACTGCTGGCGGACCTCGACCGCAAGCCGATTCCCGGCGTCTTCCCCCGCGAGCTGACCCAGACCGCGGCGACCAGCGGCATCGCCCAGGCCCTGTACTCCAAGGACTTCTGGGAGTACCTCACGCAGGGCCTCGATGAGGCGTACGCCGGTGACGGCAAGGTGCTCATGCTGCTGTCCGACTCGATGAACGGGCGCAACGAGGACGGCGAGTACAGCAACATCACCGCGGCCAACGTCTCCATCAACTGCGCCGACGACAAGCCGCGCTACACCACGGCCGACGTGGAGGCGAAGCTGCCTGAGTTCCGGTCCGCCTCGCCGCTGTTCGGCGACTACCTGGCCTGGGGCATGGTCAGCTGCAGCGACTGGCCGGTGGCGGGCGCCGCCGACCACCCCGACGTGAGCGCGCCCGGATCGGCTCCGATCCTCGTCGTCGGCAACACCGGCGATCCGGCCACACCGTACGAGGGTGCGAAGAAGATGGCGGACGCGCTGGGCCGGTCGGTGGGCGTCCAGCTGACGTACAAGGGCCAGGGGCACGGTGCCTACGACAGCGGGAACAAGTGCGTGCACAACGCGGTCGACGGCTATCTGCTGCAGGGGACCGTGCCCTCCGCCGGAACCGTCTGCTCCTAGAAAACAGCAGGTCAAAGCGTTATCCACAGGCTCCGACGGTGGTCGGGCGCAGGCGCCTACTATGGCCTGCAGGTGATCGGCGACTTCGAGCGGATCACTGCTGAGGGGGAGAGCGCATGACACGTTTCGCACGATGGGCGGCGGCGGCCGCCGCCGCTCTGCTGGTGGCCGGCTGCAGCGGGGGCTCCTCCGGCGAAGGCAAGAACACGTCCGGTGGACAGGACCGCTCCGACTCGTCGGCCACGACGCCCTCGTCCGGCGCCTCGCCGCGACTGCCCTCGTCGCTGACCTCGCAGCGGCTGGACTGGGGCGGCTGCAATGGCACGTCGGACTCCCCCGCCCCGGGCGACGCCTGGCAGTGCGCGAAGCTCAAGGTGCCTCTCGACTACGCGCAACCGGACGGCAGGACCATCGACCTCGCGCTGATCCGTGCGAAGGCGACCGGCGGCGGCAAGCGACTCGGTTCCCTCGTCTTCAACTTCGGCGGCCCGGGCGCCTCGGGCGTCGCCACGATGCCGTCGTACGCGGGTACGGTCTCGAAGCTCCACCAGCGCTACGACCTGGTGAGCTGGGACCCGCGCGGAGTCGCCGCCAGCGAAGGTGTGCGCTGCCGCAGCGACAAGGAGATGGAAGCCGCCGAGTCGGTGGACGCGACCCCGGACGACGCGACCGAGAAGACGGCCTACCTCAAGGACGCGACGGACTTCGGCAAGGGCTGCCTGAGGAACGGCGGGAAGCTGATGTCGCACGTCTCGACGACGGACACCGCCCGCGACCTGGACCTGATGCGCCAGGTCCTCGGCGACCCGAAGATGCACTACTTCGGCATCTCGTACGGCACGGAGCTGGGCGGGGTGTACGCCCATCTGTTCCCCGAGCACGTGGGGCGTGTGGTGCTGGACGCCGTCGTCGACCCGAGCGCCGACACGGTGGGTCATGCCAAGAACCAGACCCGTGGCTTCCAGCGCGCTCTGGACGCCTACCTGAAGTCGACGGGTCAGGATCCGAGGCGGGGCTCCCAGAAAATCGTGGACCTGCTGGAGCGGATCGACGCGAAGCCGCTCGCGGCGTCCTCCGACCGCAAGCTCACTCAGTCGCTGGCGCTGACCGGCATCGTCCTGCCGCTGTACAGCGAGCAGTCCTGGCCCACCCTGACCAGCGCCCTGAAGGCCGCCGAGGGCGGAGACGGTTCACAGCTGCTGACGCTGGCCGACGGCTACAACGAGCGGGACGCCTCCGGGCACTACGGCACGACGACCCATGCCCAACGAGTCATATCGTGCCTGGACGACAAGCAGCGGCTGACGCCCGAGGAGGCGGAGAGGCTGCTGCCGGAGTTCGAGAAGATCTCGCCCGTCTTCGGCGACTTCATGGGCTGGGACACAGCGGGCTGGTGCCACGACTGGCCGGTCGCCGGGCAGTACGACACGCCGGAGGTCAGCGCGCCCGGGTCGGCTCCCGTCCTGCTCGTGGGCAACACCGGGGACCCGGCGACGCCCTACGAGGGTGCCCGCAAGATGGCGGACGAGCTGGGGAAGGACGTCGGCGTGCTCCTCACCTGGAAGGGCGAGGGGCACGGGGCGTACGGGAGCGGCAGCGACTGCGTCGACTCCACGGTGAACGGCTACCTGCTGGACGGATCGGTGCCGAAGGACGGCATGGTCTGCTCGTAGCGCGCCGGGATCCGCCCGTAGCAGGGCGGGACCCCGCGGAGAGGGACCCGGCACACGCGGTGCCGGGCCCCTGCCGAAAAGCCGGACGTCCGACGGACCGGCGTGGACGCCTAGTAGATGGGCTTGTCCGGCTCGATCTGGTTGACCCAGCCGATCACGCCGCCGCCGACGTGCACCGCGTCGGAGAAACCCGCCGACTTGAGCACGGCGAGGACTTCCGCACTGCGGACACCCGTCTTGCAGTGCAGGACGATCTTCTTGTCCTGCGGGAGGCTCTCCAGAGCGGTGCCCATGAGGAACTCGTTCTTCGGGATCAGCCGGGCACCTGGGATCGAGACGATCTCGTACTCGTTGATCTCGCGGACGTCGATGATGTCGATGTTCTCGCCGTCGTCGATCCACTCCTTGAGCTGCTTCGGAGTGATCGTCGCGCCGGCGGCCGCCTCCTGGGCCTCCTCGGACACGACGCCGCAGAAGGCCTCGTAGTCGATGAGCTCGGTGACGGTGGGGTTCTCACCGCAGACCGCGCAGTCCGGGTCCTTGCGGACCTTGACCTGGCGGTACTGCATCTCCAGGGCGTCGTAGATCATCAGACGGCCGACGAGCGGCTCGCCGATGCCCGCGAGGAGCTTGATGGCCTCGTTGACCTGGATGGATCCGATAGACGCGCACAGCACGCCGAGGACACCGCCCTCGGCGCAGGAGGGGACCATGCCGGGCGGCGGGGGCTCCGGGTAGAGGCAGCGGTAGCACGGGCCGTGCTCGGACCAGAAGACCGAGGCCTGGCCGTCGAAGCGGTAGATCGAACCCCATACGTACGGCTTGTCGAGCAGCACGCACGCGTCGTTGACCAGGTACCGGGTGGCGAAGTTGTCCGTGCCGTCCACGATCAGGTCGTACTGGCTGAAGATGTCCATCACGTTGTCGGCTTCCAGCCGCTCCTCGTGAAGGACCACGTTCACGTACGGGTTGATGCCCAGCACCGAGTCACGCGCCGACGCGGCCTTGGAGCGGCCGATGTCAGCCTGGCTGTGGATGATCTGGCGCTGCAGGTTCGACTCGTCGACCTCGTCGAACTCCACGATGCCGAGCGTGCCCACGCCCGCGGCGGCCAGGTACATCAGGGCCGGCGATCCGAGGCCGCCGGCGCCCACACAGAGCACCTTGGCGTTCTTCAGCCGCTTCTGCCCGTCCATTCCGACGTCCGGAATGATCAGGTGGCGGGAGTACCTGCGGACCTCGTCTACGGTGAGCTCGGCAGCCGGCTCGACCAGGGGTGGCAGCGACACGGTTACTCCGTTAATCGGTCAATCAATGGGTGTCCCCCTGCTCGGGCACAGCCGAGACCGAGGGAGGTCGTTCTCCCCGTAACACTGCCACGCCCTTCTTCATTCCGAGACACCCGTTCCGACTCGCGAGACGATCTCGTCCCAGTAGCCGGGCATGGTCGACCAGGGGTCGGCGCGACCGCCGTCGGCGGTGCGGTCGGTGAAGTAGATCGTCGACGCGCCCTGCCAGCGGGCGATGCGCAGGGCCTCTTCGAGGTGGCCGCGGGGGACGCCGTGCACGAAGTGGCAGAAGCGCTCGGGCGGATGGTCGGCGGTCCACTCCGCCGCCTGCGACCAGCGGTAGTCGCCCCAGGAGCCGGAGAACGTGACCAGCTGATCGGCGTCCTCGGCGTATCCGGGGTACGGGTGCGTGCCGTGGCCGAGCACGATGTGACCTCGCTCGCACAGCGCCCGGAGCGTGGTCACCGTGCGACGGACCTCGGGGAGCGCGGCGCGCTCGGTGGGACAGCGGTCCAGGAAGAAGCCGTCGGCGCGGTACCAGTCGAGGTAGCGGTGGGCGTCGGAGACCAGTTCGCGGAAGGTGCGGGCACCGTGGGCGGTGTCCAGGTGTCCCAGCACCCGGACCCCGGCGTTGCGCAGGCGTCCCGCCGCTTCCAGGCAGCGGGGGTCGGGGCGCGTACCGGGCCCGTCGGCGACGTTGAGGACGACCCAGTGCAAGGGGGTGCCGGGGCGGGCCAGCTCACCCCACTCCAGCGGAGCGACGAGGGGGTGCGCATAGCCGGGGATGCCGAAGCCGAGTCCCACGCCGGTGCTCGCGGTGCCCGCCGCGGAGCGGGTCAGATACGGCATGCCGCCTCCATCCAGATGTCGGCGAGGGATTCCTCGAGATTGATGCGGGGCCGCCAGCCGAGGCGGTCGCGCGCGGTGCGGACGTCGGCCTGCTGCCAGCTGCCGCAGCCGTCCGGGTAGGGGAAGGCGGTCGGGGGCACGTGGTCGGGTTCGTTGCGGGGGTGGATGATGGACGGCCTCATCGGCCCCGGCGGCCCGTCGAGTTCGTGCAGTGCGCCGCCGTAGCCGGCCACCCGGGCGAGGACGGCGGCGGCGTCGCGCAGGCGTACGGCGCGGCCCGAGCCGATGTTGATGACGCCCTGGGCGGCGGAGAGGGAGGCGGCGTGGACGGCGCGGGCGACATCGCGGACGTCGATGAAGTCGCGCTGGACGCCGAGGCCGCCGAGTTTGAGTTCGCCGTCGCCGGACTGGATGGCGCGGCGCATGGCCTCGGCGAGACGGCCGAGCGGGGATCCGGCGGGGGTGCCGGGGCCCGCGGGCGAGAAGACGCGGAGCACGACGGCGTCCAGGCCCGAGCCGAGGACCAGTTCGGTGGCGGCGAGTTTGCTGACGCCGTACGGGCCGCCGGGGCGCGGTACGGCGTCCTCCGCGGTCGAGGAGCCGGGCTGGCTCGGCCCGTACTCGGCGCCGCAGCCGATCTGCACGAGTCGTGCGCCGCAGCCGCTGCGGCGCAGGGCCTCGCAGACGGTGGCGACGGCGACGGTGTTGTGCCGGATGAGTTCGCGGGCGCCGCCGCGGGTGGCGCCCGCGCAGTTGACGACGACCCCGGGGTGCACCGCGTCCAGGAAGCGGGTGAGCGCGCCGGGGCTGCCGGAGGCGAGGTCGAACCGTACGTCGGCGTCGTCGCCGCGGCCGAGCGCGGTGAGCTGGACGGCCGGGTCGGCGAGCAGCCGGTCGGCGACGAAGCGGCCCAAATATCCGTTGGCTCCGATCAGCAGGACCCTCATCGGGCGGCTCCCGGGGCGGACTCTCCGGTTCGGGAGGTGATCATCTGGCGTTCTCCTTCAGGGGTGGTGCCGTGGATCGGGAGTGGGGCCCGCGGTGTCGGCCCCGCGGGAGAAAGGGGGTGCGCGGACCGGCAGCCGGTCCTCACGGGGTGGCTCCGGCCGGTGTGGCGTGGGCGGAGGCCCGGGTCAGGGTGCGGGTGGCGTGGACCAGAAGCACGAGGGCGGCCGTGCCGCACACCACGGCCGGGACGGCCCCCGGACCGCCCGCCTGGACGAGGGTCTCGACCGGCGTGGCGAGGGACGAGCAGCCGGGGAGGCGGCTCGCGAAGACCGTTGACAGGGCGGTCGCCTCGCTCGCGCCCGCGGCGGCGAGGACGACGGCAGGGGCGTGGGTGAAGCCGTGCGTGGTGAGCAGGCGGGCGAGCAGGAGCAGTGCTCCGAGAGCCCCGGCTCCGCCGAGGGCGGCGGGCTCACCCAGGACCGTCCCGCACAGGGCGAGCAGCGCGGCCAGGGAACAGAGGAAGAGCCCGAACGTCCCCAGGAGCAGCGGCTTCACGGAGGCGGTGAACTCCTCCAGCCCGCGGCTGACGGTCAGCCTGCGCCGGGCGCGTACGGAGAAGAGGTGCGTGCACCAGGCTGCGGGGGCGCAGGCCAGCGCGAGGGCCAGGAGCGGCGCGACGGCCAGGGGCCAGGCGCCGTCGGGACCGCCCGCGAGGCCGGCGCTCAGCAGTCCGTCGCCGAGGAGCGCGTACGCGAGGAGCCAGCAGGTCCACGCTCCGGGGGTGCTGCGGTTCGGGGCGCTGAGGGGTCCGCGGCGCAGTGCCGCCCGGAGGCCGAGCACCACGGCCAGGACACCGGTCGCGGCCACGGCGAGGTGCGGCCGGCCGTCGGTGAGGCGCAGGCCCGCCACGGTGGCGGCGCACAGGATGCCCGGCAACAGGGCGAGTGCGGCCCAGCGGGCGGGCGCGCCGGAAGCGTCGCTCCGCTCGGGCTGCGCCGTCGGATCACCGTCGCGCGGCACGCGGGCGTACATCTCCTCCGCGAGCGAGAACACGTCCCGGTGCCGGAAGCGCGCGGCGGTCCGGTCGGTCACGCCGTGTGCCTCCAGGCCCGCGGCGATCTCCAGCGGGTCGACGGCCCGTGCGCACAGTTCGCGGTGCCGGTGCATCAGCGCCTTCACGGGGTCGACGGCGCCTCGACGGCCCACCGCCCTGTGCGCGGCGCCCCAGGCGCCCTCGCTCCGGCCGCCCCGGCCCACGCGCCCCACATCCGGCACGCCCTGACCGGCCGCATCCTTCCCATCCGGCACGCCCTGACCGGCCGCACCCGTCACATGGGGCAGGCCCTGACCGGCTGCACCCTGCGCCTCCGGCACGTCCTTGCCGTTCCGGCCCACGCCCTCCACATCCAGCGCGCCTTGGCCGTCCTGACCCGCACCCCTCACATCCGGCACGCCCTGACCGGATGCACCCGCCTCCGGCACGTCGTGGCCGCGCCGGCCCACGCCCTCCGCGTCCAGCACGTCCCGGCCGCCCCCGCCCGAGCCCCTCACATCCGGTTCGGCCACTTCGTCCCGCGTGTCCCTCACACCCGGTTCACTCAGGCCGCTCACTCCGCCGTGTTCGCTCATCACACGCCCTCTCCCGCGGGGACCGCCGGGACGGCGGCAACCGGGACCGCCGGGACGACGACGGAAGCGGCGGGGGTCGCGGCGAGCGTCGGCGCGGTCACCGTGGCCCGTACCGGCGCTCCGGCCGCCCAGCGCGGCCGGCCCGCGGCCATCAGGCGGGACTCGGTCCAGCGGCCGGGTACATGGGCCTCGGCGGGCATGCCGAAGGGCAGGGGCTCACCGGCCTCGTCGACCACCATCCGGCGCACCGGGGAGTGCGAGACGATGTCCAGGTAGATGTCGTGAAAGGCCGCGACGTTCTGCTCGACGGTGAACAGTTCGAGGGCCCGGGCGCGGGCGGCGGCACCGAGGCGCTCACGGCGTTCGGGGTCGCGCAGCAGCGCCACGCACGCCTCGGCGAGCGCCCGCGGATTGCGCGGGGGCACCACCAGCCCCGTACCCCCGATGACCTCGACGACCGCGCCGACGTCCGTGGAGACGGTGGCGCGTCCGCAGAACATGGCTTCGACCAGGCTGATCGGGAAGCCCTCGACGACGCTCGACAGGACGACCACGGCCCCGGATGCGTACGCCTCCGCGAGGTTCGGGACCTCGGGGCCGCCGATCTCCTCGAAGGAGACGGCGTTGTCGCCGACCGCGTGCACGCCCTCCGCCTCGTCGGGGAAGAGCTGCGCGGCCAGGGCCTTGCAGTGACCGAGGTAGGCGGCGCCCTCGGCACCGGCGGCGGCACCGACGATCCGCAGCCGCGTCTTCGGCTCCTCCCTGCGGATCTCGGCGAAGGCGTGGAGCAGGGCGATCAGGTCCTTGGCCGGTTCGATGCGGCCGACCCAGACCAGTGTGTCCGGGTCGGCGACCGGCGTGTCCGGGTTCACGCACGCGGCGCCCTCCGCGTTCTCGCCGACCCGCGCGAAGCGGGAGGCCTCCATGCCGGGGTAGACGGTGCGCAGCTTGGCGCGGTCGGCGCCGCAGCGCTCCTGCCAGCGGCGGGCGTGCGTGTTGCCTGGCGTGATGACGGCGGCCCGGCGGTAGACCTCGGCGGCGAGAGCGCCGTGGAAGGCGGCGAGGAGCGACCGTACGGCCGGGGGCGCCTGACCGGAGGCCAGGTAGTGGGCGCGGAGCTGGACTCCGTACTCGGTGACCAGCAGGGGAACGCCGGAGAAGTGACGGGCGAGCAGGCCGGGCAGCGCGGCAGAGCCGCCGGCCGCGGCGTGGCACAGGTCGACCGAGCCGAGCCCGTCGTCCTCGTACCAGTCGAGGGAGAGGGGGCGCAGCGCCCGCTCGAAGTGGGCGGCGACGGCGAGCAGGTCCGGCACCCCGGCCGTGCGGGCGGCCCTGAGAGCACCCGGCGCACGACAGGCGCATTCCAGGGCGCGTACGGCGGTCTCGGAGCGCAGGGCGCCGACCAGTCCGCCCTCGTCGCGGGCGAGTTCGGCGAGGGCGTACAGGGCACTGCCGAAACGGTCCGCCTCAAGCGCTTCGCGGGTTCCGGAGGCGGCGGGTGCCTCCGTGCCGGCGGCGAGTGCAGGCACACCGGCGGCGATTGCAGACCCCGCGCAGACCACCGCGGCCAACTCTCCGTACGCCTCGGCGAAGCGGCGGCGCGCCCGCCGTCCGAGGACCGCGCCGTCGTCCTCGGACGTCCACAGCGGCGCCGTGCGTACCCGGCTGACCTGGGGCGGCAGCGCGACCCAGCCCTCGTCCTCCTGGTGCTGGCTGCGGCTGAGCGCGTAGATGTCGAACTCGTGCTGCCGGAGCCCGCGCACGAGCCGGTCGCACCAGAGCGTGGCGTCACCGCTCACATACGGATAGCCGCCCTCCGTAAGCAGTCCGATGCGCACGAGTGCACCCCCGATCTCCCGTGTGGGGAGCCGCCGTTGGTCGGGCGGCTCGCAGCGGGACGAACGTATGCGGACATGACGGTGGCGCGACGGACGGTTGTCCGTCGCGCCACCAGAAGGGGTGAACGGGCGTGACTTTCCCGCACGGGCGGCGTTCCGTCGCGCTAAGGGATCACGACGCCAAGCTCGCTGACGCTGCGGCCAGTTGTCGGCGGGCCGCCCGGCGCCGGGCGGCGGTCTGCGGGTCGAGCGCCGGTACGGCGGCCAGCAGTTGCTTGGTGTAGGGGTCCCGCGGGGATTCGTACACCTCGTCGACCGGTCCCTGTTCGACGATGCGACCGCGCCGCATCACCGCCACCCGGTCGCTGACCCGGCGCACGACCGCGAGGTCGTGCGCCACGAACACCAGTGCGAGCCCCAGTTCCCGTTGCAGCTCGCCGAGCAGGGCGACCACCTGGGCCTGCGTGGTGACGTCGAGCGCGGAAACCGGTTCGTCGCAGACGATGACGCGCGGTTCGGCGGCGAGGGCCCGCGCGATGCCGACGCGCTGGCGCTGTCCGCCGCTGAACTCGTGCGGATAGCGGTCGTAGTGCGCCGGTTCGAGACCCACGCGCTCCAGCAGGTCCCGTACGCGCCCCCGGATCCGGTCCTCGTCCCGCTCGCCCCGCGCCCGTAGCGGATCGGCGATCGACTCGCCCACGCTGCGCCGGGGATTGAGGGAGGAGACCGGGTCCTGGAACACCATCTGCACGGCCGGGCCGACGCCGGAGCGGGTACGCCCCTCGTAGCGGACGGACCCGGCCGTCGGCTCCAGGAGGCCGACCAGCATCCGGCCGAGCGTCGTCTTCCCGCTGCCGCTCTCCCCCACGATCCCCAGGGTCTCGCCCCGGTGGACGGCGAGCGACACGTCGTCCACCGCCGTGACCCGGCCCCTACCGCGGCCGAACTCGCGCCGCAGTCCCACCGCTTCCAGCACGGCCTCTTCCAGCGCGACCTCGCCGGCCGGCGCCGGGCCGACGGCAAGTGGGGCACCGGACGGCGCCGGGACACCCACGCGCCCCTCGTCCGCAGGAGGAGCACCCACCCCCGGCTCGTCGAGAGAGGCGCCCACCCGCAACTCGCCCACAGAAGTGGCACCCACCCGCAGCTCGTCCACAGGTGAGGCGCTCGCCCGCAGCTCGCGCCCCCGCGGCTCGTCCACCCGCGGAACCGCCCCCAGCAGTTCCCGGGTGTACGGCTCCCGCGGCGACCCCAGCACCGCACCCACCGTGCCGCGCTCGACGGCACGTCCGTGGCGCATCACGAGGATGTCGTCCACGCTCTCGGCCGCGACGCCGACGTCGTGCGTGACCAGCAGCAGCCCCATCCCGGTCTCCTCCCGCAACGTGTGCAGCAGGTCCAGGATCTGGGCCTGGACGGTCACGTCGAGGGCGGTGGTCGGCTCGTCGGCGATCAGCAGGTCCGGCTCGCAGGCCAGGGCCATGGCGATCAGCGCGCGCTGCCGCATGCCGCCGCTGAACTCGTGCGGGCGGGAGCGGGCCCTGCGTGCGGCGTCGGGAATGCCGACCCGGTCGAGCACGGCGACGGCACGCGCGCGTGCCGCCCGCCGGGACGCCCGCGTGTGCACCCGGTACACCTCGGCGATCTGGTCACCGACGGCGTAGTACGGGTCGAGGGAGGACAGCGGATCCTGGAAGACCATGGCGGCCTTCCCGCCCCGCAGCCGGCGCAGCTCGCCGTCGGAGGCCGTCTCCACGTCCACACCGGCCACGCGGAGGACCCCGCCGACCCGCGCCCCCGTGCCGCGGTGCAGCCCCAGCAGCGCGGACGCGACGGTGGACTTGCCGGAGCCGGACTCGCCGACCAGGCCCAGCGCGGCGCCCTTCTCCAGCCGGAAGGAGATGCCGTCGACCGCCCGCAGCTCCCCGAACGCGACCGAGAGGTCTCCGACCTCGACGAGGCTGCCGTCCGCTCCTCCTGGACTCCCGCCGGTCCCGGCTGGACGCCGGTCCGTCTTCTCCAGGCTCATGCGAGCACCACCCGTCGGTCCGCCACCGCGAACAGCACGTCCGCGACGGCATTGGCCGCAATCACGAAGAAGCCGGTCACCAGGACCATGCCGACGACCACCGGCAGGTCGACGACGTTCACCGCGTGCACGAGTTCGCGCCCGAGTCCGGGCAGGCCGAACATCGTCTCGGTGAGCACGGCGCCGCCGATCGCCGAGCCGAAGTCGTTGGCGCTCAGGGCGATGACGGGCGCGAGCGCCCCGCGCAGGGCGTGCCGCCCGATGATCGACTTCTCTCCCACGCCGTACGCGCGGAAGGTGCGCACGTGGTCCTCGGCGAGCGTCTCCAGCATCGAGGCGCGGGTCAGCCGGGCGTACTTGGCGGCCTCGATCAGCGCGAACGCGAGCCACGGCAGCAGCAGGTTCCAGGCCCACTGCTCGGGGTCCTCGGTGAAGGGCACGTACTGCGGGAAGGGCAGCAACCGCAGCTGCCCGCACACGACGATCATCAGGACCAGACCGATGACGAAGACGGGCGTGGCGGTGCCGGCGAGTGTGATGCCGGTCAGCAGCCGCTCGCTGAGGCGGCCACGCCGCCACGCGGAGAGGACTCCGGTGCCGACGCCGAGGATCAGCCACAGCACCATGGCGCCCAGCACGAGGGAGAGGGTGACCGGCAGCTTCGCCCGGATCAGTTGCGTGACCTGCTGGTCGCTCTGGTACGAGAGTCCGAGGCAGGGCGCGTCGCAGTGCTGCACGGACGTGCCCGTGGAGTAGTCCTGACCGGCGAGGACGCCCTGGAGGAAGTGCCAGTAGCGCAGGTAGAGCGGGTCGCCGAGCTTCAACTGTTCCGCCACCTGGTGCACCTGGGCGGGCGAGCAGCGCGGGCCGCAGGTGATCTGCGCGACATCGCCCGGAGCGACGTAGAACACCGCGTAGATGATGACGGTGATCGCGAGCAGGGTGACGGCGGCACCGGCCAGCCGCCGTACGGCGAATCCCGCGAAGCCGGACGAGATGGTCGGGCCGCTCATGCCTTGGCCTCCCGCCTGCGTCCCGTGCCGACGCGCAGCCGGGAGGCCGCGCGCGGGTCGAGCGCCGTCCGCACGCCGTCCCCGAACACGGTCAGGGCGAGCACGGTGACGAACAGCGATCCCGCGGGCAGCAGCAGGTACTGCGGTGCCGCCTGGTACCAGACGTCCGCCGCGGTGAGCATCTGCCCCCACGACGGCGTCGGCGGCTTCACGCCGACGCCGAGGAAGCTGAGCGCCGCCTCCACGGTGATGTTCATGGGGACGAGCAGGGCGGCGTACGTGATGACGGGTGCGCCGAGCGCGGGCAGCAGCTCGCGGCGGGCGACCCGCCAGGAGCCCCAGCCGCTGAGCCGGGCGGCGGCCACGTGGTCCAGCTCCTTGAGCGTCAGGGTGTACGCGCGGACGATCTTCGCGATCGAGCCCCAGGCCACCAGACCGATGATCAGCGCGACGAGGACGGGCCGCGGGAAGCTGCCCGGCACGATCGCGAGCAGCGCGAGGGACACGATCATCAGCGGCATCGCGATGATGACGTCGGCGGCGCGGCTGAGCAGCTGGTCGACCCAGCGGTTGCCGAGGGCGGCGGCGACGCCGACCACGACGCCGATGAGGACCTGCACCAGGGTCGCCGCGAGCGCCACCCCGAGCGAGACCCGGGCGCCGTACACCAGCCGGGCGAACAGATCGCGTCCGGTCTGCGGCTCCACGCCGAGCCAGTGGCCGCCGCCGACACCGCCGAGGGAGCCGAGCGGAACGCCGCCGCGCGCCGAGTCGATCAGCGAGGGGTGGTAGGTGGTCGGGTCCTGGCCCTCGACGGCCGTGAGGAGCGGCGCGGCGAGCGCGACCAGGACGAGCAGCGCCACGACGGCCGCCGCGACGAGGGCGGCGCGCTGCGCACGCAGCCGCCGCCAGAACTGTCGGGCCCCCGAAACCGCCGGGACGGACGGATCCGTCCCGGCGGCCTCCGAGGCCACCAGGGCCTCACTCATGCTTCTACTTCACCGCGACCTGGGAGATGTCCAGCACGCCGGTCCAGTCGCTGATCACGATGTTCTTGACGTCCTTGCCGTACAGCCGCTTGTAGACGGGGTGGAACAGCGGCACGGTCAGCGCCCGCTCGCCGATCTTCTTGTCCAGTGCGCCCCAGCGCTCGGCGGCCTCGTCGAGGTCGGTCAGCTTGTTGATGGCGTCGATCTCGTCGTTGACGGACTTGTCGTTGAGGAAACCGGTGTTGAAGTTGGCGCCGTCCTTCACGATCTGGCGTCCGTCGAAGATCGGGGCGAGGAAGGGGCCGCCGGAGGGCCAGTCGGCACCCCAGTGGGCGAGGAAGAACCCGGGCTCGGTCTTCGCGCTGTGGACCGTGTCCGAGTAGTCGTTGTCCTCCAGGCCCTGGAGCTTGACCGTGATCCCGGCCTTCTTCAGGGCGTCCTGGACGGCGGTCGCGATCTCCGGGCTGGTCTCGAAGTCCTTCGCGTTGGAGTGCGTCAGCGTGACCGTGAGCCCGTTCTTGTAACCGGCCTTCTCGAGCAGCGCCTTGGCCTTGGCCGCGTTGCCGGACCGGCCCGCCGGGAAATGGTCGTACGGCGTGTAGCCGAAGGACTTCTGGTCGGGCAGGTAGGTCGTCGCGGCCTCGGCGAGCGAGGAACCGCCGGCCGCGTTGATCACCGAGGAGCGGTCGACGGCGTACGAGATCGCCTGGCGCACCTTCGGGTTGTCGAACGGCTTCACCTTCGGGTTGAAGGCGATGTAGTCGGTGTAGCCGAAGTGCCCGGTGCCGACGCGCGAGGCGAGTTCCTTGTCGCCGGAGACCTTGGCCAGTTCGGCGGGACCGAGGTTGGTGTCCGTGGTGACGGCGGCGCCGTCCGCGCCCTGGGACGCCGACAGCCGCTGGTTGATCACGGAGGAGTCGAGTCCGGACCGTACGTCGATCCTGTCGGGGTAGGCCTTGCGCTCCTCGTCGGTCGCCGCGGACCAGTGCGTGTTGCGCTCCAGGACCAGCCGCTCGCCGTCGTTCTCGTTCTTGACGACCTTGTACGGGCCCGAGGAGACCGGGTGCTCCTCGTACTTGGTGCCGTTGTCCTTGGCCTTCGGCACGGGCGCGAACTGGGTCTGCGTGGCGAGGTAGGGGAACTCGCCCTCGGGCTTGTTCAGGTGGAAGACGATGGTGCGCTCGTCCGGGGTCTCGATCGAGTCGAGCCCCTTGCCCTTGTCCTTGTACGGCCCCTGGTAGTCGGCGCCGCCGATCAGCCAGTCCCTCAGGTACGGCGCACCGCCGGAGAGTTCGGCCGCGAAGGAGCGCTCGATGCCGTACTTGATGTCGGCGGAGGTGATCGCGCTGCCGTCCTCGTACGTGAGGCCCTTCTTCAGGGTGTACGTCCAGACCGTCGCGTTCTTGCTCGGGCGGCCGGTGTCGGTGGCCAGGTCGGGGACGACCTCGGCGCCGGCGGCGCCGTCCTCGCGGTTGCGGGTGGTGAGGGTGCGGAAGACGAGGGAGGGGACGTTGCCGCCGCCCGAGGTGTAGAGGCGCGCCGGGTCGAAGTCCTCCTGCGGGTTGGCGTTCAGGACCGTCAGCGTGCCTCCCTTCTGCGGCTTGGAGTCGCCTCCGCTGCTCTTGGCATCGTTGTCCTCAGGGCCGCAGGCGGCAGCACCCGCTGCCACGACCAGGCTGACGGACACCGCGGCCACACGGCGCGCTATGAGGGACGGTTGACGCATCGGAAGACGACCTCTCGGAAATTGTCTCGCATGGCGAGACGACACGACACAGAGTGAGACGAACCTGAGCAGAGCTCGCCCCGGGCGTCGAGAAGCGCGTCGAGAGAACAGCCGTGAAGGACAGACGAAACCCAGAAGGGGAAACGCGACGCACGCGCCGGGGGCGGGCGTCAGCGACAGTGAATGTCGGCCACGCAGAGCGCGGTCACACCGATGAGCGCCAGCTCAAGGGCGGCGCATCCGGAGGTGTGACGAGGCGACATGCGGAGAAATATGAACGAACTTTCGCCTGATGTCAACGCGACCCGGGCGCCCCCTGTCAACTCCCGGGATACTGCCAGGGATTGGCTTTGCAGTGGATTCCGTCATGGTCGAGGAACTTGGTCTGCTGCTGCATGACGGGAGCGAGGTCGCCGTCCTTGCCGCAGGTCACGTGGCCGAAGCCGAGCCGGTGACCGACCTCGTGGTTGATCAGCATCTGCCGGTACGAGTGAATCCGGTCACCGTAGGTCTTCGATCCCTGGGCCCACCGGTAGGCGTTGATCATCACGCGTTCGGTGGCCGCCGAATCGCACGACACGTTGTCCTCGGTGGTGTCGAGTCCGGACTTCGCGCACCACTCGGCCGTGGTGCCCGGACTGGCCAGGGTGATCACGAAGTCGGGCTTCCCGGAGGAGATCCGCTCGAAGGTGCGGGCCCCGCCGTGTGCCCAACTCCGTTCGTCGTTCAGGGTTTTCTGCACGGCCTGGGCGAAGAGTTCGGGGTCGAGCCCCAGTCCCTGCTCCACGTCCACCCGGTAGGTGTACTTGCGCCCCTTGCCCGGCGCCTTGTCGAAGCCGAGGACCGCGTCGAACTTCCCGGATCCCTTGAGCTTCGCCCCGAGCGTGTACTTCTCACCCATCTTCTGGTCGTACGTCAGCGGTACCACGCTCGGCGTCACGGAGGGCGTCGGGCGGTGGTCACCACGGGAGGCGAAGTCCCTGGCGTCCCGGTCACCGCCTCCGGCGGCCTGCGGCCGCACCCTGCCGTCGTCGCGTCCGGCGGCGGCCTGTCCGGCGACGACGACCGCCAGCACGGTCGTGACGGCGGCGGCCGCGATCCCCGCGAAAGTCCACCCCTTGCCGTTCCTGGTCTTCTCCGGCAGTGCCGGCTGGTCGGCACCGGTGTCCGGTCCGGCGGCCCCGGCCGGGGGCCCGCCGGTTCCGCGCGGCGCGGAGTCGCCGTCGTCCCCGCCGAAGGCGTCGAGGTAGGCCTGCCGCGGGCCGCCCCTGCGGGCCTCCCGCCGCGGTGCCGGTACGCGGGGGCCGGACCGTCCGGGGGGCGGCTCGTCCTGCGGCATGCCGCGGGGGACGCCCAGGGGTGCGGTATGCGGTACGGCAGGAGCCGTCCCGTGCCCGGCCGCGACAGCGGCGGCCGCCGCGCCCATCCTCAACTCGCCCCACCCGCCGCCGGTTTCCCGGGACTCGGGATGCCCGCCCCGCGCCTGGGGCACTTTCTGCGCGGGTGTGCCGCCGGGAAGGCGCGGCACACCGTGAGCGGGCGTCCTGTCGGGGAAACGCGGCGCCCCGCGAGCAGGCGTCCCCTCGGAAAGGCGCGGCACATCACGCGCGGGGGTGCCGTCGTCGAGGCGCGGAACCCCACGGCCGGGCGTCCCTTCGGAGAACCGCGGCACCCCGTGCGCAGGCGTGCCGTCGGAGAACCTAGGCACTCCGTGCGCAGGCGTGCCGTCGGGAAAACGAGGTACCCCGTGGGCGGGCGTACCGTCCGGGAGGCGCGGCACCCCCTGTGCGGGCGTGACCTGCGGCATCCGGGGCATTCCCCGCGGCGGAGTCCCGGCCCCCGGGGCCTGCGCCGCCGCGCCGGCCACCGGCACGGTCACTCTCGGAGGGGCCGGCTGTTCGCCGGCTTTCCCGCCGGCGGCGCCGTCCTTGTCGGCCCGCCCGCGGCGGCTGTGCCGTCCCACGCCCCGCCTCAGCTCCCCGCGCCCGCGTTGCCGACCCCGTCCTTCGCGGCCGGGGCGTCCGTGACCGAAGACCCGTCCAGCTCGCCCGAGTCGACCAGAAGTTCACGGAATGCCGTGGCCACCGTATCGGGATACTCCATCATCGCGACATGCCCGGCGTCGGGCAGCGTCAGCAGCCGCGAGTCGCGGAAGGCGCGGGCCGCCCGCCGGGCCATGCGGAATCCCACCAGCTGGTCGCGGCCGCCGTAGACGAGCAGCGTCGGCGCGAGCACCCGCTCGGCCTGCCGCCACAGCCCGTGCTGACCGCCCAGCGTGTACGCGTTGACGATGCCGCGTGTCGACCGCGCCATGGCGTCCCAGAAGTAGGGAAGGGCCAGACGCCGCTCCATCTCCTCGACCGCGTTGCGGAAGCCCTCGGGCGTGACCACGGTGGGGTCTCCGTAACAGAGGGCCGTGACCCCGCGTACGCGCTGCTCCGCGGTCCAGCCCCTGGTGAACCGGGTGAACAGGGGCGCCATGCCGGGCAGCGCCAGCAGCGCGGTCGGCCACGCCGAGCGCTGCGCGCGGATCTCCGGGAGCGCGGGCGAGACCAGGGTGAGGGTGCGGACGAGATCGGGACGCACGGCCGCGACGCGCGTCGCGACCGCGCCGCCCAGCGAGTTGCCGAAGAGGTGCACCGGGCCACGCCCACAGGCGTCGAGATAGCGGATGACCGCGCGCGCGTGCCCGGTGAGCGAGTAGTCGCCGTCGTCCGGCGGCGGGGAGTCGCCGAAGCCCGGCAGATCGAGCGCCTCGCTGTCCACGACGCCGTCGAGCAGCGGCATCAGCGCCGACCAGTTCTGGGAGGACCCGCCCAGTCCGTGCACGTACAGGGCGGGCGGCAGCCCTTCCCGGGCCGGCGGCCTCGACCGGACGGTGAGGGTGACGCCCGGCAGGCCGACCGAACGCAGCCGCTCCCCCTCGGCGACCCGCACGGAACCGACCCTCGGCGTCACGGTGTTGGCCAGCACGGACGGCAGCTCGGTCGAAGACATGCGGGCAATGTTACGAGACGATCACGCAGTGGCTCACGTGTTCGCCGTCACAGCTCCCGAGGTTCCGGTTCCGGGCGTTCGGGGCGAGCGGCACCGTGAGACCGGCACGACCGCACGACCGGCACCTGGCATCCGGCGCGACCGGTCCCCGAATCGCATCGTGACCGGGTCACGAATCGCATCGTGACCGGGTCCCCGAATCGCATCGCGTTCGGATCAGGTGTCTCCTAGGCTCGAAACAGGGCACCCATATGTCGCCCCTGCTTCGCACCGCAGGGCGTTCGAGAAAGCTTCAGGAAGGGAGCCCGCCATGGCCATCGACCCCACGGATCCGGAGACGTTCGAGGACGAGCAGTCGACCGCCCGGATCCACGAGGAGACCCCGGAGGCCGACGCCGCAGAGCAGCACACCGAGGTGGCTCCGAGCCGCGACGAACCGCTGACCGGTGCCGATCCCGGCAGCGCCAACGAGGCCGACCTGGCCGAGCAGGCACGCGTCGTCTCCCTCGACGAGGACGACTACCGGTGAGAGGGAGGTGGGTCCCCTGACCGCCCTGCCCCCGTTTGACGAGGTCTGCGCGGCTATCGCTCCTGTCCGGTCCGTGAAATTGTGCGTCCGTGGCGCGCACACCGGGGTTACCGAAAAGTACGATGGCGGCGCGGCGCACACCGCATGTGGACGATTTTGGGAGGCGGCGTGACAGCCATCGAGCAGACAGAGGCAGCACGCCCGCGAGGCACACGCCTGCCGCGCCGTGCCCGACGCAACCAGCTCCTCGGCGCGGCCCAGGAAGTCTTCGTCGCCCAGGGGTACCACTCGGCCGCGATGGACGACATCGCCGAGCGGGCGGGTGTCAGCAAGCCGGTCCTGTACCAGCACTTCCCGGGCAAGCTGGACCTGTATTTGGCCCTCCTGGACCAGCACTGCGAGTCCCTGCTGGAAGCGGTGCGCACGGCGCTCGCCTCAACCACCGACAACAAGCTGCGCGTCCGCGCCACGATGGACGCCTACTTCGCGTACGTCGAGGACGAGGGTGGCGCCTTCCGGCTGGTCTTCGAGTCCGACCTGACGAACGAGCCCGCCGTGCGCGAGCGCGTGGACCGGGTCACGGTGCAGTGCGCGGAGGCCATCTGCGACGTGATCGCCGAGGACACGGGCCTGTCCCGGGCCGAGTCGATGCTGCTCGCCTCCGGGCTGGGCGGACTGGCCCAGGTGGTGGCCCGTTCCTGGCTGCACAGCGACCGCAGCGTGCCGCGCGACCAGGCGGTCCAGCTGCTCACGTCGCTTGCCTGGCGCGGCATCGCCGGCTTCCCGCTGCACGGCAGCGAATCCCACTGACGTACGGCGGGCGCGTTTGTTCCCGTCCGCTGTTCGCTGATGGCGTTCTCGGACGGAACGTGTACGTCCCCTCACCGGGCTAATGTGTGCTGCGTACGGCGCGGAGGAACGCGCACATCACTGACCGTCGGAGGGACAAAGCCGTGGAGGTCAAGATCGGCGTGCAGCACGCGCCTCGCGAGATCGTTCTGGAGAGCGGTCAGAGCGCCGAGGAGGTCGAGCGCGCGGTGTCCGAGGCGCTGGCCGGCAAGTCGGCACTGCTGAGCCTCGTGGACGACCACGGCCGCAAGGTCCTGGTCCCGGCCGACCGTCTCGCGTACGTGGAGCTCGGCGAGCCCACAGCGCGCAAGGTGGGCTTCAGCGCGCTGTAGTCGAGACAGCGCGAAGGGGCCCGGCGGCATCAGCCGCCGGGCCCCTTTCCGATGATCTGAACTGCACAGACGAAGCACATCGCCCGGACAGGGGAGGATTGCCTTCCGCACCTCGGGGGTAGATCGAGTAGGACCGATTTGCCCCAGCCGTGCGGGAGGGAACCCACCATGTTTTTGGAAGCGCTCGGCTCTGCGATCCTCGGTCTCGCGCTCGCCTGGGCGGCGCAGCACCGCCTGTCCCACCGGCTCCCGGCGCACAGTCTCGTCCTGTCGACGGGCGTCGCCGGAGCCCTTTTCGGAGCCTTTCTGACCCACAGCGCGCTCGGACCCGGCTACTTCGTGCCGACCCTGATCGGCGCGATCGCGGTGTCGTCCGCCTCGCTGTCGCTGCTGCTCCGCCCGGCCGAGAGGTTTCGCCGCCGCTCGGCAACGGCGTAGGACCGCCGCGCACCGGGCGCCGCACTGAGCCGACGGACGCCGGCCTGCCTTCTCGAAAGGCCGGCCGGCGTCGTGAACGTCCGTGGACCCTCCGGTCAGGCCGCCAGCCCCAGCGCCGCCATGCGCTTGGTGTGGGCCTCGGTGATCCGGGAGAACATGCGGCCGACCTCCGCGAGGTCGAACCCGTCCGCGACCCCTCCGACCAGCATGGTGGAGAGTGCGTCGCGGTCGGCGACCACTCGCTGCGACTGCGACAGGGCCTCGCCCATCAGCCTGCGGGCCCACAGCGCGAGCCGTCCGCCGACGCGCGGATCGGCGTCGATCGCGGCCCGCACCTTCTCGACGGCGAAGCTGGCGTGCCCGGTGTCGTCGAGGACGGCGAGGACCAGACGCCGGGTGTCGGTGTCGAGCCGCGCGGCGACCTCGCGGTAGAAGTCACTGGCGATCGAGTCGCCGACGTACGCCTTGACGAGCCCCTCGAGCCAGTCCGAGGGGGCGGTCTGGCGGTGGAATCCGTCGAGCGCGGCCACGAACGGCTCCATCGCCCCGGTCGGTTCCACACCGACCGCGGCCAGCCGCCCGCGCAACTGCTCGAAGTGGTGGAACTCGGCCGACGCCATCTTCGCCAGCTCCGCCTTGTCGTTGAGTGTGGGCGCCAGCTTGGCGTCCTCCGCGAGCCGCTCGAACGCCGCCAGCTCGCCGTACGCGAGCGCTCCGAGCAGGTCCACGACCGCGGCTCGGTACTGGGGGTCCGCGGAGGCCGTGTCCCAGTTCTGGGCGGCGACCGCGGTGGCCGCGGGAGCGGTTTCGGCGGGGGTGGCAGCGGCGTTGTCGGGCGTCGTCATGAAGCGCACAATAGCCCGCTCACCGCGGCGTGGACGTTCCTGGTCAATCAGTGTGACGACGACCATGTGACCGAATCGGCCATCGCGTGTGCGTGATTCCGGGGTATGGTGGTAATGCGCCCGTTGAGTACTGCGACGGGCCGCGTGAATGAGGATGCCCGGTCGGAGGCCCGATCGGCTCCGACCCGACAGACCTCCACGTCCGTACGGCACCTTGCGTACGACACCGGAGGAACCCTCAGCGGTACGAGCGCTCGAGCGTCGGCAGTGGTCCCATGCCACTCGGCCAGCCCGCAAAGCGGCCGACGTCCCCGGCACGGTCCAGACACGACCCCCGCGCTCGCCTCGCACCGCGTACACAGAAGAGGCAGCACCCTGACTACGACTTTTCGTGACCTCGGAATCCTTCCCGAGACGGCCGAAGCCCTGGAGGCCGTCGGCATTCTCAACCCCTTCCCGATCCAGGAGATGACGCTCCCGGTCGCCCTCACGGGCAAGGACGTCATCGGCCAGGCGAAGACCGGCACCGGCAAGACCCTGGGTTTCGGCCTTCCGCTCCTGGAGCGCGTGACCGTCCCCGCGGACGTCGAGGCCGGCCGGGCCCTGCCCGAGCAGCTCACGGACGCCCCGCAGGCGCTCGTCGTCGTGCCGACGCGTGAGCTGTGCACCCAGGTCACGAACGACCTGCTGACCGCGGGCAAGGTCCGCAACGTGCGCGTGCTCGCCATCTACGGCGGTCGTGCCTACGAGCCCCAGGTCGAGGCCCTGAAGAAGGGCGTCGACGTGATCGTCGGCACCCCCGGCCGGCTGCTGGACCTCGCGGGCCAGAAGAAGCTGGACCTGAAGCACATCAAGTCGCTCGTCCTCGACGAGGCCGACGAGATGCTCGACCTGGGCTTCCTGCCCGACGTCGAGAGGATCATCAACATGCTGCCGGCCCGCCGTCAGACGATGCTGTTCTCGGCCACGATGCCGGGCGCCGTCATCGGTCTGGCCCGCCGCTACATGTCGCAGCCCACGCACATCAGCGCCACGTCGCCCGACGACGAGGGTGCGACGGTCCGCAACACCGCGCAGTACGTCTACCGCGCGCACAACATGGACAAGCCGGAGATCGTCTCGCGGATACTGCAGGCCGACGGCCGCGGTCTCGCGATGGTCTTCTGCCGCACCAAGCGGACGGCGGCGGACCTCGCCGACCAGCTCCAGCAGCGCGGTTTCGCGTCCGGCGCGGTCCACGGCGACCTCGGACAGGGCGCCCGCGAGCAGGCGCTGCGCGCCTTCCGCAACGGCAAGGTGGACGTCCTCGTCTGCACCGACGTCGCCGCTCGCGGCATCGACGTCGAAGGCGTCACGCACGTCATCAACTACCAGTCCCCCGAGGACGAGAAGACGTACCTGCACCGCATCGGCCGTACGGGCCGCGCGGGCGCCAAGGGCATCGCCGTCACGCTCGTCGACTGGGACGACATCCCGCGCTGGCAGCTCATCAACAAGGCGCTGGACCTCGGGTTCCCGGCCCCGCCGGAGACGTACTCCACGTCCCCGCACCTCTTCGAGGAACTGAGCATCCCGGCCGGCACCAAGGGTGTCCTGCCGCGCGGCGAGCGCACCCGCGCCGGGCTCTCGGCCGAGGCGGTCGAGGACCTGGGCGAGACGGGCGGACGCGGTCAGCGCGGGGCCCGTGGTGGCCGCGCCGCCGCGCCGGTCGTGGAGCGCGAGAGCGAGCGTGAGCGCCCGGCGCGCACGCCGCGCCGCCGCCGCCGTACGCGCAACGGGACGCCGCTGGAGGAGACCGCCGCGTCTCCCGCGGTGACGGCCACCGAGCCCGCCGAGCCGGCCGGGACCGCGGAGGCCACCGAGCCCCGTACCCCGCGCCGTCGCCGCCGTACCCGCGGCAGCGGGGCGTCCGCCGAGCCGGTCGCGGTGACCGAGACCACCGCCGAGCAGCCGTCGGCCGAGGCCGCCGTCGACACGGCCGAGGGCGTCACCGAGGAACCCTCGAAGCCGCGCCGCCGCCGCACTCGCAGGACCGCGGAAGCGGCGGCCGCCGAGGCCCCGGTCGCCGAGGCCCCGGTCGCCGAGGCCCCGGTCGCCGAGGCCCCGGTCGCCGAGGCCCCGGTCGCCGAGGTCCCGGAGACCACCGAGACCAAGCCGCGCCGCCGCACCCGCAAGGCCGCCGCCGCGCCCGTCGTCGAGGTGGCACCCGAGGCCGCCGAGGTCGTGGAGCCGAAGCCGCGTCGCAGCCGTGCGAAGGCCGCGGCGCCGGAGGCCGAGGCCGCTCTGGACACAGCGGAGGCCAAGCCGAGGCGCCGCACCCGCAAGGCCGCGGTTGTCGTGGCCGACGCCGACATTCCGGCGCAGGCGGTCGACGAGCCCGAGGCCAAGCCTCGTCGCCGCACGCGCAAGGTCGCGGAGGCAGCGGTCGAGACCGCAGAAGGTGCCGCCGAGACCCCGGCCAAGCCGCGCCGCACGCGCAAGGCCGTCGCCGCCACGGCGGAGGCCGCGAGCGAGGTCGCGGAGGCCAAGCCGCGCCGCAGCCGTGCCAAGGCCGCGGCGCCGGAGGCCGAGGCCGCCGTCGAGACCACGCCGAAGCGCCGTACCCGCAAGGCCGCGGTTGCCTCCGTCGACGCCGCCATCCCGGCGCAGACGGCTGAGGAGCCCGAGGCGAAGCCGCGTCGGCGTACGCGCAAGGCCGTCGCAGCCACGGAGCCCGCGGACAGCTGATCACCGACCCGATGGCCCGGTCCCCGCACTTGCGGGAACCGGGCCATCGGCGTCTCCGCACGCCGCCGGGGGGCCAACCCCCGCATCAGCACCCGGCGTTGCCGCTGGGGCCGGGTGGTACGGCGAACCCGGCGCGAACGAGGTGCAGCCGAGCCGAGACACCCCGCACCCGCCCTCCCACCGAAGGGGCCGTGCCGGTACATCAGATGCCCGTTGCAGGTCGGGCAGACAACCCCGGGGCCCCATGTGACGCGGCCGGTCGCCCGACATGCAACGGGCGGATGTACCGGCGCGGCCCCGACCCACCCACCGGGCCAAGGCGCGACGGGACCTACCCACCCCGGGAGAAGAGACACCCCGCACCGATAGCCTCGCTGCATGAGCAGGCCGCCGACCTTCGTCCCCCCGCCCGGTGTCCGCGCGTACCGTCTCGCGACCACCCGCGGCGAGTTCGCCGTGCTCGACGCGACACCGCAGGCACCGCGCGCACCGCAGGAACCACTGGCACCGCACGCACCCCAGGCACCGCCGAAGGGAACCGCCCTGCTGGTCCCCGGTTTCACCGGCAGCAAGGAGGACTTCATCGCGCTGCACGAGCCGTTGGCGGCGGCCGGATACCGGACCGTCGCCGTGGACGGCCGCGGCCAGTACGAGACTCCTGGGCCCCCGGACGACGAATCCCCCTACGCACAGGCCGAGTTGGCGCAGGACGTACTTGCGCAGGCAGCCGCCCTCGGCACCCCCGTGCACCTCGTTGGCCACTCTCTCGGCGGACAGATCGCGCGCGCCGCGGTCCTGCTGGACCCGACCCCGTTCAGCTCGCTCACCCTCATGTCCTCGGGCCCCGCCCAGATCTCCGCACCCCAGCAGCAGCGCGTGAAACTGCTGAGAGACGCCCTCGCGGTGATGGGCATGGCCGACGTCTGGGAGGCCATCCAGGCGATGGAGGCCCCCGCGCAGACCGGCCCGGGCGACCCCGGCGACTCGGACGGCCCCGGTTCCGGCAACCTCGACGCCGGCCTGGACGACCGCGCCGACCTGCGCCGGCGCTGGTTGGCCAACAGCCCGGCCCAGCTCATCGCGACGGGCCGGCAACTGTGCACGGAACCCGACCGCGTCGCGGAACTCGCCGCCGTACCCATACCGGTGCACGTGCTCTCCGGCGCCTTCGACGACGCCTGGCCGGTGCCGCTCCTGGACGACATGGCCGTACGCCTGCACGCGCAACGCAGCGTCGTGCAGGGCGCCGAGCACTCCCCCAACACGGACCGGCCGCGGGAGACGGCCCAGGCCCTCGCCCGCTTCTGGGACCGGTGCGGCCCGGCCTGACACGCGCCGGTCGGTCCCGCCGGGCACGTCCTAGTACTGCGCCTGAAGATGCGCCCAGAAGCCGTCCCGCAGCGCACGCCGCAGATCCGCCTGCCCGCGCAGGGAGTACTGGAGCAGCCCCTCGGCCTCCACGAGCAGGTCCTGGTCGACGGACCCCGGCAGGTAGGGGTGCCCGGGGAGCAGGTCCACGAGCGCCTCCCGCCCCCGCTCCGCGAGCCACTTCGCGGCGATCTGCGCGCCCACGAACCGCACGTCGTCCCGCCCGGGCCGGGCCGTCCCGGCGGCGTCGTACGTGGTGGCGGTCCGCCGGGACACGTACGGCTTGATGAAGTCGAGGTCGAACGTCCGCTGGCTGTCGACCTCCCACAGCAGCGGCTCGGCCTGGTTGCGGCCCTCGGGCACCTCGATCCCCCACAGGTGGACCCGCGCCCCGTACCCCTGCGCCGCCTCGACGGCCGACACCAGGTCCTCGTCGCCGCCGAGCAGGGCGGCGTCGCTGATGGCACGGTGCCGGGCGAGCGACTCGAGGTCGCTGCGGATCAGCGAGTCGACGCCCTTCTGCTGGTTGTTGGCGTTGAGATTGCCGAGGCGCACCTTGACGTCGGGCAGCTCGGCGATCGACTGCTGCTCGGAGGTGTGGATACGGCGCCGCGCGCCGTCGTACCAGTAGACGCGCAGCAGCCTGCTGTCCGCGAAGATCGTGCGGGCCCGGTCGATGAGCGCCTCGATGAGGCCTCCGGCGTCGAGGTCGAAGGCCCGACGGTCCTCGGACCCGGAGACGAGCCGTCCGGCGGCCGCGTACAGATACCCGGCGTCGACGAAGATCGCGTGGGTGGAGGGCGTCTTCGCCACCTCGGCGAGCATGCGCTGGAGCAGCTCGTTCGTACGGTCGATGCGGCCGCCCAGCGCCGCGAGGTCGTCGTTCATCTCTGCCATTGTCCCGGCGGTCACGCTGCGAACACAACCGGCCCCTGCCGGTCCGGCCGGGGGCCGCAGCCGCCTTCACCCACCTCTTACCGGTCAGTAATTAGGTTCTCGAAAAATTTCCTTAGCGTAGGGAATGTTTGTAACACGCATCCCGTTGAATCCGTATGAAGCGGAAGGGCAGCGACGCCCCACGCCTCACACATCAGTAGTTCTCCTCAGGAGGATGACCAGACGAAGGGAGAAGCCAATGCGCTTCGAAATCATGCGACTCGACGATGTCGACGGCACCCCCGTGGACACGACCGTCGTGGACGCCGCCTCCGTCAACCGGATCGTTCAGCAGGCCGCGGCCATCGGCCAGCGCCTCTGGATCCGCCCGGCCGACTCGACTGCCTCGTAACACGCGGGTGATTTCCACGTAACCCGCAGACGGTTCGCAGACTTCGGAGCCCCCGTACGGCACATGCCGTACGGGGGCTTTGCACGTGGCCCGCGCCGAGGGCCCGGCGCCACCCGTCGGCGCCACCGGCCCACGCCGCTCAGGCGCCGCGGATCACCTGCGTGACCCCGTTGATGATCTGCTGCACGGCGATCGCGGAGAGCATCATCCCCGCGAGGCGGGTCACCAGCACGACACCGCCGTCCTTGATGACGCGGATGATCAGCAGCGAGTACCGCATGACGACCCACAGCACGACGTGGATGGCGAGGATCGCGGCCCACACGGACACCTGGGTGGTCGCGGTGTCCGCCTTCTGGACGGCCAGGATCACGGACACGATCGCGCCGGGACCGGCCAGCAGCGGCATGCCCAGCGGTACCAGGGCGACGTTGACGTCCTTGGTCTGCTTGGGCTCGTCGGTCTTGCCGGTCAGCAGGTCGAGGGCGATCAGCAGCAGGAGCAGCCCGCCCGCGATCATCAGCGCGGGCACGGACACGTGCAGGTAGTCCAGGATCTGGTGCCCGAGCAGACCGAACACGGTGATCACACCGCCGGCCACGCAGACGGCCTGGAAGGCCATGCGCTTCTGCACCTTGCCGGGACGTCCGGCGGTGAGCGCGAGGAAGATCGGGGTGATCCCGGGGGGATCCATGATCACGAAGAGGGTCAGGAAGAGGGAGCCGAAGACGGCGACGTCGAACACGGTGGTGCCTTGCTGCTTGCGGAGAGACGAGACGGGCAGGACGAGGCGGCCACGCCTTGCGGGCGGAGGCCACACATACGGGTGTTGCGAGGAACGGACCAGAACGGAACGAGCTCGGGCAATCGGAAGGAATCCCGACCCCGGTTCCCCACCCCGGTCCCGGCCCCCGGCCCCGGCCCCCCGGTCCCGGCCCTGGTCCCGGCCAGACCCGGAAACGGACCTGGAGAACCGGAGCCACCGAGACCGAAGAGGCCGAAGAGGCCGGACGAGCCAGGGACGCCGTGAGTCCGAAGAAACGGTCGGCCCGGGCCACGCCGGCTCGGACATCGTCACCGGCCCGCGAAGCCCGACGGGACAGGCCTAGACGGAGCGGCGGCTTCCCCCCGCGCCGGGCACGGGGAACGCCCCGGTGGCCCGCCGGGTGATCTCCCCGTAGACCTCGGGGTCGGTGGTGTACTCACCGAGCGCACACGACTTGCGGCTGCCGTGGTAGTCGGAGGACCCCGTGATGAGCAGCCCCAGCTCGGCCGCCAGGCCACGCAACCGCGCCCGGGTGGCCGGCTCGTGGTCCATGTGGTCGACCTCGATGCCGTCGAGTCCGGCGGCGGCGAGCTCGGCGATCGTGGAGTCCGGCACGGTCCTGCCGCGCTTGGCGGCGCCCGGGTGGGCGAACACGGCGACGCCGCCCGCGCCCTTGATCAGCCGGATCGCTTCGAACGGGTCGGTCTCGTGCTTGGGGACGTAGCCCCGGCCGCCGTCGGCCAGCCACTCGCCGGTGAAGGCGTCCCCCACGGTGGGCACGACGCCGATCTCGACCAGGGCGGAGGCGACGTGCGGGCGGCCGACCGAGCCGTCGCCCGCGATCCGTGCCACCTGCTCCCAGGTGATCGGAACGCCCAGTTCCTGGAGCTTGGCGACCATGGCCCGCGCGCGCGGCACCCGGTCGTCCCTGACCAGCTCGCGCTCGGCGAGCAGCTCGGGCTCCTCGGGGTCGAAGAGGTACGCCAGTACGTGCATGCCGACGCCGTCGAGCCGGCACGACAGCTCGGCGCCGGTGACCAGCGTCAGCCCCCCGGGGAGGGCGGCGATCGCCTCCGCGTGGCCCCGGGTCGTGTCGTGATCGGTCAGCGCGACGACGTCCAGTCGGGCGGCGGCGGCCTTGCGGACCAGCTCGGCGGGGGTGTCCGTACCGTCGGAGGCGGTGGAGTGGGTGTGCAGGTCGATGCGCACGACGCGGACTCCAAGCGGTGTCGGTACGGAAGGGGCTGCTCAAGGATAACGGGAATCCGACGCCCCCCTGTCACACCCGCTACGGCCGAGCACCCCCTACGCCCGCCGCGCTCCACCCCGCAACCGGAGCACACAGGAACCGCACGGACCGCACCCCGTACGGTCGGGCACGGCGCCGGCAGAGCTCACACGAACCGCACGAAGCGCCCCCCTGTGATCGCGCACGGCCGAGCGGGCCGCGAGCGGGTGCCGTACCTACGGCTCCAGAATCCGTGGCGACAGCGCCCCGCACGGCAGCAGGTCCACCTCCGCACCGGCGTCCCGCAGGTCCGTCAGCACCAGTTCGTCGTACATCAGCAGCCCCGACTGCTCCGGCCACACGACGGCCCACAGCCACAGGCCGCGCGCCTCGCCCGCGAAGACGGCGCGGTCGTCCGGGGAGCCGGAGACGAGCCAGAGCGGGGTCGGCCGGCCGGCCGCGAGGACCTTGGCCTGGGGAGGCTTCTCGACGTTCATGTACGGACCGGGGTCGGGGCCGTCGACGCCCGCGTACCGCGCGCCGAGGCCGACGCCGAGTTCCTCGGCGACGAGGACCAGCTCCCCCATGCCGCCCAGCGGGCCGGGGCCCGAGCAGGCGACGACGGTCGCACGGCCGCCGCTGCGGTCGTCGCCGGCGCAGCCCACCCCCGTGAACAGCCAGCCCACCGGCAGCGGCCACGGCATCCACACCGGGACCCGCGCGCGGTGCACCACGACACTGAGCGCCTCGACGCTGGGCGGGATCACGGGCTGCAGCGGATGCACCGTCCCGTGCACGTCGCACTGCCAGGAATCGGAGAAGAGTCCGGGAGCCCTGACCCGGCCACCACACTTCGGGCAACTGGGTTCGCCCCTCATAAGCCCCAACGGTCCTCCCCGTCCTTCGCCGCGTCAAGGACGATCACCCGTCCGGCGTGAGCCCTTCACCCCGGGTGAGTAGGCACCCGCACTCGTCGGCGGGACCGGCGAAGGCCGGATGCGGACTCGTACGGAGCCGCCGCGGCTCAGTCCAGCGGGACGGACCTGCGCAGCGGATCGCGCAGGTCCGTCCCGCTGCTCAGCCAGCGTTCCTGGAGGGCGCCTGCGCCGTGCACCCTCTTCCAGGCGGCCTCGTTCGGGGTCATCGGCAGCAGCGGCAGGAACCGCACGGGATCGGCGGGCGCGTCCAGGTCGAGGTCCTCCACCAGACCGCCCGACTCGGCGACCAGGACGGACGTGAACGGCGCTCCCGGCCACAGGGGTTCGCCCACGTCGAGAGACGCGCCCGGGGCCACGACGAGGCCCTCCACCTGTGGGGAGGCGGCCAGTACGGCGAGGGGGCGGAGCACCTTGTCGGTGTCGGCACCCGCGGCGCGCACCGACAGGACCAGCTCGGCGCGCGGGCCCTTGACCGGGTCGGCGAGGACCGCGGTCGGGTCGCTCATCGGCTGCGCCGACATGCCGAGCGTGGCGTAGCGGACGACGTCGCCCGCGGTGAAGCGCAGCACTTCGATGCGGTCGGTGCCCAGGAAGGTGACCGCGGCGCGCGCGTCCGGCTCGCCCAGCGCGGAACGCAACCGGGTCTCGACCAGCGGGAGAACATCTGCCATGGGCCGAGCATAGGCGGCGCTTTTCCGACCTGGGCACCCCGCACGCACCCGGCGCCACGGAGTCAACAACGCGCAAAGCGGGGACTTGACGCTTCGGTGCGCTGATAGTCTTGGCCGCTGGTCGGGGCAGCACGCAGAAGCGTCGCTCTCGAGCCTCGACGCATGCGACTCCCCCTCGGGGGACGGATCGTCCCTCACGGGGGACCGGCCGGAGGAGGTGGGGCTGCAATGGACCGAAGTCGACCGTGCAGTACCACCCGCTCTTCCGGCCGCTGACGCAGCTTCGGCTCTGCCTGTCTGCCGCTTCCCGCGCTCGCATCTTTGTCTGTCCGGTGCACCGACGGAAGAGCACTTCGTTTCCGCCTGATCCATCCGACTGATCCGTCTGATCTGAATCAGTAGCGAAGCTGCCACCGCGACGGTGCGGTGCTCCCCGCTTTGTGGACGTGCCGGACATCCTTCCCCTGCCTCGACGGGCGGGGAGGCCCCTTGCAAGGACGTCCCCATTCCGGGCAGTTCCAACCGTCGCCGGCGGCCTCCGTATGAAGGAGCCTGCCCATGTCGATGATCCGTGACCTCCGTGCGGCGGTCCGTCCGCGCCCCTCGCTGCGCAAGGACAGTGGCTCGTACGACGCCACCCGCGACCCGGCCACGCCCTCCGCCGTGGTCGACTGCGCGGTCTACCTCGACGGCGCCCGCGTCCAGAGTGGCGGGCAGCTGACACCGCACGAGGCGATGCGTCAGGTGCGCCGCGACGGCGGTTTCGTCTGGATCGGTCTGCACGAGCCGACCGAGGCCGAGTTCGCCGGTATCGCCAGCGAGTTCGGGCTGCACCCGCTGGCCGTCGAGGACGCGGTGCAGGCGCACCAGCGGCCCAAGCTGGAGCGGTACGACGACACGCTGTTCACCGTCTTCAAGACCATCCACTACGTCGAGCACACCGAACTCACCGCCACCAGCGAGGTGGTGGAGACCGGCGAGGTCATGTGCTTCACCGGGCGGGACTTCTTCATCACCGTCCGGCACGGCGGGCAGGGCTCGTTGCGGGCGCTGCGGCACCGGCTGCAGGACGACCCCGAGCTGCTGTCCAAGGGCCCCTCGGCCGTGCTGCACGCGATCGCCGACCACGTCGTCGACGGGTACATCGCGGTCGCCGACGCGGTGCAGGACGACATCGACGAGGTCGAGACGGAGGTGTTCTCGCCGGGCCGCAAGGGCACGCCGCGCGGCACCGACGCGGGGCGGATCTACCAACTCAAGCGCGAGGTGCTGGAGTTCAAGCGTGCGGTGTCGCCGTTGCTGCGTCCGATGCAGCTGCTGAGTGAGCGGCCGATGCGGCTGATCGACCCCGACATCCAGAAGTACTTCCGGGACGTCGCCGACCACCTGGCCCGGGTGCAGGAGCAGGTCGTCGGCTTCGACGAGCTGCTCAACTCGATCCTCCAGGCGAACCTCGCGCAGGCCTCCGTCGCGCAGAACGAGGACATGCGCAAGATCACGTCCTGGGCGGCCATCATCGCCGTGCCGACGATGGTGTGCGGGGTGTACGGGATGAACTTCGAGCACATGCCCGAGCTGCACTGGCGGTTCGGTTACCCCGTGGTGATGGGCATCACCGTGGTCATCTGCCTGGGCATCCACCGCACGCTGAAGCGCAACGGCTGGCTCTGAGCGGGCCGGTCGTCGGCGCCGTGCCGCTGGATAGTCTTGGCCCCATGACCAAGAAGCTGCTCGACCAGGCCCTCGTCGAGGAGGCCACCAAGAAGTCCGGGCTGATCTGGGTGACGGGCGGCCGCCCGCAGGCGCCGGACGTCCCGGAGGACCACGCGGCGCCCTCGCGTCCGCTGTGGCACGTCTGGCACGACGGTGCGGTGTGCCTGGTCGGCGACGGCCCCGGTGAGCAGCCGCTGCCGGGGCTGGCCGACGGCGGCGACGCGGTGGTCACCGTACGCAGCAAGGACAAGGGCGGGCGGCTGGTGTCCTGGACCGCGCAGGTCGTGGAGCTGGCGCCGCGGTCCCCACAGTGGGAGGCGGCCGTCGCCGAGCTCAAGGGCAAGCGGCTGAACGCGCCCGACGGCGAGGCCATGCCGGAGCGCTGGGCGGCCGAGTGCCGGGTGCTGCGCCTGGAGCCGCGGGGCGCCACGGCCGCGCTCCCGACCGGTTCCCTGGCCGCCGTGCCCCTCCCTACCCCGGCGACGACCCGCAGGGCGGCTCCGGCCGGCCTCCCCCGCCTCCTGTTCAAGAAGCGCAAGCGCTCGTAGACCGGCGGGAGCGGCGTGACTGCGGGACCGCGGGAGCGACGGGAGCGACGGGAGCTCGGGAGCTCGGGAGCTCGGGAGCGACAAGCCCGCGGGAGCGCGGGCCCGGCGACTGCGGCGGTTACGAGGCCGGCAGCTGCTGCCCGTAGTCGACCGTCTCCTTCTTCGACGGCTCCTCCAGGGCGAAGTCCTCGCCCCAGTCGGTGAGGCGCAGGGTGCCGGCGTCTCCGGCGCGCACCAGCAGCAGGGGGTACGGCTTCCCCTCCAGGGACACGTCGAGGCTGCCGCCCGCGCCCTCCTCGGCGGTGATCCGGACGGTGCGCGTGCCGTTCACCTCGTGGTGGCCGTCCTTCTCCAGAGCCCCGTGCAGCGTGAGCAGACCGTCCAGGAGGACGTCCTTGTCGGTGAAGCCGCTGAAGCGCTTGTACGCCGGGTCGCCGGTCGGGACCTTCACGTACATGCCCTCCAGCTTGTCCGCGGCCGCCGCGTCCGAGCCGGCGTCGTCACCCGCGCCGTCCTGATGGCTCCAGAACTCCGCGTCGGCCTTCAGGAAGAGGTGCTCCCCCACCCGCAGCAGCCGGAACGTCGCCCCCTTCGAGGTGACCGAGCCCGTGCCGCCGTCGCCCTTGAGGCGCATGTCGAGCCGGTATGTGCGCCCGTTGGTCACCACGGATCCCGAGAGCCGTACCGCCTTCGCCGCGTCCGCGGTCGTGCGCGCCCTGCTCCGGATCTTTTCGGCGGACAGCTTGCCCACCCCGTTCGTGCCCGCGTCCGGGTCCTCGCTGCTGCACCCCGTCAGCCCCGTCCCCGTCACGACCAGCGCGCACACCGCGCTCACCAGGACGGCGCTGCGGGTACGGCCCAGGGGAGGAATTGCAGTCACGGATGGGCTGCCTCTCGTGCGGGGGGTCCTCAACGGCGTACGGCAGCGTACCGGGGCCGGGTGGTGCCTTCGGAGGCAGTCCATCCGCACCCCCCACCAGCGCGTATCCGACCGGGACGGGCTAGCCTGAAGCCCATCCGAGCGGACATCGCGGCATATGGCGTTCAGTACGAGAAGGAGGCGCGGGCATGGCGGCAGGCGCCCCGAGGATCTTCGTCTCCCACCTCTCCGGCACCGCCGTCTTCGACCCCAACGGTGACCAGGTGGGACGGGTGCGCGACCTGGTCGCCATACTGCGGGTCGGCCGGCGCCCGCCCCGGCTGCTCGGCCTGGTCGTCGAGCTGTCCACGCGCCGCCGCATCTTCCTGCCGATGACCCGGGTCACCGGCATCGAGTCGGGCCAGGTCATCACCACCGGCGTGCTCAACGTGCGCCGCTTCGAGCAACGGCCCACGGAGCGGCTCGTGTTCGGGGAGCTGCTCGACCGGCGGGTGCGGCTCGTCGACGGCGGCGAGGAGGTCACCGTCCTCGACGTGTCGGTCCAGCAGCTGCCCGCGCGCCGGGACTGGGAGATCGACCGGGTCTTCGTGCGGAAGGGCAAGAGCGGGACGTTCCGGCGCGCCAAGGGCGAGACGCTGACCGTCGAGTGGTCCGCCGTCACCGGGTTCTCGCTGGAGGAGCACGGGCAGGGCGCCGAGAGCCTCCTCGCCACCTTCGAGCAGCTGCGCCCGGCCGACCTCGCGAACGTGCTGCACCACCTGTCGCCGAAGCGGCGCGCCGAGGTGGCCGCGGCGCTGGACGACGACCGGCTCGCCGACGTGCTGGAGGAGCTCCCGGAGGACGACCAGATCGAGATCCTCGGCAAGCTCAAGGAGGAGCGCGCGGCCGACGTCCTGGAGGCGATGGACCCGGACGACGCGGCCGACCTGCTGGGCGAGCTGCCCGAGGCGGACAAGGAGCGGCTGCTCGCGCTGATGCGGCCGGACGAGGCCGCGGACGTGCGGCGGCTGATGGCGTACGAGGACCGCACCGCGGGCGGTCTGATGACCACCGAGCCGATCGTGCTGCGCCCGGACGCGACCGTCGCCGACGCGCTCGCCCGGGTCCGCAACGCCGATCTCTCCCCGGCGCTCGCCGCCCAGGTGTACGTGTGCCGGCCGCCGGACGAGACGCCGACCGGGAAGTACCTCGGCACGGTGCACTTCCAGCGCCTGCTGCGCGATCCCCCGTACACCCTGGTCGGCGCGCTCGTCGACGACGACCTGCAACCGCTGGCGCCCGGCGCGGAGCTGCCGGTGGTGGTCGGTTTCTTCGCGACGTACGACATGGTCGCGGCGCCCGTCGTCGACGAGAGCGGCTCGCTGCTCGGCGCGGTGACCGTGGACGACGTACTGGACCACATGCTGCCCGACGACTGGCGCGAGACGGAGTTCCACCTCGACGACACCCCGGCCGCCGAGGGCACGGGAGCCGCACATGGCTCCTGACCGCGATCCCCGCGAGCGGACGCCCGCCGGGGCGGCCGCCACGCCCCGGCCGCGCACCCGGCTCGACCAGCCGCTGCCGCGGCGCCGCAGGCTGCTGCCCGAATGGGACCCGGAGGCGTTCGGGCGGTTCTCCGAGCGGATCGCCCGGTTCCTCGGCACCGGGCGGTTCCTGGTCTGGATGACCGCGGTCGTGGCCGTGTGGGTGGTGTGGAACATCGCCGCGCCCCGGGACCTGCGCTTCGACCAGTACCCGTTCATCTTCCTGACGCTGATCCTCTCGCTCCAGGCGTCCTACGCGGCCCCGCTGATCCTGCTCGCGCAGAACCGCCAGGACGACCGCGACCGGGTCAATCTCGAACAGGACCGCAAGCAGAACGAGCGGTCGATCGCGGACACCGAGTACCTGACCCGCGAGATCGCCGCGCTGCGCGTCGGCCTCGGCGAGGTGGCCACCCGCGACTGGATCCGCTCCGAGCTCCAGGACCTGGTCAAGGAGCTGGAGGAGCGGCACGGGGACGGGCGGGTCGTATTCCCGGCGGAGCACGCGCGGGGACGTGACGTAGACGACCGGTGACGGGGCTTTCCGGGCCCCCCGTCCGGCGCCGTACCATCGTGCCTATGGCTACGGAAGACGCGGTGCGTGAAGCACTGGCGACGGTGAACGACCCCGAGATCCAGCGACCCATCACCGAACTGGGGATGGTCAAGTCCGTGGAGATCGGTGCGGATGGCGCGGTCGCGGTCGCGGTGTACCTGACCGTCTCCGGCTGCCCGATGCGCGAGACCATCACGAACAACGTGACCACGGCGGTCTCGGCGGTCGAGGGCGTCACCCGCGTCGACGTCACGCTGGACGTCATGAGCGACGAGCAGCGCCGTGAGCTGGCGGGGGCGCTGCGCGGCGGGCAGGCGGAGCGCGAGGTCCCCTTCGCCAGGCCGGGCTCGCTGACGCGCGTGTACGCGGTCGCCTCCGGCAAGGGCGGCGTAGGCAAGTCCTCGGTGACGGTGAACCTGGCGGCGGCGATGGCGGCCGACGGTCTGAAGGTCGGTGTCGTCGACGCCGACATCTACGGCCACTCGGTGCCCCGCATGCTCGGCGTCGACGGCCGTCCCACCCAGGTCGAGAACATGATCATGCCGCCGTCCGCGCACGGCGTGAAGGTCATCTCGATCGGCATGTTCACCCCGGGCAACGCGCCCGTGGTCTGGCGCGGCCCCATGCTCCACCGTGCCCTCCAGCAGTTCCTCGCGGACGTGTACTGGGGCGACCTGGACGTCCTTCTGCTGGACCTGCCCCCGGGCACCGGCGACATCGCGATCTCGGTCGCGCAGCTCGTCCCGAACGCGGAGATCCTCGTCGTCACGACCCCCCAGCAGGCCGCGGCCGAGGTGGCCGAGCGGGCCGGCTCCATCGCCGTCCAGACCCACCAGAAGATCGTCGGCGTCGTCGAGAACATGTCCGGGCTGCCCTGTCCGCACTGCGGCGAGATGGTCGACGTCTTCGGCACGGGCGGCGGTCAGACCGTCGCCGACGGCCTCACCCGCACGACGGGCGCGACGGTGCCGGTCCTCGGCTCCATCCCGATCGACGTCCGCCTGCGCGAGGGCGGCGACAACGGCAAGCCGGTGGTGCTCTCGGACCCCGAGTCCGCGGCGGGTTCCGCCCTGCGGGCCATCGCGGGCAAGCTGGGCGGCCGCCAGCGCGGCCTGTCGGGCATGTCGCTGGGCATCACACCGCGCAACAAGTTCTGACCTCGCTACGCCGAAGGGGGCGCCGTCCGATGACGGCGCCCCCTTCGGCGTAGCGGCGACTCCTAGGCGTACGCCGCGATGTCCTTGATCATCGAGAAGCCGAGCCCGTACGCGCTCATCCCGCGCCCGTACGCGCCCACGTGCACGCCCTCCTGGGTGGAGCCGGCGAGGACCCAGCCGAACTCCGACTCCCGGTAGTGGAAGGGCGTGGGGACGCCGTCCACGGGGAGCGACAGCGTGGACCAGTCGGCGCCGGTCAGGTCGTCGGCGAGGACCCACGCGGTCTCGGTCTGCTGGTCCAGCCAGTCGTCCCGCAGCGAATGGTCCATCTGACCCGGCCAGGTGCACGAGAGCAGCCCCACCCCGGCGAGCCAGGCCGCGGAGGAGACCGAGGTGGCCTCCAGCATTCCCGTGCCGTCGGCACTACGCCGTACGGGGCTGGCCGCGACCGTGACCACCACCGCGAACCGTTCCTTGTCCTCGGCGGACTCGCTGCGCAGCGTGGGCTCGTCGCCGTGCCCGATCGAACCGTGCTCGACGGCACCGTCCGCCGAGGTGCCGACCTGCATCAGCCAGCGCGGCCCCGTGAAGGCCTCGTCGAGGCCGTACCACGGGAAGGGCGCCAGCAGGTAGCCGTCGACCGTACGCCGGGCGGAGGGGACCTGCTGTCCGCCCTCCGCGGCCGGCGCCTGCGCGCCTACCCGACTTGTCGTCTCCATCTCCCGGACGCCTCCTCGCTCTTGTTGGACCCGAGCGGCCCGCCCCCCGCGGGCGTCCTCGCTCACACCTGGTCCACACGACAACTGGGCAGCATAGCCACACCGTTGCGAGGGGCCCGGTAGCCGTCCGGCGCGCGGGGCGCGTGCGCGGCCGTCAGGGCCGTGAACGAGGGCGTACGTGTATGACTCATATCACGTACGCGGAGGGGGTGCGGCCCGGGCGCGCGACCGGGGGACCCCGCCACGGGAGGCCGCTCGCGGCTCAGGTGGCGTCCGCGTCGAAGGGCGGCCGCTCGTCCGTCTCGAGCTGCTCGCGCTTCTTCGTCATGTCGACGGAGCCGCCGGCGGTGCCGTTCGCCGAGGCCCCGGACGAGTCGGAGGCGGCGTCGGCGTCCCGGTTGTGGACCGCGTCCGTCACCTCGGCCATCTCCTTCTTCAGGTCGAAGCCGTTGCGGATCTCCTTGAGCCCCAGCTCGTCGTTGTCCAGCTGCTTGCGCAGGAACGTCTTGGGGTTGAGGTCCTCGAACTCGAAGTCCTTGAACTCGGGGCCGAGCTCCTGGCGGATGTCCTGCTTCGCGCTCTCGCTGAACTCGCGGATCTTGCGGATGGTGCGCGTGACGTCCTGGATCATCTTCGGGAGCTTTTCCGGACCGAAGACGAGCACGGCGAGGACAACGAGCGTCACCAGCTCGAGCGCTCCTATGTCATTGAACACCTGATGCTCCTTGCGATGTCCTCGGCCCCCGGCGGGTCTTCCGTGGTCCGGGCCGGATCCACGGTACCCGGCGATCCCTCACGTCCGGTACTGTCCCGGGCCTTCCGGCTTCGTGTACACGACCGGTTTCCCGCGATGTCCCCCGCCGGCCGCGGAACGGGGGCGGGGCCGAGGGGCCCCGGCCGCGGCTCCCGTCAGTCGCCGTCGGCGGAACCGAGCACCAGCGTGAGCCGCTTCTCGGTGCCGTCGCGGTCCAGGGTCAGCTCCAGCCGGTCGCCGGGGCGGTGGGCACGGATCCTGACGATGAGTTCCTCGCCGGAGTGGACGGGCCGGCCGTCGACCTCGGTGATGACGTCGCCCGCCTCGATGCCGGCCCGGTCGCCGGGGCCGCCGGAGGTGACCGGGGCGCCGCCGTCCTCGGCCCCGGTGCCGACGCGGGCGCCGTCGCCGCCGTAGTCCATGTCGAGGGTGACGCCGATGACCGGGTGCGTCGCCCTGCCCGTGTTGATCAGTTCCTCGGCGACGCGCTTGCCCTGGTTGACGGGGATGGCGAAGCCGAGCCCGATGGAACCGGACTGGCCGCTTTCCACGCCGGAGCCGCTGTCGGCGGAGCGGATGGCGCTGTTGATGCCGACGACCCGGCCCTGCGAGTCGAGCAGCGGGCCACCCGAGTTGCCGGGGTTGATGGGCGCGTCGGTCTGCAGGGCGTCGACGTACGAGACGTCGCTGCCGTCGCCCTTCTCGCCGCCCGCGGTGATGGGCCGCTCCTTGGCGCTGATGATGCCGGAGGTGACGGTGTTGGGGAGGTCGAAGGGCGCGCCGATGGCGACGACGGCGTCGCCGACCTGCACGTTGTCGGAGTTGCCCAGCGGCAGGGGCTTGAGGCCGCTGACCGAGCCGACCTTGACGACGGCCAGGTCGTATCCGCTGTCCCGTCCGACCACCTTGGCGGTGGCGGTCTCGCCCCCGCTGAAGGTGACGGTTATGTCGCCGCCGGTGCCGGCGGGTTCGACCACGTGGTTGTTGGTGAGGATGTGACCCGAGCCGTCGAGCACGAACCCGGTACCGGTGCCCTGGGCCTTCGAGCCGCGCACGTGCAGGGTGACGACGCCGGGCAGCGCGCCGGCCGCGATCCCGGCGACCGTGCCCGGGGCCCGGTCGTTCGGCTCCCTGCCGGCCTGGGGCAGCTCCACGTCCGCCATGCCGCCGTTGCGCTCCAGGTAGGCCCCGACGAGGCCGCCGACGCCGCCGGACAGCAGCGCGACGAGGAGGGCCCCGCCGACGATGGCCCGTCTCGCCCGCCGGCGGCGCTGCGCCTTGGACGCGACGGCCGCCCCGTTCTGCTGGAGCGGCCCCGCGGCCCACGGGTCGTAGTTCCGCCAGGGCGCGGACACCGCCGCGGCCTGGCCGGAGGACGGGGCACTCTCCACCCCCGGCACGACCGCAGACTGAGCCCCGGGGCCGGGGGTCAGGGGCGAACCGTGGGCGGGGGCGGCGCCGGGCGGGGGTGCGGCGTGGGCCGGGGCGGCCGGGACGGCTGTCTGCGCAACGGTGGGGAGGTGGGTCCCCCGGCTCGGGGTGGCGCCCGGGTGCTGGACGGGCGGCGCGGGCGCCCAGGGGCCGGGCTCGCCGTACGGCGGGGTGCTGTAGGGATCGGGGGCGTGCAGGGGGCGGGGACGCCCGGAGGGAGCGGCCACGGGAGGAGTGACGGCCTCAGCGAGCGCGCCTACGGGAGGCGTGACGGCCTCGGAGGGCGGACTGGCGGGGGCGGTGTCCGGCGTCGTGAGCGGCGGGGACCCGTCCGTTCCGGGCGCAGGGGCGGGGACCGCGACCGGCGTGAGCGCCGGGGAGGTGGCGTCCGTTCCGGGCGCAGGGGCGGGGACCGCGGCCGACGTGAGCGCCGAGGACCCGTCCGTTCCGGGCGCAGGAACCGCGTCCGGCGAAAGCCCCGGGGACCCATACGTTCCGGGCGCGGGGGCGGGGACCGCGTCCGACGTGAGCGCCGGGGAGGTGGCGTCCGTTCCGGGCGCAGGGACCGCGTCCGGCGTGAGCGCAGGCGCGGTGACCGCGTGCGGTGCTCGCGGGCCGGCCGCATCGCCGGGGTCCGGCATCTCCGGCTCCGGGGCGTCCGGTGGGTCCAGCTCGTAGTCACCTTCGTCGGCCCCACCGGGCGCAGCCGTCGGCTCGGGGCGGTTCAGCTCGAAGTCACCGTCTACGGCGCCGGTCCCCGGGGGCAGCGGGCGTTCCAGCTCGAAGTCCCCGTCGGCGGTGCCCGGGGTCTCCGGACCCGCTCCCCGGGGCTCGGACGGCCCCGTCCCGACGGCCTCCGGAGGAGTCGGCACCGCCGGGCCCGTGGCCGGGTCGGTCCCCGGGTCGTTGGGCCGGGGTCGGCTCCACCACTTCGTCTTCGCGGGCTTCCCCTGGTCCATGCTCTCCCCACACCTGGCCCGCGGCACGACGGCACCGGCGGTCACGCAGACTGTCGACTCCGCGCCCGGAGTCCTCCTGCGGGCGCGGCCCACCCCGGATTCAACCAGGTTCACGGGGCGGCGCGCAGGATCGGCCGGGGCCGGTCCCGCGACGGGACCCAGGCCTAGCGGGAGGAGGGAGAGGGGGACGGGGTGTTCGGTGGCACGGTCAGCAGGCCCGGCTTCACGACGTCCCACGACGCCGACCAGGTGGCCGGCTCGGTGAGCTGGACCGCGGTGAGCGGACGTATGAGCGGGGACATCGCGGCGGCACCGGCCACGATGGGTGTGGTCGGTGTGCCCATGGCCTCCTGCCCCGACGGCGGGGTGGGGACTCCGGGCAGCAGGGGCGCGGACAGGGAGGTCGGTATGGCCGGGCCGTCGCCGGGCGCGCGCTGGCCCTGGGCGAGCAGCGGGGCGCTGGACCGCCGGCGCTGGGAGTCGGGAGCCGTCGTCCCGCCGGTGCCCTGGGTGCGCAGCGGTGTCACGTTGCTCCCCGAGCCGGAACCGCCGCGCGCTTGCGGGGTGTCACCGGGCACGCCCGTGGACACCCCGCCGAGCGCGACCGCGGCCAGCGACACCGCGCCCGCGGCGGCGAAGGCGAGGCGCAGCCCGCGCGAGGACGACCGCTCGGCCTCCTGGCGCGTGACGTCATGGATACGGAAGCCGCGGCCCGGGGAGGGGGGCAGCACGTCGGCGTGCGGTCCTGTCGGCACGTAGCCGAAGGACTCGCCCCTCGTTCCGAAGAGCCCGGCGACGCCCGAGTGCGTCCCGGAGCCGGAAAGTCTTCCGCCGAATCCGCTTTTGCCCAGCGGCGAGCCGTCGCCGTCGGAGTCACCTCCTCCGGGGAGCCCCTGGAGCCGGGCCAGGAAACTCTCGGAAGGGGGCGGCGGAGCGACTTCCGCGAACACGTTCTTCAGGCGGCGCTGCGCGTCCGCCTCTGCCTTGCACTTCGCACAGGTGGCGAGGTGGGCGAGGACACGCTCGCGCGCGTCATGACCTAGCTCGCCGTCCACCAGGGCGGAGAGCCGGTCTCCGAGGTGCTGGTCTGCCACGCGCCGTTCGGCGGGGTCGGGCCGGGATCCACTCACGCGGTCGCGCCCCCTCCTCCCAGCGCGGGAACTCCCGTGACTGCGAAGCCGCGGCGCTCGGCGCGGGCTTCCGGAGAGCGGTGTGCGAGGGCCTTGCGCAGCTGGGAGCGGCCACGGTGGATACGGCTGCGGACCGTGCCGAGCTTGACGCCGAGGGTCGCGGCGATCTCCTCGTACGAGAGGCCCTCGATGTCGCAGAGGACGACCGCCGCACGGAATTCGGGCGCGAGGGTGTCCAGCGCCTGCTGGACGTCGGCGTCGAAGTGCGCGTCGTTGAAGAGCTGCTGCGGGGAGGGCTCGCGGCTGGGGAGGCGCTCGGCCGCGTCGTCGCCGAGGGAGTCGAAGCGGATGCGCTGCTTGCGGCGCACCATGTCCAGGAAGAGATTCGTGGTGATGCGGTGCAGCCAGCCCTCGAAGGTGCCGGGCGTATAGGTCGACAGCGAGCGGAAGACGCGGACGAAGACCTCCTGGGTGAGGTCCTCGGCGTCGTGCTGATTGCCGGTCAGGCGGTAGGCGAGCCGGTAGACCCGGCCGCTGTGCGTGCTGACGATCTCCTCCCAGGTGGGAGGAGTCCACGCCTGCGAGTCCGCGTCGGTGGCGAAAGTCGCGGTCTGTGCGGAGTCAGCGGTGTGGGATCGGTCAGCGGTGTCAATCACGGCTCTCGGCTCACCCGCCGACCTGAGAAAGCGCCGCAGCACTCCTCCCCGATCCTCAGGCGCAGCCGCACCTCCCCTGTCGGCTCTGGCGGTGTCCAGTGGAGCCCCTACCATAGCCACCTCGCCCGTTAGCTCCGGATAAGCGGTTTTACGAGAATTTGATGTGCGCTTCTGCGGCTGCGTCAGCACTTGCTCGGTGTCCTGCTTCATCAGCGTCCCCCCACTGCCTTCCCCACTCATCTGAACGCCTGGTCCCATCGGCGGGTTCCCGACGGCAACGGATACAGTCACGGCCAGGCAACTACGGGGACAGGAGAGGGTCATTACCGGCAACCGGCAGACGAGCTGGGCGTTCGCCGACGCCTTTGTCGCCGAGGAGGAGGCGCTGCGCTGGGCCCGGGAGCGGGCCCGGGAAGCAGGGCTGCGCTCGGTGTCGCCCGGCACGGGTGCCGCGCTGCGGCTGCTCGCCGCCACCGTGGACGCGAAGGCCGTCGCGGAGATCGGAACCGGAACCGGTGTCTCCGGAATTCATCTCCTGCACGGCATGCGTCCGGACGGGGTACTGACCACCGTGGATCCCGAGCCGGAGCGCCAGCAGTTCGCCCGCCAGGCCTTCCGCTCTGCCGGTTTCGCCAGCAACCGGGCCCGTTTCATTCCGGGCCGCGCCCTGGAGGTCCTGCCGCGGCTCGCGGACGCCGGGTACGACCTGGTCTTCTGCGACGGCGACCGTCTGGAGTGTCTGGACTATCTCGCTGAATCGTTGCGCCTGCTGCGTCCCGGCGGGCTCGTGGTCTTCGAGGGCGTCTTCGCGGACGGCCGCACGGTGGACTCGGGACCGCAGCCCGCGGAGGTCGGCCGGCTGCGGGAACTGCTGCGCGCGGTGCGCGAGAGCCAGGAGCTGGTGCCCTCGCTGCTCCCGGTGGGCGACGGGCTGCTCTGCGCCGTCAAGCGCTGACCCGGGACCCGGCCCAGGGCGCTGACCAGGGAGTACCCCGGGGCCACGGGCCGGAAGGACGCCGCCTTGCCCCCGGAAAACAGTGTCCCGGCACCGCGTACGATGCCGGGACAGCTGTAAAAGTAGGGTCGCGTTCCGCGTCAGCCGACGACCTTCTTGAGGGCGTCGCCGAGCGCGTCGGCCTCGTCGGGAGTCAGCTCGACAACGAGCCGACCGCCGCCTTCGAGCGGAACGCGCATGACGATGCCCCGCCCCTCCTTGGTCACCTCGAGCGGGCCATCGCCCGTCCGCGGCTTCATGGCCGCCATGCTCGTTCCCCTTCCTGAAACCAGCTCATCGTCGCCGACGGCCCCTTAGGAGGGCACGCACGTCCCCTCATAGGACACACGTCACCGGCATCGAACACATTGCTTCCAGGCCATTATCCCGCATCTCAGGACCCGATGACCAACATCAGTCGGCATCGCTTGCGCAACGCGCTTGAGCAAAACCACTCAATTCGGCGATGTGACTGCGATACTGCGCCGCCGCATGGACTTTCCCGCGCCGGAATCCTTTGACGCAGGTCACATGTCCGGCTCGCGCCACCGTCGGCGATCTCCGCCATGCTGTCCTCGGAAGCAGCGCGTACCGACCGGTACGACGAGCCGTGACACCGGAGGGGACCCACCATGGCCGACACCGTGCTCTACGAGGTGAGCGACGGGCTCGCGACGATCACGCTGAACCGCCCCGAGGCGATGAACGCGATGAACGTCGCCGCCAAGGTCGCCCTCCGGGACGCCGCCCAGGCGGCCGCCGCGGACGACTCCGTACGGGCCGTGCTGCTGACCGCCTCGGGCGACCGGGCGTTCTGCGTGGGCCAGGACCTCAAGGAGCACGTCGGCGGGCTGCTCACGGCGCGCGAGTCGGGCTCCGGCGAGGGCGTCATGAGCACGGTGCGGGAGCACTACAACCCGATCGTGCGGGCGCTGACCGGTGCGGCGAAGCCGGTGGTGGCGGCCGTGAACGGCGTCGCGGCCGGAGCGGGCTTCGGCTTCGCGCTCGCCGCGGACTACCGGATCGTCGCGGACACGGCCGCCTTCAACACCTCCTTCGCCGGGGTCGCGCTGACCGCCGACTCGGGCATCTCGTGGACCCTGCCGCGGGTCGTCGGACCGAGCCGCGCCGCCGACCTGCTGCTCTTCCCGCGCAGCATCTCGGCACAGGAGGCGTACGAGCTGGGCATCGCCAACCGGATCGTGCCGTCGGCCGAGCTGGCCGCCGAGGCGGTCAAGGTGGCCAGGGCGCTCGCCGAGGGCCCGACGCTCGCGTACGCCGCACTCAAGGAGTCCCTCGCCCACGCCCTCTCGCACTCCCTGGACGAGTCCCTGGAGAAGGAGGACGAACTCCAGTCCCGGGCGGGCGCGTCCGAGGACCACCTGATCGCCGTGCGGGCGTTCATCGGCAAGGAGAAGCCGAAGTACCTGGGGCGCTGACCGGCGCGGGCGGGCTCGGGGCGGGTCAGCGGCCCCGGGCCGCGCAGTCCGCCAGGTGGTCATCGACCAGGCCGCACGCCTGCATCAGCGCGTACGCCGTCGTCGGGCCCACGAAGCGGATGCCGCGCTTCTTCAGCGCCTTGGACAGCGCGGTCGACTCGGCGGTGACGGCGGGCACGTCGGCGAGCGTGGCCGGGACCGGGCGGGAGGCCGGGTCGGGGGCGAAGGACCAGATCAGCTCGTCCAGCTCGCCCGGCGCCCAGCCGGCCAGTACGCGCGCGTTGGCGAGCGTCGCCTCGATCTTGGCGCGGTTGCGGATGATGCCCGGGTCGGCGAGCAGGCGCTCCGCGTCGGCCTCGGTGAAGGCCGCCACCTCGGCGATCTCGAAACCGGCGAAGGCGGCCCGGAAGCCGGGGCGGCGGCGCAGGATCGTGATCCAGGACAGGCCCGACTGGAAGGCCTCCAGGCACAGCCGCTCGTACAGCGCGTCGTCGCCGTGGACCGGACGGCCCCACTCCGCGTCGTGGTACGCCACGTAGTCCTCGGTCGACAGCGCCCAGGGGCAGCGCGGTGTCCCGTCGGTGCCGGGGAGGGCGCCGCTCACCGGTCTTCCTCACCGGCGGGCTTGCGCAGCGACGGAGCGGCGGACGCGCGGGCGCCGGCGAGGGCGGCCTCCAGGTCCGCGATCCGGGCGTCCCGCTCGGCGATCTCGGCGCCGAGGCGGCCGAGCGCGTCGTCGACGTCCGCCATGCGGTAGCCACGGACGGCGACGGGGAAGCGCAGCAGGTCCACGTCGGCGCGGTTCACCGGCCGGTGCGCCGGCAGGGGGTCCTCCAGCCGCTCGGGCGCGACGTCGGTCAGCGGGCCGCTCTCGCCGCCGCCCACCACGGACAGAGTGACCGCGGCGACCACGACGGCGAGCGCGACGACCAGGAACAAGAACATGAACATCGCTGAGGTCCCCACGCTCTGGTGCCGGCACGGGGCGCGCCGACGTGGAATGTATCGGAAGTGTCAGGGTCCGATCGTGCCATGCGACGCTGACAGTTAGGGTCGCAGGCGGCCGAACAGCGGGAAGCACTAGGAGAGGTCACAGGGGATGCTCAGGCTGGGCAGGCGTGAATTCGACGCGCACGAGCCGGTGATCATGGCGATCGTGAACCGGACCCCGGACTCCTTCTACGACCAGGGGGCGACGTTCCTCGACGAGCCGGCGCTCGCCCGCGTCGAGCAGGCGGTGGCCGAGGGCGCCGCCGTCGTCGACATCGGCGGGGTCAAGGCGGGCCCGGGCGAGGAGGTCACGGCCGAGGAGGAGGCACGCCGTACGGTCGGTTTCGTCGCCGAGGTGCGGCGCCGGTTCCCCGACGTGGTCATCAGCGTCGACACCTGGCGGCACGAGGTCGGGGAGGCGGTCTGCGAGGCGGGCGCGGATCTGCTGAACGACGCGTGGGGCGGGGTCGATCCGCGGCTGGCCGAGGTCGCCGCCCGGTTCGGGGCGGGCCTGGTGTGCACGCACGCGGGCGGGGCCGAGCCGCGGACGCGTCCGCACCGGACCACGTACGACGACGTCATGGACGACATCCTGCGGGTGACCCTCGGGCTGGCCGAACGGGCGGTGTCGCTGGGAGTGCCGCGGGAGTCGGTGCTGATCGATCCCGGGCACGACTTCGGGAAGAACACCCGGCACAGCCTCGAGGCGACCCGGCGGCTGGGCGAGATGGTGGACACGGGGTGGCCGGTCCTCGTCTCCCTGTCCAACAAGGACTTCGTGGGGGAGACGCTCGACCGGCCGGTCAAGGAGCGGGTGGTGGGGACGCTGGCCACGACAGCGGTGTCCGCCTGGCTGGGGGCGCAGGTGTACCGGGTCCACGAGGTCGAGGAGACGCGGCAGGTGCTCGACATGGTCGCGTCCATCGCCGGACACCGGCCGCCCGCGGTGGCGCGCCGGGGACTGATGTAGCCCCGGCGCTCCGGCACCCGGGGCCCGCCCCTGCCCCGTCGCGCCGCCCCCGTCGCGCGGACGCGCTCGTCCCCGGCCGCCGGTCGGGCCGGAAGTCCCGCTACCTGCCCGCCTCCTTCGACACCAACGCCACCGCCTCCTGCACGTCGTCCGTCAGGTGGAAGAGGAGCAGGTCCTTCTCGGAGGCCTTGCCCTGGGCGATCAGGGTGTTCTTGAGCCAGTCGACGAGACCGCCCCAGTACTCCGTGCCGAACAGGACGATGGGGAAGCTCGTGACCTTCTGGGTCTGGACGAGGGTGAGCGCCTCGAAGAGTTCGTCCAGGGTGCCGAGGCCGCCGGGCAGCACCACGAACCCCTGGGCGTACTTGACGAACATCATCTTCCGGACGAAGAAGTAACGGAAGTTGAGGCCGATGTCGACGTACTGGTTGAGCCCCTGCTCGAAAGGCAGTTCGATGCCGAGGCCGACGGAGACGCCCTTGGCCTCGCAGGCGCCCTTGTTGGCGGCCTCCATGGCGCCCGGGCCGCCGCCGGTGATGACGGCGAAGCCGGCCTCGACCAGGCCGCGGCCGAGCTCGACACCGGATGCGTACTCCGGGGAGTCGACGGGGGTGCGGGCCGAGCCGAACACACTGATCGCAGCCGGGAGTTCGGCCAGCGTGCCGAAGCCCTCGATGAACTCGGACTGGATGCGCAGCACCCGCCAGGGGTCGGTGTGCACCCAGTCCGAGGGCGCGCGTCCGTCCAGCAGACGCTGGTCCGTGGTGCTCGCCTGCACCTGGTCCCGCCTGCGCAGCACCGGTCCCAGCCGCTGCTCCTCCGGTGGCCGCTTCTTGCCCTCGGGATTGCCGGTAGCCATGTCCGCTCCCTCCGCTTGCGGTAGTTCCACCCCAGCGTAGATCCACGCGGGTTACGAAGGGGGGACCTGAGCATGTCCGCCATGAACCGCCACGGCGCGGAACCGGGCTGTCAGGACGTCAGCCAGGCGCGCAGGCGCTCCTCGGCCTCGGGAATCAGGGAGGCCCGGACCCGCTCGTCCACCTTGTGGGCCAGGAGCGGTTCGCCGGGGCCGTAGTTCACGGCGGGCACGCCGAGCGAGCTGAAGCGGGCGACGTCCGTCCAGCCGAACTTGGGGCGGGCCTCGCCGCCGACGGCCGTGAGGAAGGCGGCGGCGGCCGGGTGGGTCAGACCGGGGCGGGCGCCGCCGGTGTGGTCGTCGACGACGAACTCGTCCACGCCGCAGCCGGCGAAGTAGTCCCGGACGAACGCCTCCGCCTCCGCCTCCGTGCGGTCGGGCGCGTAGCGGAAGTTGACGACGAGGGTGCAGGCGTCGGGGATGACGTTCGTGGCGACGCCGCCCTCGATGCGGACGGCGTTGAGCCCCTCGTGGAACCGCAGGCCGTCCACGAGGGGCTTGCGGGGCTCGTACGCGGCGAGCCTGGCCAGGGCCGGGGCGGCCGCGTGGATCGCGTTGGAGCCCATCCACGCGCGCGCGGAGTGCGCCCGCTCCCCCGTGAACCTGAGGAGCATCCGCAGGGTGCCCTGGCAGCCGCCCTCCACCTGGCCGTCCGTCGGCTCCAGGAGGATCGCGAAGTCGCCCGCCAGCCAGTCGGGGTGGGCCTCGGCGACGTGCTTGAGGCCGTTCAGGTGCGCGGCGACCTCCTCGTTGTCGTAGAAGACGAAGGTGAGGTCGCGGTTGGGCTCGGGGACGGTGGCGGCGATGCGCAGCTGCACGGCCACGCCCGACTTCATGTCACAGGTGCCGCAGCCCCACAGGACGCCGTCCTCGTCGAGCCGGGACGGCACGTTGCCCGCGATCGGCACGGTGTCGATGTGGCCGGCGAGCACGACGCGCTCCGGGCGGCCCAGGTTCGTACGGGCCACCACGTTGTTGCCGTGCCGGTCGACCGTCAGGTGCGGCAGGGCGCGCAGCGCGGCCTCGACGGCGTCCGCGAGCGGCTTCTCGCTGCCGCTCTCCGAGGGGAAGTCGACGAGCCGCGCGGTGAGGGCGGCGGCGTCCAGCGTGAGGTCAAGCGGGGTGTCGGCCATGCCGCCGAGCCTAACGCGACGCCCCCGACCCCTTCGTCCAAGGCCCCTGACCCCTTCGTCCACAGCCCCGCACCCCGGTCACAGGCGCCTTTAGTACCTTGGGGGCGTGCCAGAGCCGTCCCCCACCTCCTCCCGGCGCGGCCGCCTCCTCCGTCTCGGGGCGGCCGTCGCGGTGCTGCTCGCGGTCGCGGGCTATCTCGCCGTGCAGTACGTGACGGGCGGCACGGGCGCGCCCCGCTGCGAGGTGGTCTCGGGCAAGGGCGACGGCGCCTCGTACGAGTTCACCCCGGAGCAGGCGGTGAACGCGGCGACGATCACCGCGGTCGGCACCACGCGCGGCATGCCCGAGCGGGCGGTCACCATCGCCCTCGCGACGGCCCTCCAGGAGTCGGGGCTGCGCAACATCCGCCACGGCGACCGTGACTCGCTCGGCCTGTTCCAGCAGCGGCCCTCGCAGGGCTGGGGCACGCGGAAGCAGGTCATGGACCCGGCGTACGCGGCGGGTGAGTTCTACACGCATCTGGCCAAGGTGCCGGGCTATTCGCGGCTGCCGCTCACGGTCGCGGCGCAGCGTGTGCAGCGCAGCGGCTATCCCCAGGCGTACGCGAAGCACGAGCCGGACGCCACGCTGCTTGCGGCGGCCCTGACCGGCCGTGCGGCGGCCACGCTGACCTGTGAGGGGCGGCCGGGCGCCACCCGTACCGGCGGTCCGGAGGCCGTACGGGCTTCGCTCGTGCGGGACTTCGGGCGCGAGGTGCTCCAGGTGGCCGGTGCCGAGGTCGATGCCGGATCCGGAGGGCAGGCGCCGCCCTCCGCGGCGCCCTCCCCGTCCTCGCCGGGCGGGGGCTCCGCCGTCACCGTGCCCGTGCCGGAGGGGACGACCGCCGAGGGCAGCCGCCGTCAGCGCGGCTGGGAGCTGGCCCACTGGGCCGTGGCCAACTCGTCCGCGCTGCACATCGCGCACGTCTCCTACGCGGGACGCGAGTGGTCGGCGGGGCGTTCCGAGAGCGAGTGGACCGCGACCGGGGTCGCGGGGCCAGGGAAGTCCGCGACGTCCACGGCCGAGGTCCGGATCGTCACCGGTCAGTAGTGCGGGCCCTCACTCTTCGGGGGTACTCCCCCTGCCCCGGATGCGGTCACTGCCCGGATTTCCGCGCGGTCACGCCCGCCTCCGTCAAATCCCTTGGGAACAAAGGGCCGTAAGCATTCGGCAGACTTTCGGACCGGGTGGCCTTTGCCCGCTTTCATCCGCAGCCGATAATGCGACGCATTGCCAACTCTTTACGTCGGGTCACCGCAACCTTCGCGGACTTCGAGCGGTAGTCACTGCGTCCGCGCCCCGGGACGATCACAGCCGTCCGGTCGACAGCCAGTCGGTCAGATGCCGGGCGATGCCGGACACACCAGTGTTTTCTCCCGTCTAAGGAGCATCATGTCCCTCCCCCTGACCCGCCGGATCGCCCGTGTCGCGCTGCTCGTCGCAGCGGGGGCGGCGCCCGTGGTCGGTGCGGCCGGCTCCGCCGGCGCGGCGGCCGAACTGCCGGCCACCCCGAACCTGGGTGGGCTGACCGCGCTGGACGGCGCGCACGCGGGCAACACCGTGAACAGTACGGCCCAGAAGGCCACCGGCCTGGCCGGCGACGCCGGCAGCAAGGCGGTCAGGAAGGCCCTGCCCGCGGCGGGCAGGACCGGCGGCAAGGTCGCCAGGACGGCCCCCGTCACCGTCCAGAAGACCGCGGGCGGGCTGCTCGGCGAAACCGCGAAGGCGACCGGCAGCGGCCTGCCGACCGGCTCCGTCGCCAAGGGGGGCCTCCCGACGCAGGGCCTGCCGCTCGGCTGACACGCGGGACAGCACGGTCACGGGGCCCGGGGAACTCCCCGGGCCCCGTCGCCGTGTCCGGCCGGCCGGACGTCGCCCAGGCCCGGCCTCGTGCCCGGCGGCTACGCCAGGCGGGCCACCGCCGCCGCGATGCGCTCGTCGGAAGCCGTCAGGGCCACGCGTACGAACCTCTCGCCCGCGTGGCCGTAGAAGTCGCCGGGCGCCACGAGGATGCCGAGGCCGGCGAGGTGGGAGACGGTGTCCCAGCAGGACTCGTCCCGCGTGGCCCACAGGTACAGGCTCGCCTCGCTGTGCTCGATGCGGAAGCCGTGGCCGAGGAGGGCGGCGCGCAGGGCCGTGCGCCGGGCCGCGTACCGCTCGCGCTGCTCGCGGACGTGGGTGTCGTCGCCGAGGGCGGCCACCACCGCGGCCTGGGTCGGCGCGGACGTCATCATCCCGCCGTGCTTGCGGATCTGGAGCAGCGGACCGAGGACGGCCGGGTCGCCGGCGAGGAACGCCGCACGGTAGCCCGCCAGGTTCGACCGCTTCGAGAGCGAGTGGACCGACACGATCCCCTCGTACGAGCCGCCGCACACGTCCGGATGCAGCACCGAGACCGGGTCGGCCTCCCAGCCCAGTTCCAGGTAGCACTCGTCGGAGAACACCAGGATGCCGTGCTCCCGGGCCCACGCGACGATCCGGGCGAGCTCGTCCTTCGCGAGGACGCGGCCGGTGGGGTTCGACGGGGAGTTCAGCCACAGGAGCTTGAGATCCGTGGGGTCGAGCTCGGTCGGGTCGTCGTAGGCGACGTGCTCCGCGCGGGCCAGGCGGGCGCCGACCTCGTACGTCGGGTAGGCGAGGCGCGGGTGGGCGATCCTGTCCCCGGGACCGAGGCCCAGCTGGGTCGGCAGCCAGGCCACCAGCTCCTTGGAGCCGACGATCGGGAGCACGTGGTGGTGCGTGATCTCCCGGGCGCCGAGGCGCCGCCCGACCCAGCCCGTGATCGCGTCCCGCAGCTCCGGCGTGCCCCACACCGTGGGATATCCGGGCGAGTCGGCCGCGGCGACCAGAGCCTTCTGGACCAGCTCGGGCACCGGGTCGACCGGGGTACCGACGGACAGGTCGACGATGCCGCCCGGGTGAGCGGCGGCGGTCGCCTTGAAGGGCTCCAGCTTGTCCCAGGGGAACGCGGGAAGCCGGTCGGAGACTGCGGACACGGGGTCGGGCTCACTTTCTCGCAGGTACGGCCCGCGGCTGCGGGCCGTACTCACGGCGGGTACGGACGGCTCACGCGCCAAACACCTCGGTCCCGCACGGCAGCGAGGCCGTACGGGACCGGGGCGGCGCGGATCCGGGCCGCTTACTGGTTCTGCGGCGGAAGCGCTGCGACGAAGGGGTGGTCGCGCTCGATCAGTCCCAGCTTGCTGGCACCACCGGGCGAGCCGAGCTCGTCGAAGAACTCTACGTTCGCCTTGTAGTAGTCCTTCCACTCCTCGGGAGTGTCGTCCTCGTAGAAGATCGCCTCGACCGGGCAGACCGGCTCACAGGCACCACAGTCGACGCATTCGTCCGGGTGGATGTACAAGGACCGCTGGCCCTCGTAGATGCAGTCGACCGGGCACTCCTCGATGCACGCCTTGTCCTTGACGTCGACACAAGGCTGCGCGATGACGTAGGTCACGCTGTCGTTCCTCCTCGATAGGGCGCTGGCGGGCCTCCTCAGGCTCCGCCGCCTGGCGCGCGGGAGCGCGGCGTCGTCGATGCCCGCCCCTAGTATCTCCGTTCTTGGGCACGATCCGAACAGGAGGGGTGAACTGACCTGTGGAAATCTCCGCGGCCGGCCGTCTTGAGGTCCGCATCACCGCTGCTGACGTGGGCAAACGTGTCTCCGTACGCCGCTTGAACGAGGACGGAGACACAGCAGAGAAGTTCACCGACACGGTCGGTGTTCTCACATCATGGGACGACGGTGTGGTGCTGATCACACGACGCACCGGGGAGAGCGTCCGCATTCCGGAATCCTCGCTGGTCGCGGGCAAGGTGGTGCCCGCCGCACCGGCGCGGCGGCGGGGCCCCGCGGCCTCGTACGGGGAGCTGGCGCGGATCGCCGCGCGGGCCTGGCAGCCGGTCGAGAGCGAGCGGCTCGGCGACTGGGAGCTGCGGGCGGCCGCCGGATTCACCCGGCGGGCCAACTCCGTGCTGCCGCTCGGCGATCCGGACGGACCACTGGACGAGGCGCTCGCGGCGGTACGTGACTGGTACGCCGTCCGCGGGCTGCCCGCGTACGTCCAGACGGCGACCGGGGCCGAGGGCACGCAGGAGCTGCTCTGCGCGGAGCTGGAGGCGCGGGGCTGGACGCGTGAGGTGACGGCCGAGCTGTGGACCGGCCCGCTCGCGCCGCTCGGCGACCGGGAGGCTCCCGAGGTGACGCTGTCGCGGCATGCGGACGAGGCGTGGCTCGGCCGGTACCAGCGCAAGGGCCTGAGCGAGGTGGCGCTGCGGGTGCTGGGCAGTGGTCCTTCCGTGTGGTTCGCGACGGTGCCCGGTGCGCACGGCGGCCCGCCGGCCGCGATCGGGCGGTGCGTGGTGGACGGGCGGTGGGCCGGTTTCGCGGCCGTCGAGGTCGACCCCGCGTACCGGCGGCAGGGCCTCGGGACGGCCGTGATGGCCGCGCTGGCCCGGCGGGCGCTGGACGAGGGCGCCTCTGCGGCCTGGCTCCAGGTCGAGGCGGACAACACGGGGGCGCGGGCGCTGTACGCGGGGATGGGCTTCGGTGCGCATCACGCGTACCACCACTACCGCGCGCCCCAGGCGGCGCGGGAACCGCAGCCGCCGCACGACGGCCCCCGCCGGGCGGCGTGAGAGGACACGAGGCTGCCATGCGTCCCCCTCACCCCCCGGAACCGGAGCGTGCCGCCGAGGTGCGGCGGCGGTTCGCCGACGAGGCGCGGTCCGAGCGGCCCGATCTGGCGATGCTGTGCCTGCTGGTGGGCGCCGCCGCCGACGGGACGCTGGACGAGGCCGGTATGGACGCGGCGCAGATCGAACTGGACCGGCTGGCCGGACAGCTCCCGTTCCGGCCGGGCGGTCCGCGGTCCTGGGCCACCGCGCTCGCCGGACTCCTCGGCGACCGGTGCCGGTTCCACGGCACGCCGGGCGACTACCAGCGGCTGGAGTCGTCGTTGCTGCACGAGGTGCTACGGCGACGGCGCGGGCTGCCCATCCTGCTGTCCGTGGTGTGGATGGAGGTGGCACGGCGGGCGGGGGCCCCGGTGTACGGGGTCGCGCTGCCCGGGCACTTCGTGGTGGGCTTCGGCCCGCCCCAGGACCAGGTGCTGGCCGACCCCTTCGACGGCGGCCGGGTACTGTCGGGCCCGGACGCCGAGCTGTTCGTCACGGGTGCCACCGGCGCGCCGCTCGACCCGTCGATGCTCGCGCCCGCCGACCCGCTCGACGTCGTCCTGCGCGTCCTCAACAACATCCGCGCCTGGGCGGCCGCCCGCCCCGAGCGTTCCGACGTCGCCCTGTGGGCCGTCGAGCTGTCCCTGCTGCTGCCCTCGCACCCGGCCGCGCTGCGCCACGAACGCGCCCAACTGCTGGTACAGCGCGGCGAGTTCTTGGCGGGCGCCGCCGAACTGGACGCGTACGCGGACGTGGTGGCCGCCGTCGACGAACCGGCGGCCGACCGGATACGCCAACAGGCGCGGGCCGCACGGGCGATGCTGAACTGACACCGGGAGGGAGCGGGCACCGGCGGCTACAGCCAGCCCTTCTCCCGTGCTGTCCTGACCGCCTCCGCGCGGTTGCGGACCGCCAGTTTCTGGATCGCCGTGGAGAGGTAGTTGCGGACCGTGCCCTGGGACAGGTGCAGGGCCGCGGCGAGTTCGGCGTTGGTGGAGCCGTCGGCCGCCGCGCGCAGCACCTCGCGCTCGCGTCCGGTCAGCGGATTGGCGCCCCCGGCGAGCGCGGCGGCCGCCAGGACGGGGTCGATGACGCGCTCCCCGGCGAGCACCTTCCGTATCGCCTGGGCCAGTTGGGCCGCCGGGGCGTCCTTCACCAGGAAGGCGTCGGCGCCGGCCTCCATCGCGCTGCGCAGATAGCCGGGCCGTCCGAAGGTGGTGAGGACGACCAGCTTGAGGGCCGGGAACTCCCGGTGGAGTCGGGCCGCCGCCTCGATGCCGGTCATGCCCGGCATCTCGATGTCGAGGAGAGCCACGTCCACGTCGTGCGCGCGGACCCCGGCCAGCACCTCGTCCCCGCGCGCGACCTGGGCGACGACCTCGATGTCGGGTTCGAGGCCGAGCAGGGCGGCCAGCGCCTCGCGGACCATCGACTGGTCCTCGGCGAGCAGGACCTTGATCGTACGGCTCATGCCCCGGATCCTACGGCGTCGTCCGTCAGCCCCCGCGGCCTGCGGCCGGCTCCGGTACGGCCGCCGACGGCACCCGGGCGACCAGCCGGAACCCGTGCCGGGACCGGCCTGCGTCCAGCGTGCCGCCCGCCTTCTCCAGCCGCTCCGCCAGCCCGGACAGGCCGTTCCCCGGGCCCTTGCCCGAGCCGCCCGAGCCGTCGTCCTCGACGGACAGTTCGAGGACCGGTCCGTCCAGGGTCTCGCGGCGGATCAGCTCCACCGTGCAGCGCCGGGCCCCGCTGTGCCGAACGACATTGGTGACCGCCTCGCGCAGCGCCCAGGCCAGCGCCGACTCGCTGTCCTCGGCGAGCTCGCCGGGGCCGGGCCCGGCGGGCAGGTCGGCGACGACGTCCGCGGCGGTCAACGCGACCCGTGCACCGGCCAGTTCACCCGACAGCCGGGGCCGCCGGTAGCCGCTGACCGCCTCCCGTACGTCGACGAGTGCCTGGCGGCTGACGTTCTCGATGTCGGCGACCTGCTGGGCCGCCTTCTCGGGCTGGCCGGGCAGCATCCGGCCGGCCAGCTCGCTCTTCAGCGTGATGAGGGAGAGGGAGTGGCCGAGGAGGTCGTGCAGGTCGCGGGCGAGCCGCAGCCGTTCCTCGTTCGCGGCGAGCTGGGCGACGGTGGCGCGGGCCTCGCGCAAGGCGATGGTGGTGCGCACGAGTTCGCGCACACCCGTCATGGCGAACCCGCCGAGGAACGCCGGGACGAGGAGACCCCCCAGGTACTCCCTGCCGTCGGGGACGGTGAGCGCGAGCGCCGCCATCAGCGCGGACACGGCCGGGATGCTCCAGCGCGCGGTCCGCAGCGGCAGCGCGGCGCCGGACGCGATCGACACGTACACGAACAGGACGAGCCACTGCCGGCCCAGGGTGAGGGAGAGGACGGCGGACTGGGCCGCGAGCACGGCCAGTGAGCCGAGGACCAGGCCACGGGCCTCGCCGCGCCCGGTGCGCAGGACCAGGGCCCAGTACCAGGCCACGAAGACCACAAGACCGAGCCAGCCGAGCACGGTGACGCCGGTGCTGTGCCCGCCGTGCAGCAGGTCGGTCACGGGCGCGCTCAGATAGACGAGCCAGATGCCGGTCCACAGGGACCTGACCAGCTTCTGCCTGCGGTTGTCCGGGCGCTGCCCGGTGCCGACGCCGCTCATGCCCTCGAGGTGTCCTTCGTCATGGCAGCCATCGTGGCCGCGCGGGGGCCGCACCGGCAGTGCCCGATGTCCTCGGACCGGGATGACAGATGTCATGGCCGCCGGTGACGGGGGTGACCGGCCGGCGGCCGGTCACCCCCGTCACCGGCGCGGGGCCGGCGCACCCGTCCCTAGCTCGGGTCCGTGTCGAGCACGGCGATCCGGTCGGCGGCGTTCTTCGACATGAGCGCCGGACGCAGGACGCCGATCACGTCCTCCACGGTGACCGGGGTCTTCTTGCCGGTGCCGCGGGTGACGAGGACACCGTCGAAGGTGTTGCCGTAGAGCTTGGTCAGCTCCGCCCTGTCGTAGAAGTCGACGAGCTTGCCGTCCTGGGCCTTCACGCGCAGGAACCTCCACAGGGAGTTCTGCGGGCTGAAGGACACCGTGTGGGCGGCGTCCGTCCGGACGGTGACGATCCCGGACATCGCCGGCTCGGCGAACTTCTTCATCATCCGGTCGACCTCGGCGTCCGGGACCGTCGGCTGCTTGGTGGTGGTCGGCACCTTGACGGGGGTGGTCGTGCCGGACTCCACCTGACTGCGGTAGGCCTGCTCGACGGCCTCGGTCGAGGACGCGACGTCGATGCCCTTGCCCGCCTTGCCGTACACGGCGACGGCCTTGCCGGGCTGGAACTTGATCGTGCCGTCGCCGGCCGAACCCGCGCCGCCCGCGGCGCGCTGGAGGGCGGCCTGGAGCTTCTCCTCGTCCACCGGCATCACGGGTTCCACGACGCGCTGCTGCCCGAAGAGGGAGCCGATCACGGACACCGGGTTGTAGTCGCTGCCCGCGGCGGCGCTGACCGTGGCCTTGCTGTCGAGCTGGAGGCCCGCCTGGTCCGGCTTGAGGGACACCGTGTCGCCGCCGACCGACAGCTGCAGCGCCTTGTTCGTACGGCCCCCGAAGGCGTCGTCGAGCTTCTTGACGGCCTCGTCGCGGGTACCGCCGCCGATGTCGACGCCGAGCACGGTGGTGCCCTTGGGCACGTCCGAGTGGTTCATGAGCAGCCCGGCGCCGTACGCGACGCCGCCGAGGAACACCACGCCGACACCGAGGAGCACCAGCTTGCTGCGCCCCTTCTTCTTCTTTTTCGGCTTGGCGGAAGCGGCCGGCTTCGGGGCGGGGTCGGGCAGCTTCGGGGGCGTGTGCGGCAGCGGTCCCTCGGAGTGGCCGCCGGGTCCGAACGGCGAGCTCTGGGCGCCGCCCGGGACGACGGGGATGCCGCTGGTGACCGTGTGCCCGGAGACGTTGTCGTTGGCGCCGTAGCCCTGGCCGCCCGGTTCGGGGGCGGGCCGCTGCGGCGTGAGGATCGCCGTGTCGTCGCTGAGGCCCCCGCCGGATCCCATGCCGCCGGGACCGCCGGGTCCCGCACCGGGAGCACCCGGACCGCCGGGTCCCATGCCGCCGGGGCCGCCGGGTCCCGCACCGGGAGCACCCGGACCGCCGGGTCCCATGCCGCCGGGGCCGCCCGGGCCGCGGGGGCCCGCGCCGGGGCCCGCGGGCGGTACCAGCGGGCCGTCGCCGGTGACCGGACCGCCGGTCGGGCCGGCGGGACCGCGCCCGCCGCCGCCCTGGCCCTGGCCCTGGCCGTTGTCGGAGAAGTACGGCAGGTCGTCACGGCGCGACTCGGCGCCGGCCGGAGGGCCGACGAGGGCGCCGGAGACGTCGAAGGAGCCGGTGCCGCCACCGTGGCCGGGAGCCACGGGGCCCCCGCCGGTGGCGCCCGCGGGCCCCGCGCCGTTCGTACCGCCGGGCCGGGCACCGCCCTGGCCGCCGAGCGGTCCGGACCCGCCGGGGGCTTTGGGTCGCGCGCCGCCCGGGCCCTGCGGACCCGAGGACATGCCGGGCGCCGGTGCGGAGCCCGCGGGGGCGCCGGTCCCGGCGGGTGCCGAACCCGCGGGCAGACCCGCGCCGTTGGCCGGGCCGCCGCCCGACGCGCCCTTGGGCGCGCCGGACTTGCGCGGCGCGAACCAGTCGCTGGTCTTCTCCTCGCCCGGCCCGGAGGGCTCGCCGGGGCCTTCACCGGCGGGCGCGGGCGGGCCGGAGGCGACGGCGGGCAAGCGCATGGACCCCGTCGTCTCGGGGTCACTGCCCGCGCCGTCGCCGTGCTCGGCGGACGCGTCGGCGTCGGCCATGGGCGTACGCACGACGACCGGCGGAATGGGCCGCGAGCCGGGGATGTTGATCCGGATCCGGGTCGTCAGCGTGGTCTCGGTCTTGCGTTCCTCCGGCTGCGTGGCCGAACGGCCCGCGTCGGTACCGTCTTCGGAAGCCGTGGGGGTCCCGTACGGCGGCGTCCCCGACGGGTACGCGGCTCCACCGCGCCCGTTGGGCCCGGAGGACGAACTGTCAGTTTCACGACTCAAGGCAGGTTCTCCCGGTTGGCTCCGCCGCCCGTTTACTCGACCTCATCTCGGGCAGCTCGGCGGCGCGCACCACCATACTGTCCGTCTCCACGCGCGGGCCGCGCCCGGGAGGGAAACCCCCACGGGACCCGCACGTCTCTGATACGGCGAAGTAGTACGTCATTTCTCAAGTCGGGCCGGAGGACCGCCCGGTTGCCGCTCGATGCCCAGGGTGGCGCACATCACAGCGGCCGCCATCCCGCCGAGCAGGAAAAGGTAGGAGCCGAGCCCCGCGCCGAACAGGAAGTCCCCTTCGGGGCGGCTGGCGGTGAGCAGGATGACGGCGAGCGTCCAGCCGACGGCCGGGGCGACGGCGCCGGCTCTGGTGCCGAGCGCGCGCGAGCCGCCGAGGAAGAGTCCGGCCGCGCCCGCCAGGGCGAGCAGCAACCCGCCGGGGAACCAGCCGGATTGCACGAGCGCCCCGGCCGTACCGACCACCGCGCCCAGCACGAACAGTCCCAGGCCTGCGGCCATGCGTCCGCCGGAGGGGCGCTGCAACGGCTGGGCCAGTGTGCTGCCCTGTCTGCCCGTCGTACTCATCGGCTCTCCGTCTCCCGCTGCCCGGTCCGCGCGTCCGCGAGGCCCGCGAACAGGTCCGTCTCCGGCGTCCCGCCGGGTTCCCCGCGCACCAACTCGTAGTACTCGGTGGTGAAGAGGGGCTGCGCCAGCTCGTTCGAGAGGGCGAACCAGGGTCCGGTCACCTCGATCTGGGTGGCGTGCGCCCGCATCGCGGCGGCCTTGGCGGCGGCGAACGCGGTGCCGTCGATCGCCGTGGTGATCACCGCGTCGTCGGCGACGCCCGGCACGTCGGCGAGCTGCGCCGACTTCGCGTGGGGCAGGTCCGGAAGGGCGGCGCGCAGGCGGGCGAAGGCCTCCTCGGCCACGGAGCGCGGTACGCGGTTCCAGTACACCTTGGCGATCTGCCAGGGCGCGCCGAGGCCGGGGCGGAAGCCGGCCTGCGCGGCGAGTTCCGCGGCGCGCACGGCCACGCGGTGGGTCTGGATGTGGTCCGGGTGTCCGTAGCCGCCGTCGGGGTCGTAGGTGACGAGCACCTGCGGCCGCACCTCGCGGATCACCTCGACGAGACGGGCGGCGGCCTCGTCGACGTCCGCCCGCCAGAAGGAGCCCGGCTCGTCGTTCTCGGGGCCGCCCATCATTCCGGAGTCCCGGTACCGGCCGTCGCCGCCGAGCCGGCGGAAGTCCTCGACGCCGAGGGCGCGCATCGCCGCGTCCAGCTCGCCCAGCCGGTGTGCGCCGAGGGCGGCGCCGGTCAGGTGGGCGAGCGCGGGCGGGATGACCTCGCCCTGCTCACCGAGGGTGCAGGTCACCAGCGTCACCCGGGCGCCCTCGGCCGCGTACCTGGCCATGGTCGCGCCGTTGTTGATCGACTCGTCGTCCGGGTGCGCGTGCACCAGGAGCAGACGCCGGTCGGGCAGTTCCGTCATGGGTCCCACCCTACGAGGCGGCTTCCCGGGTAGTCGCGTCCTGGGGGTGCCCTCACTCCCCGCGACTGCAAGCGCCTTCTCAAGCGAATCGTTCAGAATCCCAGATAGGTGATCTGAACGACGTATACGCGCTCGCTGCGCACGACGACCTGATACGTGAACATGCCGCCGGGGACGATGATGTCGCCGCCCTTGGGATCGATGCCGTCGTGGGCTCGGCCATGGACATGAAGGGCCTCAGCAGCTCTGAACAGCTCGGTCGCGATTCTCTCCACCTCGGAGAGAAAGTTTGCAGGAGCTGTACGGGCGGCCTGCTCCGCTCCGAAGGCGTACTCCCACTTCCAGCTCACTCGCGCACTGCCTTCAGGGCTTCATCCAGGACAGCGCTCAGCTCACCGAGGGCTTCACGGGCGACGACAGGGTCTTCGTGCTCCAGGTTGCTTCTGGCGCGTGCGTGGCGGACGGACAGCTCAGGGCGACGGGCGATCTCGATGTCCCTGGCCCAGGTCAGCACCCAGCTCTGCACCGGACTCAGGGATTGCCACTCCACCGCCTTGGCGAAGGCGTCGTCCTTGGTCGCCTGCATCTCTTCCAGACGGGCTGGGTCGACGACCGCGAGTGCCGCGCGCAGGGCGTCAGGGGTCTGCTGGGGGCGGGGAATCAGCTCGCGTCCGTGATCGGCCTGAGTGCTCATGGTGTCCTCCAGTGCGTGCTCCGGCCAGCGTATCGGGGCACGCTGACGCCGATACGGGACACGGGCACGGGAGTTTCGCATCAGGCGGCCGTACGGGCGTCGCGCCGGCAGTCCCGGCAGTTGCCGGGTTCTGCGCTGCGGAAGGCGCGGTCGCAGCCGTCGCAGGTCTGGAGGGGGTGCCGGACGGCCGGAGGCCGGGCTGTCGGCAGGCCGAACGGTGGCGGGGGCGGCAGCTGTGCGGTGAGCCGGTGCGCCAGGAGGGCGGCCGGGCGGCGTACGCCCTCCGGCGGAAGGTCAGCGGTGAGTGCCTGGCGTACGGCGGTGGCGCTGACGTCCCGCTCCAGCCAGGCGGCGACGCCGGGGGCGAGGTGGGCCGTGTCACAGGCGGAGAGGAGGAGGCGGGGATCGTGACGGCGAAGGCCGGCGAGGAGGTCGGTGGCCGCCTGGAGAAGTGCCGGAGCGGGGTGGCCGGGGCGCGGTACGGCGGGGAGTGGCTTGCGGGGTGTGCGCTTCTTCGGGTTGGCGGGAGTGGTTGCGGGGTCGTGAGCGCGATCGGCGGCTGAAGGGCGGCGGTCCTGGCGGCCGGGCTGGTTGCAGGAGACCGTGCGGGTGACGATGCGGCCGCCTGGGACGCGCTCGCGGGTGCGGCGCAGATAGCCGTGGGTCTCCAGCTCGCGCAGCGCGGCGGAGATCCGGACCGCACCCTCGGGGAAGCGGACGGCGAGGGTCTTGATGTCGACCCGCGCCCCTTTGGGCAGCGACTGGATGTGCACACCCAGCCCGATCGCCAGGAGGGACAGCTCCCGGTGCTGGGCGAGGTGGTTGCCGATCACCGTGAAGCGGGTGGTGTGACGGGCGTTGTCGTGGGTGAGTCCGCCCGCGCGGGGGTGGTTTTTGCCCGTGTCACGGGACTCGGCGCACGGGGGCGCGCTAGGGTTTCGCGTATCCATCGGGAAGCTCCTACTTCCTCGGCGGTCAGGCCCTCGCACTGGGATTGCAGTCCCGGCGGGGGCCGTCGCATGTCTGCGGTTGTGGTGCTGCGTCGAGGTCCTGCGTCGCGCTGAGCGTAAGGCAGGCAACCCGTCCCAAATCCAGCGGAGTTGGGCATATTCACTCGCGGGAGTGAGTTTGCCCGACGGGCGGGAGGGGTGGGGCTTGGTCGGGTTCTTTCTCCGCAGTCAAGGTCCTTTGGAATGAGCGCCACTTGCCCCGAAGCCCGAGAATCCGGGTTCCGGTGACGGCCGCGCGTCGTCTCGTCCGGGTCTTCCGGCGATCAGGAGTCGCGGCGGCTCTGAACGTCCTCCGGTGGAAGCACGACCTCGGCCCAGACCGTCTTGCGCGGGCGCAACTCCGGAGCCCAGCCCCACCGGTCGGCGAGCGCCCCGACCAGGAGCAGTCCACGGCCCGACTCGGATTCGGCGTCGGGGCCCGGATGCGGTGGCTGGGGAGGGCGGTCCCCCGCCGTGTCGGTCACCTCGATGCGCAGCGTGCGCGCGATGACGTAGAGCGTGAGTCTGAAGTCCCGGCCCGGTACGCGCCCATGGGTCACCGCGTTCGCCGCGAGTTCGGCGACGATCTGGCCGGCCGGGTCCACCGGCATTCCCCAGGAGCGCAGTTGCTCGACGGTCAGCAATCGGGCGAGGCGCGCTCCACGAAGTGTCGGAGACAACCGCACGCTGAAGTTGCGGAGGTGCCGGCCGGGTTGGGGCACAGAGGAGAGGGATTCCTGGATCACGTCACTCAGAGTGGCCACTCCCACTTACCGTGAACAGTGATGGAGCCGTTGCGTACGGTGACTGTCCGGGTGTTGTCCGGTCGTGTCGGGACTGTCGGTTTCGGTGGCGGAGGGGTGCGAATGACGCAGGTGAACGGCAAGCCGGTCCAGCTCAAGGAGGAGGCGGACGAACCGGGTTGGGAGGTGGACCCGGACGACGACTGGGGCATCGCCGTCGTCGAGACGGTGGGGCGGCAGCTGAAACTGCGGCGAGAGGCCGTGGGGATGCGCGCGGCCGACTTCGGGCTGGCGGTCGGGTACGGCGAGGACCTCGTCTACAAGATCGAGAGCGGGAAGCGGATCCCCCGCCCCGAGTACCTGGACAAGGCCGACAAGGTTCTGGGGGCGGGCGGGCTGCTCTCGGCGATGAAGGAGGACGTGAAGAAGGTCCGGTACCCGAAGAACGTCCGCGAGATCGCCAAGCTGGAAGCGCAGGCCGTCGAACTCGGGGTGTACGTCGGGCTCAGCCTGCATGGGTTGTTGCAGACGGCGGAGCATGCGCGGGCGCTGTTCGAGGTCTGGCAGCCTGTTTACTCACCGGAGGAGGCTGAGCGGCGGGTGGCTGCCCGCCTGGCCCGGAAATCGATCTTCGAGCGGTCGCCCGCCCCCGCTCTCAGCTTCGTCCAGGAAGAGGCGACACTGCGTCGGCCTGTCGGAGGCACAATGGTGTGGCGTCAGCAGCTCGAACATCTGCTGGAGTTGGGACAGTTGCGCCACGTCACACTTCAGGTGATGCCGACGAGCTCCGAGGCGCACCCTGGGCTGAGCGGAAAGATCGAGGTGCTGAAGTTTCCGGACGGCACGGCAGTGGGCCGTTCCGACGGCGCGTACAACGGCCGACCGATCTCAGATCCGAAGCAGCTGCGAATCCTTGAGCTGCGGTATGGCACCATCCGGGCCCAGGCTCTCACGCCACGGGAGTCGCTGACCTTCATCGAACAACTGCTGGGAGAGACATGATCCACAAGGGTTCCGCTGGAAAGAACTCCGAGTTGGCGTGGTTCAAGAGCAGCTACAGCGACGGCCCTGACGGTGACTCCTGCGTCGAGATCGCCACCACCCCCGGCACTATCCACGTCCGCGACTCCAAGCACACCGCCGGCGGCCCCCTCCTCCAGCTCTCGCCGGAAGCCTGGGCCGACTTCGTGCCGTACGCGTCCGAGGGCTGACGGTCCACTCGGCCTCGGGCGCGCGGGGAGAGAACGGGACGGGCGGAGTGGGCTTCGGGCGTCACCCCGGAACCCACGCCGCACCGATCACGCACCGCACGCGGATCAGAACTTGATGCTGCCGATCATGCCCGCGATGTTCGTGGTCACCTCGTTGATCGTGGGTGCCACCGTCGACGAGGCGAGATAGAAACCGAACAGGACACACACGATGGCGTGACCTCCCTTCAGTCCTGACTTCTTCACCAGGATGAAGACGATGATCGCCAGCAGCACCACCGCCGAAATCGAGAGTGCCACGGCGGCTCACCTCCAAAGATCCCAGGGACGAGGGGCGTCGAACGGGGTCGGTAAACCCATACAGCGGCCAAGCGGGTTCCTACCCACGCAGCGCTAGTGATCATAACTATCCGTACGCGCGCATCGATCGGCGCACGGCCGCACAAGGGGGCGCATGGCCAATATGGTCGGGGCATGACGACCGAGCCCCTTTCCTTCCCGCGCCTGCAGGCGCGCACCCAGCGGTTCACCCTCGGCGCACCCCGCGCTTTCACCGTGTCACCCGACGGTTCACGCGTCGTTTTCCTGCGTTCCCGCTCCGGCACGGACCGGGCGAACCTGCTGTGGGTCCTGGACGTCGCCGAGGGCGGGGAACGCGTCGTCGCCGACCCGCGGACGCTGCTCGGGGGCCGCACGGAGCGGCTGTCGGCGCAGGAGTTGGCGCGCCGCGAGCGCAGTCGCGAGGGCGGCGCCGGGATCGTCGGCTACGCCACCGACGCGGCAGCGGAGTTGGCGTCTTTCTCCTTGTCAGGACGGCTCTTCACGGCGGAGCTGCGGGCCGGCACGGCCCGTGAACTGCGGGTGCCGGGACCGGTGATCGACCCGCGCCCCGCCCCCGACGGCCGCCGGATCGCGTACGTGGCCGGCGGTGCCCTGCGCGTGGTCGGCGCCGAGGGTGCGGACGACCGGGTGCTGGCGGAGCCTGAATCGGAGACGGTTTCCTATGGATTGGCCGAGTTCATCGCGGCCGAGGAGATGGGGCGTTCGCGCGGTTTCTGGTGGTCCCCGGAGTCGGACCGGCTGCTGGTCGCCCGGGTCGACGACGCCCCGGTCAAGCGCTGGTGGATCGCGGATCCCGCGCACCCCGAGCGGGATCCGCAGCAGGTCGCGTATCCGGCGGCGGGCACCGAGAACGCGGAGGTACGGCTCTTCGTGCTGGGCCTTGACGGGACGCGCACGGAGGTGGTGTGGGACCGGGCACGCTACCCGTATCTGGCGCATGTGCACTGGTCAGCGGCGGGGGCGCCGCTCGTGCTCGTGCAGGCGCGGGACCAGCGCAGCCAGCTGTTCCTGGCGGTGAACCCGGACACCGGGGCGACCCGGATGGTGCACGCCGACGAAGATCCACAATGGCTGGATCTTTTCCCTGGCGTGCCCTGCTGGAGCCCCGGCGGACAGCTGGTGCGGATCGCCGACGAGGGCGGGGCGCGGGTGCTCGCCTTCGGCGAACGCACGCTGACCGGACCGCAGTTGCACATCCGCGCGGTGCTGGACGTGTCGACCGACGACGTGCTGGTCTCGGCGTCGGCGGGCAGGGCGGCGGCCGACCCGGAGATCGGCGAGGTCCACGTCTACCGGGTGAACGAGCTGGGGGTGGGGCGCGTCTCGCAGGAGCCCGGCGTGCACTCGGCGGTGCGGGCGGGCGGGGTGACCGTGCTCGTCTCGGCGACGCCGGACCGGCCGGGCAGCCAGGTGCAGGTGCTGCACGAGAGCAGGCGGAGCGGGGCGGGGGCACCTCCGGCGGGCGGCTCACGCAAGGCGGCCAGTGTGGCGTCGTACGCCGAACGCCCCGGTCTGTCCCCGCGCGTGACCCTCACCGAGGGGGGCGCACGGCGAATTCCATGCGCCGTGCTTATGCCTACGGACTACCACGGTGACACTCCCCTGCCCGTGCTGATGGATCCGTACGGCGGTCCACACGGTCAGCGCGTGCTCGCCGCGCACAACGCCCACCTGACCTCGCAGTGGTTCGCCGACCAGGGGTTCGCGGTGATCGTCGCGGACGGCCGGGGCATGCCCGGGCGCTCGCCCGCCTGGGAGAAGGCGGTCAAGGACGATCTGGCCGCCGTCGTGCTCCAGGACCAGGTCGACGCCCTCCAGGGTCTCGCCGGGTCGTTCCCGCTCGACCTGGACCGGGTGGCGATCCGCGGCTGGTCGTTCGGCGGGTATCTGGCGGGACTCGCGGTGCTGCGCCGCCCGGACGTCTTCCACGCCGGCATCCTGGGCGCGCCGGTCACCGACCAGCGGCTGTACGACACCCACTACACCGAGCGCTATCTGGGCGATCCGGGCGTCCGGCCCGAGGTGTACGCGGCGAACTCGCTGATCGACGACGACGGACTGGTGGCCGCCGCGGAGCCCGCCCGGCCGATGATGATCGTCCACGGACTCGCCGACGACAACGTGGTGGTGGCCCACTCCCTGCGCCTGTCCTCGGCGCTGCTCGCCGCCGGCCGCCCGCACGAGGTGCTGCCCCTGTCGGGCGTCACGCACATGACCCCGCAGGAACAGGTCGCGGAGAACCTGCTGCTGCTCCAGGTGGACTTCCTTAAGCGGTCGCTGGGCCTCGTCTGACCATGGCGACGGGCCGGGGCGACATGGTGCGCCCCGGCCCGTCTACGGCACCCGCACGGCCGTACGCTGTTCACCCTGCCGCGTCCGTATATCGGTACGGCTTCCGCCAAGTTGCCTGCGTGTAAACGACGTTCATGCGTGTTTGTACGCCTATGCAACCCCGCCGGGCGGTGGCGAAGGGGGCGGCTCGCCGCTCCCCGGCCGGCGCAGGGGCAGGTCCCCCGGGGGCGACGCCCGGTGCTCCTCCGGGGGCACCACGCGCTTCTCCTCCGCGAAGTGACAGGCCGAGTCGTGTGCCGCGGGCCCCTCGGTGAGCCGGAACTCGGCGGGCACCGCGAGCAGCGGGACCTCCAGGGCGCAGCGCTCCCGCGCCTTCCAGCAGCGGGTGCGGAAGCGGCACCCGGAGGGGATGTTCGCCGGGGAGGGCACGTCGCCGGTGAGGATGATCCGCTCCCGGTGCTCGCGCGCCTCCGGGTCGGGCACCGGCACGGCGGAGAGCAGCGCCTGGGTGTAGGGATGCGTCGGGTGGTCGTAGATCTCGGCGTCCCTGCCGATCTCCACGATCCGCCCCAGGTACATCACCCCGACGCGGTCGGAGATGTGCCGGACGATCGACAGGTCGTGCGCGATGAAGACGTAGGAGAGGTCGAACTCGTCCTGGAGCTTGTCGAGCAGGTTGATGACCTGCGCCTGCACGGAGACGTCGAGGGCGGAGACCGGCTCGTCCGCCACGATGATCTCGGGGCGCAGCGCGAGGCCGCGGGCGATGCCGATGCGCTGGCGCTGGCCGCCGGAGAACTGGTGGGGGTAGCGGTTGATGTACTCGGGGTTGAGTCCGACCACGTCCAGCAGGTCCTGCACCCGCTTGCGGCGGTCGCCCTTCGGCGCGACCTCGGGGTGGATCTCGTAGGGCTCCCCGATGATGTCGCCCACCGTCATCCGGGGGTTGAGCGAGGTGTACGGGTCCTGGAAGACCATCTGGATGTTGCGGCGCACGGCCTTCAGTGCGCGCCCGGACAGCTTGGTGACGTCCTCGCCCCGGTATTTGATCACCCCCGCCGTCGGCTTCTCCAGGTTGACGAGCATCTTGGCGACCGTCGACTTGCCGCAGCCGGACTCGCCCACGATGCCGAGGGTCTCGCCCCCGCCCAGCGCGAAGTCGACGCCGTCGACGGCCTTCACCGACCCGATCTGCTTGCGCAGGACGATGCCCCGGGTGAGCGGATAGTGCTTGACCAGGCCGCTGACCTCGAGGATCGGCTCGCTCGTCGGCACCGGCGTCGTCTCAGCCATGCAGACACTCCCTCCAGAAGTGGCAGGCACTCCCGCGCTCGTCGGAAACCTCGTAGAGCGGCGGTTCGTCGGTCCTGCACACGTCCTGGGCCATCGGGCAGCGCGGGTTGAAGGCGCAGCCCGGCGGGATGTGCATGAGGTTCGGCGGCAGCCCCTTGATGGCGTAGAGCTCCTGGCCCTTCTGGTCCAGCCGCGGGATCGATTCGAGCAGGCCCCGGGTGTAGGGGTGCGCGGGCGCCTTGTAGATGTCGTGGACCGGCGCCGTTTCGACGATGCGGCCCGCGTACATCACCGCGATCCGGTCGGCGACGTCCGCGACCACGCCGAGGTCGTGGGTGATGAGGATGAGCCCCATGTCGAGTTCGCGCTGGAGTTCCGCAAGGAGGTCCATGACCTGCGCCTGCACGGTGACGTCGAGGGCGGTGGTGGGTTCGTCGGCGATGATCAGCGCGGGTTCGAGGGCCAGCGCCATGGCGATCATGATGCGCTGGCGCATGCCTCCGGAGAACTGGTGCGGATAGTCGCGCACCCGCTGGGCGGCGCCCGGGATCCGCACCCGGTCCATCAGCTCGATCGCCCGGGCCCGGGCGTCCTTGCGGGACATCCCGCGGTGCACGACGAACATCTCGCCGAGCTGGTCGCCCACGGACAGTACGGGGTTGAGGGAGGACAGGGCGTCCTGGAAGATCATCGCCATCTCGGCGCCGCGGACCTTGCGCCGGTCCTCCTCCTTGAACTTCAGGAGGTCCTGGCCCCGGAAGAGGATCTCGCCGCCGGTGATCCTGCCGGGCGGCACGTCGAGGATGCCCATGACGGCCTGCGCGGTCACGGACTTGCCGGAGCCGGACTCGCCGAGCACGGCGAGCGTCTCGCCCTCGTCGACGCTGTAGTTCACCCCGTTGACGGCCCTGGCGACGCCGTCCCTGGTCCGGAACTCCACGTGCAGGTCGCGCACTTCGAGCAGCACGGCGGTCACCTCAGCTTCGGGTCGAGGGCGTCGCGCACCGCGTCGCCGAGCATGATGAACGCCAGGACGGTGATCGCGAGGGCGCCGGCCGGCCACAGCAGCATGTGGGGAGCCTGGCGGATGTACTGGGAGGCGGCGGAGATGTCGATGCCCCAGGACACGGTGGGCGGCTTCAGTCCGACGCCGAGGTAGGAGAGCGTCGCCTCCAGGGCGATGTAGGTGCCGAGCGCGATGGTCGCCACGACGATCACGGGCGCGACGGCGTTGGGCGTGATGTGGCGCAGCAGCAGGCGTGAGTTGGCGGCGCCGAGGGCGCGGGCCGCCTGGACGTAGTCGTTCTGCTTGGTGGTGATGACGGAGCCGCGGGCGATCCGGGAGATCTGCGGCCAGCCGAGGAGCACCATGAAGCCGATGACGGGCCAGACCGTGTTGCTGGTCACCACGGACAGGAGTACGAGGCCGCCGAGCACCACGGGGATCGCGAAGAAGATGTCCGTGATCCGGGACAGGACCGAGTCACCCATCCCGCCGAAGAACCCGGCGAGGCCGCCCAGCACCGTGCCGAGGATCGCGACGCCGAGCGTGGCGCAGACGCCGACCGTGATCGAGACCCGGGTCCCGTACACCGTCCGGGTGTAGACGTCGCAGCCCTGGCCGTCGAAGCCGAACGGGTGGCCCGGCTGGGAGCCCTCCTGGGCCTTGGACAGGTTGCAGTTCAGCGGGTTCTGGGAGGCGATCAGCGACGGCCAGAGCGAGATGACGACCAGGAAGAGGATGACCAGCGCGGAGACGATGAAGACGGGGTTGCGGCGCAGGTCGCGCCAGGCGTCGGACCAGAGCGAGCGCGGCTTCTCCTGCGGTCCGGTGCCCTCGGGGCCGCCCGGGGTCTTCTCCAGGGTGGCGCCCTCGCTGGTGGCGAGGTCCATCGCGCCGCCCATGCCGGTCGCGGCGATGGCACCGTCCGGCTCGTACGGCTGCTCAGGCATAGCGGATCCTCGGGTCGAGTACGGCGTAGAGGAGGTCGACGAGCAGGTTGGCGACCAGGAAGACGAGGACCAGGACGGTCACGAAACCGACGACGGTCTGGGTGTTCTGCCGCAGGATCCCCTGGTAGAGCTGGAAGCCGACGCCGTGGATGTTGAAGATCCGCTCGGTGACGATGGCGCCGCCCATGAGCGCGCCGATGTCCGTGCCGATGAAGGTGACCACGGGGATCAGCGAGTTGCGCAGCAGATGACGGACGATCACGCGGCGCCGGGGCAGGCCCTTGGCGACCGCCGTGCGGACGTAGTCGGACCGTTTGTTCTCCGCGATGGAGGTCCGGGTCAGCCGGGTCACGTAGGCCAGGGACACCGAGGCCAGGACGAGGCCGGGCACGATCAGCTCGCCGAAGGTGGCGTCGGAGGAGACGGACGGCTTGATCCAGCCCCATTCGACGCCGAGCAGCAGCTGGAGCAGCAGGCCGGTGACGAAGGTCGGCACCGAGATGACGACGAGGGTGAGCAGCAGCACCCCGGTGTCGACGGGGCGTCCGCGGCGCAGGCCGGTGACGACGCCGAGCAGGATCCCGATGACGATCTCGAAGAGGATCGCGACGACGGTGAGCCGGATGGTGACCGGGAAGGCGGTCGCCATCAGTTCGGTGACCGGCTGGCCGTTGAAGGCGGTGCCGAAGTCACCGGTGAAGACGTTGCCCATGTAGGTCAGGTATTGCTGCCAGACCGGCTTGTCGAGGCCGAACTCCTTCTTCAGCTGGGCGGCGGTGGCGGGGTCGCACTGGCGGTCGCCGCACAGGCCCGCGATGGGGTCGCCCATCACGTTCACCATCAGGAAGATCAGAAGCGTGGCGCCGATGAAGACCGGGATCATCTGCAGCAGGCGCCGGATTACGTACCGTCCCATGGGGGCTCCGGAGGTAGGAGGGGCGGCCCGCTGGTCGGCGGGGCCGCCCGGCGCGGCTCAGCCGACCTTGATCTCGCCGTAGACGGGGACGCTGAACTGGTTGAGCGCCACGTTCGAAAGCCGGTCCGAGTAGCCGGCGCTGCCGTTCTGGTACCAGAGCGGGATGGCCGCCATGTTGTCCCGGACGACCCCCTCGGCCTGCTGGAAGAGGTCGACGGCCTTGGCGGTGTCGGTCTCCGCGTTCGCCTGGTCGACGAGCTTGTCGAAGTCCTTGTCGGACCACTTGCCGTCGTTGGAGGAGGCGTTGGTGTAGTACAGCGGCTGGAGGAAGTTCTGGATCAGCGGGTAGTCCATCTGCCAGCCGGCCCGGAAGGGGCCCGACATCTTCTGCTGCGTGATCTGGTTGCGGTAGTCGGCGAAGGTGCCGACGGGGTTGCCGACGCATGCCTTGTCGTTGCCGAGGGCGTTGTTGATGCTGTTGCACACGGCGTCGATCCACTCCTTGTGGGAGCCGGTGTCCGCGTTGTACGTGATCTTGATCTGACCGCCGGGCAGGCCCCCGCCGTCCTCGATCATCTTCTTGGCCTCGCTCGCGTTGTACTCGCAGGCGTCGCCGCACAGCCCCTCCTTGAAGCCGCCCTCCGCGCCGAGCACCGGCGAGGTCCAGTCGGTGGCGGGGGTGCGGGTCTTCTGGAAGATCGTCTCGGTGATCTGCTTGCGGTTGATGGCCATGGACAGGCCCGTGCGGACCTTCTCCATCCCGGCCGTGTCCCACTTCTTGTCGTAGAACGGGAAGGCGAGGGTCTGGATGATGCCGGCGGGCGTGTTGATGTAGCGGTCGCCGAGGTCGCTCTTGGCGTTCTTGAGCTGGGAGGCGGGCACGTCGTCGACGAGGTCCAGGTTGCCGGCCATGAGGTCGGTGTAGGCGGTGTTGTTGTCGGTGTAGACCTTCAGGTCCACCCCGCCGTTCTGCGCCTTGTCGTCGCCGGAGTAGCCGTCCCACTTGCGCAGGGACATCGTCGAGCCCTTGGTGTACGAGTCGACGGCGTACGGGCCGTTGCCGACCGGCTTCTTCAGCCAGTTCGCGTGGTCGTCGAAGAACGCCTGGGGCAACGGCGAGAAGGCCGCGTAGCCGAGGGTGTCGGGGAAGGTCGAGAACTTCTGGTTGAGCTTGACGGTGAAGGTCTTGTCGTCCTTGACGGCGAGGCCGGACAGCGTGTCCGCGCTCTGCTTGCCGGAGTCGGGGTGGACCTTGTCGTACCCGTCGATGTACCCGAAGAAGTAGGCGTTCTTCTGGTTGTTCTTGAGGCTGGCGCCGTAGTTCCAGGCGTCGACGAAGGACTTGGCGGTGACGGCCTCGCCATTGCTGAACTTCCAGCCGTCCTTGATCGTGATCGTGAAGTTCTGCGAGTCCGAGGTCTCGATCTTCTCGGCCAGCATGTCGTCGGCCTTTCCGGTCTTCGCGTCGTACCGCTTCAGACCACGGAAGATCATGTCGAGGACCTTGCCGCCCTGCACCTCGTTGGTGTTGGCCGGCTCCAGCGGGTTCTGCGGGTCGCCCCAGGAGGAACTGAGGACCCCGGAGCCGTCGCCGCCGCTGTCGCTCCCCCCGCCCCCGCAGGCGGTCGCCGCGAGGGCTACCGCCGCCGCGCATGCGGCCCATGTGGCGTGCCTGGCTCCACGCATGGAGTGCCTCCTCGGAATGCGCCGGTCATTAGCGCTCAATATCACCCGCCCTCCCCCATACCGCACTTCTGTCCCGTCTGTACGGGTGGCGAAGGGGGGATGGAGGAACCGGGAGGAAGACAGACCGGGGTAGGACGCAAGGAACCGCCGGCGCGTCCGCGCCGGCGGTTCCGGGGACAAGGGCCTGGGCTCAGTCCAGCTCTCCGCGCTCCACGCAGAACTCGTTGCCCTCGGGGTCCGCCATGAGGACCCAGCCGCCGCCGTCCGGGCGCGTCAGGTCCGCGAGCCGCCGCGCCCCGAGACCGAGCGCCCGCTCCACCTCCTGCGCACGCGTGCGGCCCCGCGGCCGGAGGTCGAAGTGAATGCGGTTCTTGGCCGTCTTGCCCTCCGGCACGCGCACGAAGAGGAAAGCCGGACCGCCGGACGGGTCGCTGAGCAGCGCCTCCGGGTCACCGGGCTTGTCGTCGTCGGCGAGCGGGCGCCCGAGCAGCTCGCTCCAGAAGAGCCCGAGCTCGTACGGGTCACCGGTGCAGTCGAAGGTGACGTGGCGGATGGCGGGGTACTGCGGCACTGTCTCTCCCATGCGCTAGACGCCCGTCCGGCCGTCCACCAGCTCGCGCAGAATGTCGAGATGGCCGTTGTGACGGGCCGTCTCCTCGATGAGGTGGAGCAGGATCCACCGCAGGTCGACCGGGCCGCCGTCGCCCCGCGCGCGCTTCGCGGTGTCGTCGAGGCTGTGCTCGGCGACCAGCTTCCGGTAGCGGGCGCTCTGTTCCTCGTACTCCGCGAGGAGGACCGCGACGGGCACGTCGACGGCGATGCGCATCTCGCGGTCGGGGTCCTCGTCGGTCCAGGGCCCCTCGTCCTCCTCGCCGAGGAAGACCACCTGGAACCAGTAGTACTCGACCCAGCGCAGATGGTTGATCAGGCCGCACAGGGTCATGAGCGGGGAGCCGGGCAGCGGGGCGAGGCGGGCGTTCTCCGGGGAGACGTCCTCGCACTTGGCCCGGACCGTGTCACGCGTGTAGTCGAGGAAGGTGGTCAGCTGTGAGCGCTCGTCCCGTGCGGGAGGCGTGTCAGTTCGAGTCATCGGGGTGAGCATCCCGGTCCGGCCGTCCGATGTCGAGCGAATATGGCGGCACCCGCCGGGAGTTGGCTCCGCCGGCCGACCAGGACCAGACTGCCGGACATGATCCTCCATCTGCGCGGCACCGTCCTGCCCGACGGCGAGCCGCGCGACCTCTGGCTGCTCGGGGACCGCATCACCTTCGTCCGGCCCGCCGGCGCCGCCGACGTCGTCACCGTCGCCGACGGCGGCTTCCTGCTGCCGGGGCTCGTCGACGTGCACACACACCCGGGCAGCGGGAACGGCGCCGACGATCTCGCCTTCGACCCCGCCCTCTTCGCCGAGCACATCGCCGCACACCGCGAGGCGGGGACGACGGCACTGCGCTTCCCGGGGCTTCTGGGCGAGATCCCCGACGCCCTGCGCGGGGCCCCCGACTCGCCCCGGATGATCACCGCGGGCCGCTGGCTGGCCTGGGCCGGGCTCTCCGGAGTCGCGGCCTTCCACACGGTCACCGACGATCTCGTCGCCTCGGCGGTGGCGGAGGCGAAGGCGCACGACGGCTGGTGCAAGCTGATGGGCGACTGGGACTTCGAGGCCGCGCCGGTGCCGTACGAGCTGCTGCGGGCGGTCGTCGAGGGCGTGCACGCGGCGGGCGGCCGGGTCGCCGTGCACTGCCAGTCCGCCGAGGGCGTGCTGGGCGCGGCCCGGGCGGGCGTCGACTCCGTCGAGCACGGGATGGGCATGCCGGAGAGCTGCGTCGCTCTGATGGCGGCACACGGGACGTCATACGTGCCCACGCTCACCGCCTTCGCACAGAGCGCGCCGCTGCGCACCGGGAACACGGCCCGTGACCGGCTGTGGCGCGACGGGCACCGTACGATGATCCGCCGGGTCCGCGAGGCGCACGACGCGGGGGTCACCGTGCTCGCGGGCACGGACTGCGCACCGTTCGGTGACGTCGCCTCCGAGGTCGGGCACCTGATCGACGCCGGGCTGCCCGCCGAAGCCGCGGTCGGCGCCGCGAGCTGGACCGCGCGCGCGTTCCTCGGCCTGAGCGGGCTGACCGAGGGCGGACTCGCGGACATCACGGTCCACGACGCCGACCCGCGGCTCGACCCCGGTACCCTCCGCCGCCCCCGCCGCATCGTGCTGCGCGGCCGGGTCGTGCGCTGAGGCGGCCGACGGGCGCGGCCCCTACGGGAAACCGTGCTCCGACATGCCGGTTCCCGGCACCGCCTGGCGGTGCCGGGAACCGGCGGGGTGGTGCCTGCGCGGGATCAGACCGCGTGCACGACGTCCTTCTCCTCGGCGAAGTGGCACGCCGACTCGTGTGCCGCCGGGGTGTCCACGCCCACGAAGAGCTCGGGGACCGCCAGCAGCGGCTCCACCTGGGAGCACTTCTCCTGCGCCTTCCAGCAGCGGGTGCGGAAGCGGCAGCCCGACGGCGGGTTCGCCGGGGAGGGCACGTCACCGGTCAGGATGATCCGGTCACGCCGGTCGCGCGCGTCCGGGTCCGGCACGGGCACGGCCGACAGCAGCGCCTGCGTGTACGGGTGCGTCGGGTGGTCGTAGATCTGCTCGTCGGTGCCGATCTCCGCCATCCGGCCCAGGTACATCACGCCGACCCGGTCGGAGATGTGCCGCACGATCGACAGATCGTGCGCGATGAAGAGGTACGACAGGTTGAACTCGTCCTGCAGCCGCTCCATCAGGTTGATGACCTGGGCCTGCACCGACACGTCCAGCGCCGACACCGGCTCGTCGCAGATGATGATCTCGGGGTTGAGCGCGAGGCCGCGGGCGATGCCGATGCGCTGGCGCTGGCCGCCGGAGAACTGGTGCGGATAGCGGTTGATGTACTCGGGGTTGAGACCGACCACGTCCAGCAGGTCCTGCACCCGCTTGCGGCGGTCGCCCTTCGGTGCCACCTCGGGGTGGATGTCGAAGGGCTCCCCGATGATGTCGCCCACCGTCATCCGGGGGTTGAGCGAGGTGTACGGGTCCTGGAAGACCATCTGGATGTTGCGGCGCACGGCCTTCAGGGCACGCCCGGACAGCTTGGTGATGTCCTGGCCCTTGTAGAAGATCTCGCCCGCGGTGGCCCGCTCCAGGTTCATCAGCAGCTTCGCCACGGTGGACTTGCCGCAGCCGGACTCGCCCACGATGCCCAGGGTCTCGCCCTGGTACAGGTCGAAGGAGATGCCGTCGACGGCCTTGACCGCGCCGATCTGCTTCTTGAAGAGGATGCCCTGGGTGAGCGGGAAGTGCTTCACCAGGTTGCGCACCTGGAGAATCGGCTCGCCCCGCTCGACGGGTGCCTCGATGGCGGCGACCGCCTCCGTCTCGGAGTGGGCGTCCACGACCTCGACGTCGGAGACGTTCGGCGTGGCGTCCTGCGGCTCGTCGTTCTTGCTGAGCTCAGCCATGGATCGTCTCCTTCCAGAAGTGGCACGCGGAGGCCCGGCCGGGCAGTTCGCCGCCGTCCCGCTCGGTGACCGGGAACAGGGCCGGCTCGTCCGTGCGGCAGATGTCCTGCGCCTTGGGGCAGCGCGGGTTGAAGGCGCAACCGGTCGGGATGCGCAGCAGGTTGGGCGGCAGACCCTTGATCGCGTACAGCTCCTGGCCCTTCTGGTCCAGGCGCGGGATCGAGTCCAGCAGACCCCGTGTGTAGGGGTGCGCGGGCCGCTTGTACAGCTCGTGCACCGGGGCGCGCTCGACGATCCGGCCCGCGTACATCACGGCGATCTTGTCCGCGACGTCGGCGACCACGCCGAGGTCGTGGGTGATCAGGATCAGACCCATGTTGTACTCGCGCTGCAGCTCCGCGAGCAGGTCCATGACCTGGGCCTGGACCGTCACGTCGAGAGCCGTGGTGGGCTCGTCGGCGATGATCAGGTCCGGCTCCAGGGCCAGCGCCATGGCGATCATGATGCGCTGGCGCATACCGCCGGAGAACTGGTGCGGGTAGTCGTTCACCCGCGCCGCGGCGGCCGGGATCTTCACCCGGTCCATCAGCTCGATCGCCTTGGCCCTGGCGTCCTTCTTGGACAGGCCCTGGTGGACGCGGAACATCTCGCCGAGCTGGTATCCCACGCTGAGCACGGGGTTGAGCGAGCTGAGCGCGTCCTGGAAGATCATCGCGATCTTCTGGCCGCGGATCCGGCGGCGCTCCTCGCCGGACATCTTGAGCATGTCCTGGCCGCGGAAGAGGATCTCGCCCTGCGGGATCGTCGCCGGCGGCATGTCGAGGATGCCCATGATGGCCTGGGCGGTCACCGACTTGCCGGAGCCCGACTCGCCGAGCACGGCGAGGGTCTCGCCCGCGCTCACGCTGTAGTTGACGCCGTTGACGGCCTTGACCACGCCCTCACGGGTGTGGAACTCGACGTGCAGGTCCCGCACTTCGAGCAGCGGGCCGTCGCCGGCACCGCGCTGCGAGGGCACGGCTGCTTCTTCGATGATGGTCACGAACGCCTCCCTCAACGCATCTTCGGGTCGAGGGCGTTGCGTACGGCCTCACCGAGCATGATGAATGCCAGCACCGTGATGCTGAGCATGATCGACGGGTAGAGCATGATCCACTGGGCCACACGGATCTGGTTGCCGCCGCCGGAGATGTCGTTGCCCCATGAGACGCCGTCCAGGCCGAGGCCCAGGAAGGACAGCGTGGCCTCGGCGGAGATGTAGATGCCGAGCGAGATGGTGGCGACGACGATCACCGGAGCGAGGGTGTTGGGCAGGATGTGCCGGAACATGATCCGCGGGGTGCTCGCGCCGAGTGCCTTGGCCGCCTGCACGTAGTCGGCCTGCTTGGTGGTGATGACCGCGCCGCGCATCACGCGGGCGACCTGCGTCCAGCCGAAGAAGCCCAGGGCGCCGATGACGACCCAGGTCGTGCGCTCCGTGAAGGAGTTCAGGATGACCATCGTGCCGAGCAGGAACGGAATGCCGAAGAAGACGTCCGTCAGCCGGGACAGGAGGGAGTCGACGATGCCGCCGAAGTAGCCGGAGATCATGCCGACCAGACCGCCGAGGAGGGTGACCACGACGGTGGTGCCGAAGCCGACGGCGATGGAGGCCCGGGCGCCGTAGATGACGCGGGCATAGACGCTGCGGCCCTGCTGGTCGTAGCCGAGCCAGTCCGCCGAGCCGACGTCGCTCAGCTTCGGCTTCTGCAGGTAGTTCTTGGCCAGGTCGCCGAGGATCGGGTCCTCGCTGGTGAACCACCCCGGGAAGAAGGTGATCAGCAGCAGGATCAGGATCAGCACGCTGGAGATGACGAAGATCCAGCTGCGCCGCAGGTCGGCCCAGGCGTCGCCCCAGAGGCTTCGGGTCTTCTCCGGCTTGGCCTCGGGCGCGTGCGGCGTCATCGAGGGCGTGCCGCCCACGGGGTCGATCGCGCCGGTCTTGACGTCGGTCTTGGTCACGTCAGGCATAGCGAATCCTCGGGTCAAGGACCGCATAGAGCAGGTCGACGAGCAGGTTGGCGAGGAGGTACACGAGGACGAGGATCGTCACGAGGCCGACGAGGGTCGTGCCCTCGCGGCGCACGATCGACTCGTAGATCGTGCCGCCCACGCCGTGAATGTTGAACAGGCCCTCGGTGACGACCGCGCCGCCCATCAGCGCTCCGATGTCGGTGCCCAGGTAGGTGACCACGGGGATCAGCGAGTTGCGCATGAGGTGCACGCCCACGACGCGGCGCTTGGGAAGGCCCTTGGCGATCGCGGTGCGGATGTAGTCGGCGCGCATGTTCTCGGCGACCGAGGTCCGGGTCAGGCGGGTCACGTAGGCCAGCGAGGCAGCGGCCAGCACGATGGCCGGCATCAGCAACTCATTGTAGTTCGTGTCGTCGTTGACGTTCGGCGGCAGCCATCCGAGGTTGAACGCGAAGACGACCTTCAGGATGAAGCCGAGAACGAAGACCGGGACCGAGATCAGCAGCAGCGAGACCAGCAGGGCCAGGTTGTCGGTGAGCCGGCCGGCGCGCATGCCCGCCATGACACCGAGGGCGATGCCCACGACGACCTCGATCAGGAAGGCCAGGGAGGCCAGCCGGAGCGTCACCGGGAAGGCCTCACCGAGGACGTCCGTGACCGGACGGCCACTGGCGATCTGCGTGCCGAAGTCGGCGTGCAGGATCATGTCCTTCATGTAGTGGTAGTACTGCACCAGGATCGGCTGGTCCAGGCCGTACTCATGTCTCAGGGCGGCGATCACCTGGGGGCTTCCGCCCTTGTCCCCGAAAAGCCCGCGCACGGGGTCGCCGGGCAGGGCGTAGACCATGAGAAAGATCAACAGGGTTGTCCCGATGAACACCGGGATCATCTGGAGCAGTCGTCGCGCGACGTAGCGCCCCATGGTTCCTCCATGTCGGTTGCAGCGGCAGCCGACGGGCCCTTTCCTTACGCACCGATGACCGATGCGCATGGAAAGGGCCCCCCAGCCGCTGCCGCACGCCGGGTACGGCGCACGAGGCGGCGCCGTACCCGGATCGCGGGCTGATTGCGGTTACTTCTTGACCTGAACGCCGGTCAGGATCGGGTCGCCGTCCTGGGCGTACTCGACGCCGGTGACCTTGTCCGAGTAGCCCGCGTTGACCTTGTAGTACCAGAGCGGAATGCTCGGCATGTACTCGGGGAGCTGCTTCTCGAGCTCCTGGTACTTCTTCTCCGACTCGTCCAGCGAGGAGGCGCTGTCGGCGGCCTCGATCGCGGCGTCGATCTTCTTGTTGGAGAAGCCGCTCTGGTTGCCGTCCGACTTGGTGCCGAAGAGGTCCCGGATGAAGTTGGCGTTCATCGGGAAGTCCAGCACCCAGCCACTGCGGTACATGGACTTGACCTCTTTGCCGTCACGGGCGTTGAGGTCGGCCTGGAAGTCGGCCTTGGAGTCGCCCGTGCACTTGACGCCCGTGGACTTGGTGATGGAGTTGCAGACCGCCTCCACCCACTCCTTGTGACCGCCGTCCGCGTTGTACTGGATGGAGATCTTGTTGCCGGGAACGCCACCGCCCTCCTTGATGAGGGACTTGGCCTTCGCCGGGTCGAACTTGAAGACGTCGCCGCCGGCGTTCGGCTCGAAGCCGAGGACACCCTTGGCGACCCAGCCGGTGGCGGGCTCACGGGTGCCCTGGAGCACCGTCTTCGTGATGGTGTCGCGGTCGATCGCCATCGACAGGCCCTGCAGGACCTTGGGGTCGATGTCCTTCCACTGCTTGGTGTAGAAGGCCGGGGCGATGGTCTGGATCGCGGAGTAGGCCTTGTCCACGGCACGGTCGCCGAGGTCCGTCTTGTAGACGGGCAGGTCCTTGGGCGCGATCTGACGCAGGACGTCGACGTTGCCGGACTTCAGGTCCTCGTAGGCCGTCTCGAGGTTGGTGTAGTTCTTGAAGACCACACCGCCGTTCTTGGCCTTGTCGGGACCCTGGTAGTCCGCGAACTTGGCGACCTCGATCTTCTTCTTGTGCTGCCAGCTCACGAACTTGTACGGCCCGTTGCCGACCGGCTTCTCGCCCGCGGCCTTCGGGTCCTTGAAGAAGGAGTCCGGGAGCGGCGAGAAGGTCTCGTAGCCGAGCTTGTACACGTAGTACGGGATCGGCTTCGACAGCGTGATGGTGAAGGTGTTGTCGTCGACGACCTTCAGACCGGACAAGCTGTCGGCCTTCGGGGAACCCTTGGCCGGGGCGACGTCGTCGTAGCCCTCGATGTCGGAGAACCAGAAGCTGTTGGTCTGCTTGTTCTTGATGTTCGCAGACCAGTTCCACGACTTGACGTAGGAGTCCGCGGTCACCGGGGTGCCGTCGTGGAACTTCCAGCCCGCCTTGAGCTTGACCGTGTAGGTCTTGTTGTCCTTGGTGTCCACCGACTCGGCGTTCACCATGACGATGTTGCCCTTGTCGTCGTAGTCGACGAGCTGAGAGAACAGGGCATTGATGACAATGCTGCCGTTGGACTCCATGGTGTTCGCCGGCTGCAGCGGGTTCTGCGGCTCGCCCACCTCGACCGAGAACTTGCCGTTCGGGTTGACGGCGGCCTTGTTGTCCTTGCCGCTGTCACCATCGCTACCACCACAGGCGGTCGCGCCCAGCGCCACAACCGCGGCTATCGCGACCCACTTGGCGCTCTTGGCACCGCGCATGGGTTCCTCCTCATGAGTCCATTGGTTCACCGCAAAAGGGAGCACTGGTCACACCACCGACATGTCGGCCGGAAATAGTGTTCGTGCTCCCCCGCGCTCGTGAGTCGGCGCCGGCTGCAGCGCGTGACCCGTTGACCGAGCTCTACGCGCCTAACTATCTGCCATGGGCCAGGAGCCGACCACACTCACAAGGTCTCGGTTCGATCACACCTGTCGCCCACTTCTTCCAAAATCCGGACAAAGGGTTTGCTGAAAGATCCCTGCGAAACGGACTTGTTACACATCTATCGGTGACAGGTGTCCGTATTGCGGACGGATGGGCTCGAAAAACCTGTTGCGACTAACGTGGTCGCCATGCTGGGGCGCCTTCGGCGTGCCCGCGCACCGGGGATTCGCGGTGCCGACCACCCCTCATCACCCGGCCAACTCGCCTGTGAGGCAGGGCCGTTGTGTGACGGGCGATCACGTCCGGGAGAGCGGGCAGCGCCTGGTGGGGCGCACGCCGTCCGGACGGAATGCATGTGGTCTGCAGGGTAGTGCGCATCGGTCGCCCGGAGGGGCCCCGCCGCCACAATGAAGGGTTTTCCCTATCCCTCACCGCCTGCGGATTCCTTGCTGCCGCGCGTTGCGGGCGCCTCACACCTACGTCCCCTCAGCGCCGGCTGGTCTCCCGGCGTCGGCGCCCGTGCCGCCGGTGCGCCCGCCGGGCGGTACGCGCGGCATCCCCCCGCAACGACGTCGGGCACCCCGCTGGAGCGGGGTGCCCGACGTCGGTTCAGCGCGTGGTTCAGCTGTGCTTGGCGCGGCTCGCGGAGCGCGCGCGCTCGCGGGCGTCCAGCCTCACCTTGCGGATGCGTACGGCCTCCGGGGTCACCTCGACGCACTCGTCGTCGCGGCAGAACTCCAGCGACTGCTCCAGGGAGAGCTTGCGCGGCGGCACGATCGCCTCGAAGGAGTCGGCGGCGGCCGAGCGCATGTTGGTGAGCTTCTTCTCCTTGGTGATGTTCACGTCCATGTCGTCGGCGCGCGAGTTCTCACCGACGATCATGCCCTCGTACACCTCGGTGCCGGGCTCCACGAAGAGCACACCGCGCTCCTGGAGGTTCGTCATCGCGAACGCGGTGACGGCGCCGGAGCGGTCGGCGACCAGCGAACCGTTGTTACGGGTCGTCAGCGTGCCGAACCACGGCTCGTGGCCCTCGTGGATCGAGTGCGCGATGCCGGTGCCGCGCGTGCCCGTGAGGAACTCCGTACGGAAGCCGATGAGACCGCGGGAGGGGACGACGAACTCCAGGCGGACCCAGCCGGAGCCGTGGTTGGACATGTTGTCCATCCGGCCCTTGCGGACGCCCATGAGCTGCGTGACCGCGCCCATGTGCTCCTCGGGGACGTCGATCGTCATGCGCTCGACGGGCTCGTGGACCTTGCCGTCGATCACCTGGGTGACCACCTGCGGCTTGCCGATCGTCAGCTCGAAGCCCTCCCGGCGCATCTGCTCGACCAGGATGGCCAGCGCCAGCTCACCGCGGCCCTGCACCTCCCAGGCGTCGGGGCGCTCGGTGTCGAGCACGCGCAGCGACACGTTACCGATCAGCTCGCGGTCCAGCCGGTCCTTGACCTGGCGGGCGGTGACCTTGCGGTCCTTGACCGCGGCCTTGTTGTCCGCGCCCTTGCCCGTGGCGCCCCGGCCGACCAGCGGCGAGGTGTTGGTACCGATGGTCATCGAGATCGCCGGCTCGTCGACCGTGATGAGCGGCAGCGCGACCGGGTTCTCGGGGTCGGCGAGGGTCTCGCCGATCATGATGTCCGGGATACCGGCGACGGCGCAGATGTCACCGGGGCCGGCCTTCTCCGCGGGCTTGCGGGTGAGCGCCTCGGTCATCAGCAGCTCGGTGATGCGCACATTGGACATCGTGCCGTCGCGCTTGATCCACGTGACGGTCTGGCCCTTGCGCAGCTCACCCTGCTCGACGCGGAGCAGCGCGATACGGCCGAGGAAGTTGTCGGCGTCCAGGTTCGTGACGTGCGCCTGGAGGGGGGCCGCCTCGTCGTACTGGGGGGCCGGGACGTGCGAGAGGATCGTGGAGAAGAAGGGCTCCAGGCTGTCGCTGTCCGCCGGGACGGTGCCGTCCTCCGGCTTGGTCAGCGAGGCCACGCCGTCACGCGCGCAGGCGTAGACGATCGGGAACTCGATCTGCTCCTCGTCCGCGTCCAGGTCCAGGAACAGGTCGTACGTCTCGTTGACGACCTCGTCGATCCGGGAGTCGGGGCGGTCCGTCTTGTTGATGCAGAGGATGACGGGCATCCGTGCCTGCAGGGCCTTGCGGAGCACGAAGCGCGTCTGCGGCAGCGGGCCCTCGGAGGCGTCGACCAGCAGCACGACCGCGTCGACCATCGACAGACCGCGCTCGACCTCGCCGCCGAAGTCGGCGTGGCCGGGGGTGTCGATGATGTTGATGGTGATGACGTCGCCGCCATCCTTCGGGTGGTACTTGACCGCCGTGTTCTTGGCCAGGATCGTGATGCCCTTCTCACGCTCCAGGTCGTTCGAGTCCATCATGCGGTCGTCGAGCGACTCGGCGGCGTGCGCGGCGAAGGCACCGGCCTGCTTGAGCATGGCGTCGACCAGGGTGGTCTTGCCGTGGTCGACGTGGGCGACGATGGCGACGTTGCGGATGTCGTGACGCGTTGCAGTCACAGCCATATTGAGGCGCTTCTCCCGGGGTGAGTGGACGGCCTCCGCTGCGCGGGGCCTGCCGGGCTGTACACGCCACGGCCTTACCCCATGGTACGTGGCCCTGACGGAGGCAGCCTCCGCAGGGCCACGCGGGCCGGGCCGGCGGGGCGGTCGCGGCCGCCCCGAGTCAGCTCTTCGACGGGCCCGGGGCGGGCTTCGCGCCCTTCTTCAGGAAGCCCATGTCCTCGTAGAGCGGGGTCTGGAATCCGAAGGCCCCGGCGTTGGCCAGGTTCGGGCGTGCGGCCGTGAGCTGGGGGCGCTGATAGAGAGGAATCGATCCTGCGGCGGCCCAGATGCGGGAGTCCGCCTTGCGCACCAGGTCCCGCGACTCACCCTCGTCCAGCTCGGCGATGGCCTGGTCGAACAGCTGGTCGACCTGGTCGGTGCCGACGCGGGTGTAGTTCTGCTCGACGTTCAGTGAGCCGTCGGCGGCCGGGACCGGCTTGGCGTAGATGGGCCGGGCGTCGGTGGCCGGGAACGCCGAGGCGGGCCACGAGTACAGCGCCAGGTCGTACTGGCCGGACGCGATGTGGTCCTTGAAGTAGCTGCCGTCCGAGACCTTCGAGATCTCCGTGCGGATCCCCACCCGGTCCAGCATCCTCGCGATCCGCGCACCGACCGCGCGCAGCGACTCCGAGCCGGGCCCCGAGGGCAGCACGAACCGCAGGGTCAGCGGCTTGCCGTCCTTGGCCAGCGCGCCGGCCGCGGCGCCGGCCGGCGCGGCCGTGCCCTTGGGCGCGTACGCCCCGGGAGCGCCGCCCTGCCTGCCGTGCTCGCGCACGTACCGCCGGCCGTCCAGGGGCCTGGCGGCCTGGTCGTCCGCGGTCCGCCGCCCGTCCTTGCCGTGCTTTCGCGCGTGGTCCTCGGAGTCCTTCTTCTGCTCCCGGCCGGCCCTCTGCTCCCGCTCGCCCTCGGAGACCCTGCCCGCAGGCTTGTCGTCCTCACCGACGATGTACGTCCCGTCGTCGCCGGTACCGGACTCGGCGTCCGGCTTCCTCCCCTTGGACCCGGCCGCCTTGTCGGGCTTCTTCTGCTCCTTGACGGGCCCGCCGGGCACCCAGCCGGCGTCGGCGAGCAGCGCCTGGGCCTCGGCGGTGTCCTGACCGCCGAGGGTGCCGCTGTTGTCGGCGTACGCGAGCTGGCCGGACAGCGCGAGATGGCTCCCCACGGGGACGGCGGGCAGGCCGAGCGGCTTGAGGACGATCCGGGCCAACTCCTCGCGGTCGATGGCGCGGGCGACGGCGCGCCGGACGCGCTCGTCGGCGAGGGGGCCCTCGGCGCCGTTCAGAGCGAGCTGGGTGAACGAGGGTTCGAGCGACTTGCGGACCTCGAAGCCCCGCAGGACCGACTGCCGGTCCGCGTACTTCGCGAGTGCCTTGCGCTGCTTCTTGCGGGCGCGGATCTCCGTGTCCGCGGCCTTCTCGTCCGAACCGTTGGCGACGGCCCAGGAGCGCAGCGCCCCGGCGGTGCCGGCCGCGGCGCCGGGTCCCTGGTGCGGAGTGCTGCCCTTGGTGGCGGCGCGGGTGATCCGCCGGGCCTCCTCCGGGTCGATCTCGGCCAGGTCGACCTTGTCGGCGTCGAGGGCGGCGGCCCGCTGGGCGCGCGGCACGGCTCGCAGCACCAGCTCGGAGAGCTTGGCGGGACTGCCCCACCAGCGCGGGTTGCGGGTGAGGGTGATGTCGCCGTCCTGGCGGTCGATCTTCTTCAGTGCGAAGGGGCCCGCGGTCACCTTCAGCCTGCGGCGGGCGCCGTCGTTGAAGCTGTCGGGGGTCCCCATGACCTCCTTGGGGTACAGCGGCGAGAACAGCGACTTCCAGTCCGCGTAGGGGCGGCTGAAAGTGACCCGGACCTCGAGGTTGCTGGCGCCGCGCTCGATCTTCTCGATGCGGTCGTAGCCGGCGTTGCGGGCCGTCCAGTACGCGGTGTCCTTGCCGGACAGCGCCCGCCACTGGGCGGTGAAGTCGGCGGCCCCGATCTCGCGGCCGTCGCTCCAGACCGCCTGCTGGTTGAGCTTGTAGAGGACGACCTGCTTGGGCTCGCGGTCGACGACCCTGGCCGACTCCAGGAAGTCGCCGTTGCGCACGGGGCGGCCCATGGCGTCGGTCCGGTACATGGCGGGCAGGACGGCGCCCGCGATCCGTGAGGTCGCCGCGTCGGCGTCCGCCTGGAAGGTGTTCAGCGTCTCGGGTACGGCGTCCACCGCCCAGCGCAGGGTGCCGCCGTCGGCGACCTGGTCACGGGACGCGGGCGCGATGTCCTGCCCGGCGACGGGTTTGCCCGCCTGGTCCTCCGCGCTGCACGCGGCGAGGGCGGGCACCGCGAGTGCGCCCGCGGTGAGAAACGCGACCGAGCGCATGACCGCGCGCAGTCCGATGCCGTCGTGGGACACCACTGCAACCTCCGGGTCTGGTGGCGCTGCCGCTCCGCCAGGAGGACAGTGCGGATTCTGATCACGTTTGGCGGTATATGGAGCTGATCAGATCTATGCGGCCCACTGAAGGGGAGCCCGGACGCCCCGGGGCGACGACACGGCGGGGGCGGGCGCGAAGCCCACCCGTGCGGCGCAATGCCCAGGGCCACGAGGCGGAACCCCGGGGCGCGGGCGGGGCTCCCGGGGTACGGGCGGGGCTCTTGAAGCGCGGGACGAGGCTCACGGGGGGCGCGCCGCGAGGCTCTCAGGGCCACGGCGCACCCAGGCGCGCACGGAGCGCGCTCGCGGGCCGCGAGCCGGGAATCCGTGCAGATCTCTTCACAGGGGCTCGTGTGACGCGCGACACTCGCAGGCGCATGAACGTTGCCGCCTGGGGCCCGAGGCCCGTGGAAGTGAGGGCAAGTCATGTCCGTGCACGACGATTTGACGTCCGTTCAGCGCTGCCTCGACGACCTCTCCAGGTGCGTGGGGCGACTGGAACAGCGGATGGGCGCGGGTCTGGAGATGCGCCGTGTGCGCACCGACGCCGACCACCTGCGCGAGAGCTTCGCCCTGCTGCGCGAGGCCGCCCCGGCGCTGACCGCACCCGGGCGGACCGACCTGCTGTCGATCCCCGACACCCCGTACGACAGCTCCCTGTGGACCGACTCGGACGACGAGGGACTCGGCGCCCGCGACCGGCACGCCCCCTGACCACCGACCGGAGCGACAGTTGACCACTGGTACGGAACCCCATCAGGACGGCGGCGGCGTGCGGACCCGTACGCGTGCCGCGATCGCCGCCCCGCATCTGCGGACCGACCGCTGGTGGCTGGCGCCCGCCGGCACCGCGGCCGGGCTGCTCGCCTTCGTCGTCTACTCGACCTGGCGGGCCTTCGCGGACACCGACTACTACTCCGCCCCGTACGTCTCGCCGTTCTACTCGCCCTGCCTGGCCGAGCGGTGCGCGCCCATGCGCTCCGGGCCCAACGCGGACCTCTTCGGCAGCTGGTGGGCCCTCTCGCCGGCGATCATCATCCTGATCTTCCCGCTCGGCTTCCGGCTGACCTGCTACTACTACCGCAAGGCCTACTACCGCGGCTTCTGGGCGAGCCCGCCGGCCTGCGCGGTCGCCGAGCCGCACAAGAAGTACACCGGTGAGACCCGCTTCCCGCTGGTCCTGCAGAACATCCACCGGTACTTCTTCTACGCCGCGATCGGCGTCGCCGGGATCCTCACGTACGACACCGTGCTCGCGTTCCGCGACGAGCACTACGCGTGGGGCCACATGGGTCTCGGCAGCCTGGTCTTCCTGGTCAACATCGTGCTGATCTGGGCGTACACGCTCTCGTGCCACTCGTGCCGGCACATCGTCGGCGGCAAGCTCAAGCACTTCTCCCGGCATCCCGTGCGCTACCGGATGTGGCAGTGGGTCGGCAGGCTGAACGCCCGTCACATGGCGCTCGCCTGGGCCTCGTTGGTGAGCGTGGCGCTCGCCGACTTCTACGTGTACCTGGTCGCGTCCGGCGCCTTCGACGATCCGAGGTTTTTCTGATGTCCGCAGTGGAGCGGCAGGAGTGGGACGTCGTGGTGATCGGTGCCGGCGGCGCCGGGCTCCGGGCCGCCGTCGAGGCCCGTGAGCGCGGCGCGCGTACGGCCGTGATCTGCAAGTCGCTGTTCGGCAAGGCGCACACGGTGATGGCCGAGGGCGGCATCGCGGCCGCCATGGGCAACGTGAACTCCGGCGACAACTGGCAGGTCCACTTCCGCGACACGATGCGCGGCGGCAAGTTCCTCAACCAGTGGCGGATGGCCGAGCTGCACGCCCAGGAGGCGCCCGAGCGGGTCTGGGAGCTGGAGACCTGGGGCGCCCTCTTCGACCGCACGGGCGACGGGCGGATCTCGCAGCGCAACTTCGGCGGGCACGAGTATCCACGGCTCGCGCACGTCGGCGACCGGACCGGCCTCGAACTGATCCGCACCCTCCAGCAGAAGGTCGTGTCCCTCCAGCAGGAGGACTACCGGGAGACGGGCGACTACGAGTCGCGCCTGAAGGTCTACCAGGAGTGCACGGTCACCCGGATCCTGATGGACGGCGAGCGGAGCGAGATGGGGGTCCACCCGGCCGGAGGCCGGCGGAGGGTCTCCGGCGCGTTCTGCTACGAGCGGGAGACGGGCCGCTTCTTCGTCCTCCAGGCGCCGTCCGTGGTCATCGCGACCGGCGGCATCGGCAAGTCCTTCAAGGTGACGTCGAACTCGTGGGAGTACACCGGCGACGGCCACGCGCTCGCGCTTCTCGCCGGGGCGCCCCTGCTGAACATGGAGTTCGTGCAGTTCCACCCGACGGGCATGGTCTGGCCGCCGTCGGTGAAGGGCATCCTCGTGACGGAGTCCGTGCGCGGGGACGGCGGCGTGCTGCGCAACTCCGACGGGAAACGCTTCATGTTCGACTACATCCCCGACGTCTTCAGGGAGAAGTACGCCCAGTCGGAGGAGGAGGGCGACCGCTGGTACGAGGACCCGGACCACAACCGGCGGCCCCCCGAGCTGCTGCCGCGCGACGAGGTCGCGCGGGCCATCAACGCCGAGGTCAAGGCGGGCCGCGGCTCCCCGCACGGCGGAGTCTTCCTGGACGTGTCCACCCGGATGCCCGCCGAGGTCATCCGGCGCCGGTTGCCGTCCATGTACCACCAGTTCAAGGAGCTGGCCGACGTCGACATCACCGCCGAGGCGATGGAGGTCGGCCCGACCTGCCACTACGTGATGGGCGGCATCGCCGTGGAGTCGGACACGGCGGCGGCGCGCGGAGTGCCGGGGCTGTACGCGGCTGGCGAGGTCGCCGGCGGTATGCACGGGTCCAACCGGCTGGGCGGCAACTCCCTTTCCGACCTGCTGGTGTTCGGGCGCCGCGCGGGCCTGCACGCCGCCGAGTACGCCGCCGGCCTCGCCGGGGAGCGCCCCGGCGTGGAGGACGTCCAGGTCGACGCTGCGGCCGCCGAGGCCCTGCGGCCCTTCTCCGCGGAGGGTCCCGAGCCGGGCCGGGAGAACGGGCGCCCGCCGGAGAACCCGTACACCCTCCACCAGGAACTCCAGCAGACGATGAACGACCTCGTCGGCATCATCCGCCGCGAGGCGGAGATGGAGACGGCGCTGGAGAAGCTCGCCGACCTGCGGGTACGGGCCCGGCGGGCCGGGGTGGAGGGCCACCGCCAGTTCAACCCGGGCTGGCACCTCGCCCTCGACCTGCGCAACATGCTCCTCGTCAGCGAGTGCGTGGCCCGGGCCGCGCTGGAGCGGACGGAGTCGCGCGGCGGCCACACCCGTGAGGACCACCCGGCGATGGACCGCGCCTGGCGCCGAGTCAACCTGCTGTGCCAACTGACCGACCGTACAGGCGGGTTGGCCGCCACGGATCCGGTGCGCGGTCAGATCGACCTCGTCCGGACGACCACCGAACGCATCCGCCCCGACCTGCTCGCCCTCTTCGAGAAGGAGGAGCTGGTCAAGTACCTCGCCGAAGAGGAGCTGTACGAGTGAGCAGCTATGAGGCCCGCTTCAAGGTGTGGCGCGGCGACGTCGGGGGCGGTGACCTGGAGGACTTCACGGTCGAGGTGAACGACGGGGAGGTCGTCCTCGACATCGTCCACCGTCTTCAGGCGACGCAGGCTCCCGATCTGGCCGTGCGCTGGAACTGCAAGGCGGGCAAGTGCGGTTCGTGCTCCGCGGAGATCAACGGGCGGCCGCGGCTGATGTGCATGACCCGGATGTCCGTGTTCACCCGGGAGGAGACGATCACCGTCACGCCCCTGCGCGCGTTCCCGGTCGTCCGCGACCTGGTGACGGACGTCGGCTTCAACTACACGAAGGCGCGCGAGGTCCCCGCCTTCGTGCCTCCCGCCGGTCTGGGACCCGGTGAGTACCGGATGCAGCAGCAGGACGTGGACCGCTCGCAGGAGTTCCGCAAGTGCATCGAGTGCTTCCTGTGCCAGGACACCTGCCATGTGGTGCGCGACCACGAGGAGAACAAACCGGCGTTCGCGGGCCCGCGCTTCCTGATGCGCGTCGCCGAACTGGACATGCACCCCCTGGACGCCGCCGCCGACAGCGGCCTGGACCGCAAACGCTCCGCCCAGGAGGACCACGGCCTCGGCTACTGCAACATCACCAAGTGCTGCACCGAGGTCTGCCCCGAGAACATCAAGATCACGGACAACGCCCTGATCCCCCTGAAGGAACGAGCGGTGGACCGCAAGTACGACCCCCTGGTGTGGCTGGGCTCCAGGATCAGGAGGCGGCGGTCCTGAGCGGGCAGGCGGCCCCCGCGGTCACCCGGCCCAGCCCTCCAGGTAAGCCGTCCAGTCCTCCTCGTGGGCCGCGAAGTCGACGTACAGGGCCACGCCGAAGCGGGTGCGGGTGCGGTCCGTGCGGGAGAGGCCGAGGCGGGTGCCGCGGACCGCTGCGGCGACCGTCTCGGCGGACTCGTGGTGGCTCATGTCGTCCTCGTGGAAGAAGGGCAGCCCCATCAGCAGGTCCGTCGACTCGGGCGTGACTTCGAGGGCGAGGGAGGTCTGCTGGGCGACGTGGCCGCCGAACAGGCTCTCCAGCGGCAGCGCGGTGTCGTACGTCATGACGGCGATCTGGTCGACCCGGCGGGCGACCTGCCCGAAGTACGCCTGCGACCACCACTTGGGGTGTCCCGTCAGGGCGCCCCGGACGGAGTTGGCCGCCGGCAGCGGGTCGATCTGGTGGGCGGCGACGGACAGCGGCACGCCCTCGGCGCGGGTGACCCGGCGCAGGCCGTCGAGCAGGGAGAGGTAGTTCCGGTCGCCCGAGTGCAGGGGTTCCAGATCGAAGTGGGCGCCCTCGAAACCGGCCGCGAGGACCTGCCGGGTGGAGCGGACGACCGCGGCCCGGGTCGCCTCCCGCTCCAGCCGCATCCCGTGCGGCCCCTCACTCGCGAGCGCGTCGCCGAGCCAGGCCTGGACACGGACGCCGGGCAGTTCGCGGTGCACGGCCGTGATCAGCCAACGGGCCCCCGGGTAGGCCGACCGGGGCAGCGTCCCGTCGTGCTCCAGTGGTCCCGCGTGCACGTACAGGTCCCGGATCCCGGTCCTTCGCAGCCGCCGGGCCAGGTCCTCGACGTCCGCGTCCCGTTTCCGCCCGTCGACCCAGGCGTGCCCCAGCCAGAGGGCGTCCCGGTCGCGGGTCCGGGTGCCGGGGGCCGGGTCTCCCGCGTAGTTGACCCGCAGGGCGATGCCGGCCGCCGACACGGGGAGCAGCAGGACGATCACGAGGGTGAGCGCGACGCGTCTGGGCCACCTCAGCGACGGCCGCCGCCACAGGTCCAGCACCCGCCGCCGCCACCCGGCGCCGGCGGACGGACGTGCCCGGTCCTCACCGGGGACTGCGGGCGGCCCCTCGTCCCCCTTGTCCCCCTCGGCGCCGGTGGCTTCGGCGTCGGACGGTGACCCTGCTCCGTCCTCGCCCGGGTTCCCGGGACGGACCGGGCGGGGCTGTCTCCCGGCTTCGTCGTCGCTCCCGTTCGCCGCGTTCCGCGGATCCGATGTGCCCCGCCCCGTGTGCATCCCCCACGCCCCTCCGCTGCTCCCCCGAACCCCCCGTACCTTAGGCGCCGCACCCCGGCGGCGGACCGCTCGCGTCGACGCGCAGGGGGCCATACGCTCCCAAAGGTGACGTCACTTCTCAGCCGCAGCCGGGCACGGGCGGCGTACGCCCTCGCCGGGGGGCTGATGACGGCGGGCTGGCTGCTCCCGTCGGTCGCGGCGGCGGCCGGTGCGGCCGAGCGGCCGGATGTCACCGCCGTACCTCTCGCACGGCCGTCGTCCCCCGGCCATGAAGACGCGGACCCCGCCGACGAGAACGAGACATCCGCCGCCGACCTGGTGCTGCCCCTCGCCACGGTGACCGTCGCGGGGGCGCTGGCCGCGTACGGGTTCCTGCGGCGCACCCGGCGCGCCCGTACCCGTACGACGCCCGGCGGTGCCCCCCGGCCCCGCGGAGACGACACACCCGGCTCACCCGCACGGGGCGAACCGCCGGGTCCGCCGGAGTGAGGGCCGGTGCGGGTCAGAACAGGCTGAGCAGGGCCTCGGCCGGGTCCGCGAGACTGGTCTCCCCGTCGGGGAGCGGGAGTTCGAACCAGACCGTCTTGCCGCGGGGCGTCCGCCGCGAGCCCCAGGCCGCGGAGAGCAGCCCGACCAGCTGCAGGCCCCGCCCGCCCTCGTCGGTGTCGCGCGCCCGGCGCCTGCGCGGCTGGACGAGCCCGGCGTCCCAGACCTCGCACACCAGCGTCCGGTCGAGCAGCAGCCGCAGCCGGATCTCGCCCTCGCCGTACCGCAGGGCGTTCGTCACCAGTTCGCTGACCAGCAGTTCCGCCGTGTCGACGAGGGGTTCCAGGTCCCAGGACTGGAGCCGGGCGCGCGCGTACTCACGGGCGCGGCCCACGCTGCGCGGCTCGCGCGGCAGCGTCCAGTCGCCGACGGAGTCGGCGGGCAGCCCCTGGACACGCGCCATGAGCAGCGCGATGTCGTCCTCGCCGTGATGGGTGTCGAGGGTGCTGAGGACGTGGTCGCAGACGTCCTCCAGGGGGTCGGTCGGGTCGGTGAGGGCGCCGACGAATGCCTGGAGTCCCTCGTCGAGCGGATGGTCGCGCGATTCGACCAGTCCGTCCGTGTAGAGCGCGAGCAGAGCGCCCTCCGGCAGCTCGACCTCGACCTCCTCGAAGGGTTCGCCGCCGACCCCGAGGGGCATGCCGGGCGGCACGTCGAGCATCAGCGCGGTCTCGCCCGGCTCGACCAGCACCGGCGGCAGATGGCCCGCGTTGGCGAAGGTGCACCGCCGGGTGACGGAGTCGTAGACCGCGTACACGCAGGTGGCGAGGTACACCTCGGACAGGTCGGCGTCGCGGGGCTGGCGGGCCGCGCGGGTGGCCTGCTGGACGCCGCCGGGGGTGCCGAGCCCGCGGGCGATCTCGTCCAGCGCCGAGAGCACCTCGGCCGGTTCGAGGTCCAGCAGCGCCAGGGTCCGTACGGCGGTGCGCAGCTCCCCCATCGCGACGGCGGCCCGCAGACCGCGGCCCATCACGTCGCCGACGACCAGCGCGGTGCGGTGGCCGGGGAGTTCGATGACGTCGAACCAGTCGCCGCCGACCTCGGTGGCCGCGTTGCCCGGGAGATAGCGGCAGGCGATGTCCAGGCCGGAGGCCTCTGGGTCGCCGGGGGGCAGCAGGGAGCGCTGGAGCATCAACGCCCGCTCGTGCTCACGCCGGTACAGGCGGGCGTTGTCGATGCAGACGGCGGCCCGCGCGGCCAGCTCGACTGCGAGGGCGCGGTCCCGTTCGCCGAACGGCTCGCTGCCCTTCGTACGGGAGAACTGGGCCAGTCCCACGACGGTGTCGTGCGCGACCATCGGCACGGCGAGCGTGGACTGTATGGGACCGCTCTCGTCGGCGGGTATGTGCTGCGGGCGCGCGGTGCGCAGGGCGTCCCCGCAGGGCGAGTTGAAGGGGTAGTGGTGCACGGCCCCGACGGCCACGGGCGCGGGCCCGCCGTCGAAGGGTGCGTCGGAGACGGCGCTGGAGAAGGCGACGCGGCGCAGTTCCGCGCTGCCGTCGGCGAGGCCGGGCGGGGTCTCGTCGCCGGCCAGCAGCCCTTGGTAGAGGTCGACGGTCGCGAGGTCGCAGAAGCCTGGGACGACGACGTCGAGGAGTTCGCGGGCGGTGGTCTCGAGGTCGAGGGAGTTCCCTATGCGGGCGCCGGCCTCGTTCAGGAGGGCCAGGTTGCGGCGGGCCGCGGCGGCCTCGCGGGCGGCGGCCCGGCGGCGGGTGATGTCGGTTCCCAGCCACGCGATCCCGATGGGGCGGCCGGTGCCGCTGTGCACGCGGTAGAGGTTGACGGACCAGTGGCGGCGCTCGTCGGAGTCGGGCACCTGGCCCGTGACGTGCATGTCGGTGATGGAGTTGCCGGTCTCCAGGACGCGCCGCAGCGTCGCGGCGACGCGCTCGGCCTCCGAGCGCGGCAGGTAGTCGTGGACGGTCCGGCCGCGGTGGTCGTCGACGCCGCCGCCGAAGACCGAGGCGAACCGCTCGTTGGCCCGGCGGATCCGCAGGTCGCTGTCGATCAGCAGGAAACCGAAGGGAGATTGACCGAAAATCGCCTGCGAGGCGGCGAGGTCCGTCTCGATGCCGCGCAGGGTGCGCACGTCCACGACGATGCAGACGGCGGCCCGCTCGCCGTGCTCGGTGGTGGTGGGCATCACGTAGACCTCCGCGAGGCCTTCCACGGGTCCGCCGTCCTCGGCGGGGGCCGGCAGCCGGAAGGGAACCACGCCGGTCCACTCGCGGCCGTCGAGGATCTCCGCCATCTTGCGGTGGCCGCGCGCGCGCTGGTCGGAGGCGACGAAGGCCTCGATGGGATCCATGCCGACGGCCTGCCCGGCGGAGATCCCGAAGAGGTGCTCGGCACGCAGGCTCCACTGGTCGACGAGCCCGTCGGGGCCGATGGAGAACGAGGCGACCTTGATGTAGTCGTAGATCGAGCCGGGCGGACTGCTCTGCCACATCGCGTCGCCCGCGCCCTCCGCGTAGCCCACGGTCCCGCCGGATCCGTCGGGCGGCACCTCGCCCGCGGCGTCGGCCCTGGCGCGGTCCGACGGGTCCTCGGACTCCGTGGCCTTCGCTGGTATCTCGCTCACGCGAACCGTCCCCTCCAGCTCACCGCGTCCGGCACCGGTCACCGGGGGCGGCTGCCCGCAGTATCCAGCACTACGGCCCCGCACAACACGGTGTTCACGATCACAGCACGGTCCCGATGATTTTTGGACCGGCCGCCTCATACTTCCAGTCTTCTAACCAGGTGAGGCCCAGTCGAACCAAAGTCTCCAGGCCGCACCCCTGGCCGGATCCTGTCGATCCCGCCGCGCGTCGGCGTCCCGTGGCCGGCGCGCTCCGGCCGGGTGCCCGCGCACCGGCGCCCCATGCGCCCGGCGGCGCGCCCTCGCGCCTGTCGCGCGCCGTCATCGGGGGACCGCCAGCTCGAACCAGACGGTCTTGCCGGCATCCCCGGGCCGCATGCCCCAGCGGAGCGAGGAGCCGGCGACGAGCTGCAGGCCCCGGCCGCCCTCGTCGTCCGGCCGGGCGGTCCGTTCGCAGGGCAGGTCGGGCAGTGGGTCGGAGACCTCGACGAGCAGGGCGTCCGGCAGCGCGGCGGGACGCAGCAGCCGGACGCCGATGGGGCCGGTGGCGTGCCGCAGGGAATTGGTCACCAGCTCGCTGACCAGCAGGGCGGTGATGTCGCCGAGGGCGTCGAGATCCCAGGTGCGCAACTGGCCGCGGACGAGTGCACGAGCGCTGCGTACGGCGCCCGGCTCCGCGGGAAAGGTCCACTCGGCGCATTCGCCGTCGGTGTGGAGCACGCCGATCACTTCCCGGCCAGAAGAGCCCGCCCATGTCCGCTTTCGTGGGGTTAATGGGCACATACCCGATATCCGGGCCGCCTTACCGCCTTTGTCGGTGCACTGTGGCACGAAACGGCGTACGCAGGCGCCGGGCCCGGGGGCGGCGTGCGCCCCGGCCCCTCGGGCCGGTCGGATACCGGGGGCCGGCCGGCTGCCGAGGGCCGGTCGCATGCCGGGGCCGGTCAGGCGCCGGGGGCCCATCGGGGCAGGGTGGCCCGTACCGCGGGGACGTCCTGGTCGAGCCAGTCCACGTCCCCGATCTCGTCCGGCGTCAGCCAGCGCAGCTCGTCGTGGTCCTGGAGCGGCTGTGGCGCGGCCGAGCGGGGGAGCAGGCGCGCGGTCCACACACGCAGGACGTATCCCGGTTTCAGGGGCCACTCCCCCGGGACGCGGTCGACGGGCTCCGCCTCGATGCCGAGTTCCTCGCGCAGCTCGCGGACGAGGGCGGCTTCGGGGGCCTCGTCCGGCTCGACCTTCCCGCCGGGCAGTTCCCAGCGGCCGGCCAGTTCGGGAGGGGCGCTGCGGCGCGCGGCGAGCAGACGCCCGTCGCTCAGCAGGGCGGCGGCGACCACCACGGTCCGTTCGGTCATGCGCCGGAGCCTACGGGAGCGGTGCGGGGCGCCCGGGCGGCTGAGCCATCGGGAACGGTGCGGGACGCCGAACGGCGGAGCTGCGGGGAACGGTGCGGCTCCCGGGCTCCACGGCTCCCGGAGTCACGGGAGCCGTGCGGGTCGCCGGGGCGGCGGAGCCTGCGGGAGCGGTACGCGGTTCAGGGGCCGGCGGAGGGGGCGGCGCCGGGCGGCCGCCCCGCGCATCACCTGGTGCCGTTCGGTCCGATGCGCTCGACCCAGTAGAGCTGCCTGTGGCCGCGGGCGTCCAGGCTGTCGGCGATCTTCTGGGCCTCGGCGCGGGTCGCGTACCGGCCGACGCGGTAGCGATTGCCGTTGTCGTCCTGCCGTATGACGAGCCAGGGGAGAGTGATCGTGCCGTCGTTCATCGTGCGCCTCCACTTGCCGTCCCCGGCCTGCTCCGCACCCCGCTCGGTAAGGAAACCGCAATCCGCATATGCCCGAGCCTACGCCCAACCTTCACGCAGCGAATACGGGTTTTCACAAAGAGGTACGCAACCGGCCACGGCGCGGGGGGCGCACGCCGCCGTCTGCGCCGTCGGCCGCCGGCCGGGCGCCCGTCGAGCAGCACACGAGCAGCACACGAGCAGGAGGGAGGACGGGCCGGGGGCGACGCCGGAGAACGGCCAATTTCCAACCGCGCGGACCCGCAGGCCACTTGGCGGCTGCTGACTCGCGCGCGACACCGGGCGACACCCAACGGCCTCGGCTGGGCGGCTACTTCACCGGCAGGTGGTACGCCACGCGGTAGCGGTCCGCCGGCACCACCACGTCGGCCGTCTCCACCGGCCGCCCCGACGCGTAGTACGTCCGCTGGACGACGAGGACGACGTGGCCGGGGACACCGCCCAGCGTGCACAGCTCCTCGGCGAGACCGGGGCGCGCTCCGACCTCCTCCGTGACGTTGTCCACGATCACGTCGATGGCGGCCATGCGCTCGACGACGCCCATGCCGCCGAGCGGGCCCTCCTCCGGGAGCATGACCGGGGTGCGGCCCGTGACGGCGAGCGGCTCCCACGAGGTGGAGAGCATCATCGCCTCGCCGGCGTCCCGGAAGACGTACTTCGTGCACATCACACGGTCCCCGGGCTTGATGCCGAGGCGCTCGGCGATCGCGCCGCCCGCCTCGGCCTGCTCGCTGCGCGATTCCCACGTGCCGCGCGCGGAGACCTCCGCCTGCTCCTGACGGAAGGGGGTCGCGCCGCTGTCCGGGCGGTAGCCGGAGCGGGCTACGCGGCGCGGGACGGGGCGCTCCCGGACGTAGGTGCCGGACCCGGAGCGGCCCTCGACCAGGCCCTCGGCCATCAGCACCTTGCGCGCCTCCAGGGCGACGGTGTCCGAGACGCCGTACTCCTCGCGGATCCGGGCCTGGGAGGGGAGACGGGTGTGCGGGGGAAGTGAACCGTCGACGATCTTCTTGCGGAGATCACCCGCGACGCGCAGGTACGCCGGCTGCTCACCGAATGTCACTGGCCGCTCCCATCAGGTTGTACAGACAGCAACAGCCTGGCAACCCTGGGTTCTTTCGTGCAAGCAAAGGCCAGAGAATCACTCGATGTGATGACATGGGCCCGGTGAGGGCTTTACGCAGGCACTTTCTCCCCGCTATGGCGGTCCTCACACCTCCAGGGCGGCACCGGCTCCCCCGTCGCCCTCGCCGCCACCCTCCTCGTCGTACGCGGGCGGGGTGGTGTCGAGGCCCAGAGCCTTGCGTGCCGTGACCGTCCGGAGGAGGTCGATGAGCTTCGAACCCTTCTCGTAGGGCGGGTGGAAGGCTTCCGCGTCCGCCGCCCCGGCCGCCTCGGACCACTGCTTCCGCGCCGCTTCGAGGTCCTCGACGAGGGCGGCCACGGCCTTCTCCGCCCCGGGGACGAAGGTGTGGCCGCGCAGCAGGTCCGCCTGCTCGGCGAGCGCGCCCGACATCCGGGTCGCCCACTTCCGGTGACCGGGCAGGTCGTCCTCGACGTACTTCTCCCCGGGTGCCGAGTCCATCGCCGTGTCGAGGACGCGCGCGGCCTCGAGGTAGGCCGGCTGGTCCGCGTCGAGCGTGGTGCCGTCGCTGCGGAGCGAGCCGGTCAGGCCGCCCTTCTCGTCCGTGTTCCCGAACATGCAGGTGATCTCGCGGTCGCCCAGGTTCCAGCTCTGCCGGGTCGGGGTGAAGAAGTAGACGTCGACGTCGTCGGGGACGGCCCAGTAGTCCATGGCGTACTGGTCCTGGAGCGCGTAGCACTTCGTGTCGGCGGTGTCGGTGACCTCGTCCTCGCCGGAGTAACTTCCCCGCGGCATGGTGAAGTCGGCGAACACCTCGGCGTCGTGCTCGCCGGCGCACGGCACCCGGTCGACGTCGTACGCGTAGCCCTCGAGGGAGCCGCCCGGCGCGTTGAAGCACTCCCCCTGCCGACGGAGAAGGTGACCTCGGACCCCTCGGCCGCCGCTAAGGCCGCTGGGGGTACGGAGACTGCGGGTACAGAGCCTGCGGGTACGGAGCCTGCGGGTACTACGGCGGGTACGGGCCCTGGGGCCGCTCGGCCCGGGCGGCGGGGGTGTGGCCTCTGGTGCCTTGCTCCTCGTGCGGGTGTACGGACGGCCGAGCGCCTGTCGTACTGCTGGGCGAATGGTAAGCGGGGCGGACGGGGGCGGTATGCGCGTCACGCACGCCACGATCCGGGCGGTCAACGGGCTCACCGCGAGGCACACCGGCGTCGAGGACACCGACCGGGAGCCCCTGGACGCCTGAGCGGCGAAACGGGCCGACGGCCGGATCCGGCGCATGCCCGTCGCCCCCACCGACCGCACAGCCTTACGCGCCTCGTCCTCGCGGCGGGCCGGGTCGACGACCCGGAACCGTACCGCGAGGACGAGGCAACTCACCGACGATGCGTCAGAACTGGAGGGCCCAGGCGTCGATCTTCCCGGTGTCCGCCGACGCGTTGTCGCTCACGCGCAGCTTCCACGTGCCGTTGGCCACCTCGGAGGAGGCGTTCACCGAGTACGTGGTGTCGATGTTGTCCGCACTGCCGCCGGTCCCGTACGCCTTGAGCGTGTACGCCGAGCCGTCGGGGGCGATCAGCTGGACCTGGAGGTCGCCGATGTAGGTGTGCACGATGTGGACCTCGACCGACAGCGCGGAGGGCGCGTTGCCGGAGACACCGCTGACGGTGACCGGCGACTCGGCCGTGGCGTTGTCGGCGATGGCGTAGTCACCGGTGTTCTCGAAGCGCGCGCCGGGCGGGGTCGTCGTGCCGCCGCCGACGTTCAGGAGGCGGTTGGGCGAACCGGTGCCCGGGCTGGTGACGACGCCCGTCGAGGCGGCGGCGACCAGGCCCGAGGCGACCTGTGCGGGCGTGGAGCCGGGGTGGTCGGCGAGGTACAGCGCCGCCGCGCCCGTCACGTGCGGGGTCGCCATCGACGTACCGGAGATGGTGTTGGTCGCCGTGTCGCTGGTGTTCCACGACGAGGTGATCGAGGAGCCGGGGGCGAAGATGTCCAGCACGGAACCGTAGTTGGAGAAGCTGGAACGGGCGTCGGAGGACGTGGTCGAGCCGACGGTGATGGCCTCGGCGACCCGTGCGGGCGAGTAGTTGGAGGCGTTCGCGCTGTCGTTGCCCGCGGCCACGGCGAAGGTGACGCCGGAGGCGATGGCGTTGCGCACGGCCGTGTCGAGCGCGCTGTCCACCCCGCCGCCGAGCGACATGTTGGCGACCGAGGGGCCGCTGTGGTTCGTGGCCACCCAGTCGATGCCCGCGACGACCTGTGCGGTCGTGCCGGATCCCGCGTTGTTGAGCACCCGGACGCCGACGATCTTCGCCTTCTTGGCGACGCCGTACGCGGTGCCGGCCACCGTGCCCGCGACGTGCGTGCCGTGGCCGTTGCCGTCCTGCGCGGTGTTGTCGTTGTCGACGGCGTCGTAGCCGTACGAGGCACGGCCGCCGAAATCGCTGTGCGTGATGCGTACGCCGGTGTCGACGATGTAGGCCGTCACCCCCTGCCCGGCACTGTCCGGGTAGGTGTACTTGCTGTCGAGCGGCAAGGCCTTCTGGTCGATGCGGTCCAGTCCCCAGGAGGGCGGGTTCGTCTGGGTCGCGTTGATGTGGAAGGTGCGGTTCTGGACCACGGAGGCGACGGCCGGGTCCGCGGCGAATCGTTTCGCCTCGGCGGGGGTCGCCTCCACCGCGTAGCCGTTCAGGGCCTTGGTGTACGTGCGCTCGATCTCGGCGCCGTAGGTCCTGGCGAGGGCCTTGCCCCGGGCCGAGGACGACTTCGCGGCCTGCGGGTCCAGGGTCACGATGTAACTGTTCGCGACCGCGTCGGCGTCGCCGGCGTACTGGATGCGGCCCTCACGGGCGGGGGCCGCGTTCGCGGGGAGTGCCGAGACGATGCCGAGTACGAGGGCCGCGGCTGCCGCGCCGGCCAGTCTTCGGCGGGTGTGACGCATCACTGCCATCTGAGGGATTCCTCCTCGATCGGTGGTGCGCTGGTGGGGGGTGGTGGGGATGATGTCGAAGCGACAGGGGCATGACAACCTGGTGGGGCTCTCCCTGTGCGTCAGCCGAAGGATTGCGGCTTCCACAGGAATTGCACAAGGGTCCTGCACGGCCGTAACGCGAGTGCCATATGCCTGTCATGACAGACCGTCACCAATGGGCCGATCTAACCTGCGTCCATGACACCCTTGCCGGATTGTTTCTGCCCCGCGGACGGCACACGCGTCCCCGCCGGCTCGCTCGCCTGGCGCTGCCCGGCCTGCGGCGGTCCGCTGGACCTGGACTTCTCCCCGACGCCCGCCTCACTCACGTCCCTGTCCGGGCGCGTGAATTCACTCTGGCGGTACGCGGAGTGCCTGCCGCTCGCCGCGCCCACGGTCAGCCTCGGCGAGGGCCGCACCCCCCTGGTGCCGCTGCGCGACGGCATCTCGGCCAAGCTCGACTTCCTGATGCCGACACTGTCCTTCAAGGACCGCGGCGCGGTGCTGCTCGCCGAGCTCGCACTGCGGCTGCGGCCCCGCCGGGTGGTCGCCGACAGCAGCGGCAACGCGGGCACGGCGATCGCCGCGTACTGCGCACGGGCCGCGCTGCCGTGCACGGTGTACGTCCCCGCGGGCACCTCGCCGAAGAAGCTGGAGCAGATCGAGGCGCACGGGGCGCGCCTGCACGTGGTGGACGGCGACCGCGAGTACACGGCGGCTGCTGTGCGGGAGGCGGCGGACGACCCGGAGACGTTCTACGCCTCCCACGTCTTCAACCCGTACTTCCTGCACGGCACGAAGACCTACGTCCACGAGCTGTGGGAGGCCCTCGACGGGCGGCTCCCGGACATCCTCGTCGTCCCCGTCGGCAACGGCACGCTGCTCCTCGGCGCGGCCCTCGCCGTCGCGGAGCTGCACGCCGCCGGGTTCATCGGCCGGCGGCCCGCCCTGTACGCGGTCCAGGCGGCCGCGGTGGCTCCGCTGGCCCACGCCTGGGCCGAGGGCGCCGACGACCTGGTCGGGGTCACGGCCGCGGCGCCCACCTTCGCGGAGGGCATCGCGATCCCCCGGCCGGCACGCGCCCGCCAGATCCTGCGGGCGGTACGGGAGTCGGGCGGCACGTTCCTCACGGTGACGGAGGACCAGATCCGGCACGCGCAGACGGACCTGGCGTCGCGGGGACTGTTCGTCGAGTCGACGGGGGTCGCGTGCTGGGCGGCCGTACGGGAGGAGCAGCTCGGGGAGCGCACGGCGGTGGTGCCGTTGTGCGGGGCGGGGGTGAAGACGGGGCTGGCCCGGGGGTAGCGGCTCACGGGAGGGCGGACGGAGGTTCGCAGCCCGGGCGGCCGGGGCGAGCACGTCGGCGCCAAGCGGCCCGGCGCGGGGTACGCGGCGGCGCATCCGCGCCGAAACGTCGGTCGCGTCCGCGCCGTGGGTGGGCCCTGAGAACTCCGGCGTCACCCCGGCCGGGGTTCTCAGGGCCGTTCGTCTTCGAGGAGGCCGACGCAGCGGCCCAGCAGGGCGACGAGTGCCGTGCGCTCCTCGTCCGTGAACTCCGCGGCCAGCGCCCGCTCGACCCGCACCGCCCGCGCGTCCGCGTCGGCCAGGACGGCCCGGCCCTCGTCGGTGAGACGCGTCTCCAGCACGTTGCGGTGCCACTCGTGCGGCGTGCGCTCGATGAGGCCGCGGTCCTGGAGGTTCTTCAGGACCGTGTTCATCGTCGGCGGGGTGACCCCGCACAGGCGGGCCAGCGCCGCGGCCGAGATGCCGGCGTTCGCGCCGAGGTGGAGCAGGGCCGCGTACTGCGCGACGGTCAGGCCGGCCGGCTTGAGGACGGCGGTCTTGGTCGCGTTGAGAGCCTGCTCGGCCCGCTTGATGTGGGAGCCGAGCCGCTCGGCCGCGGGCATGGACGTCATGACCGCATCGTATCGACCACTCGATGCTGAGCCTTCTCGCGCACATAAATACCTTGACGAGCATTAGAGCCCTAATCTAACTTCGTACCCGTTCATCGCTCAGACGCCGACCGAGAGGCACCGTCGTGTCCCGTCCGATTCAGCGCCGCACCTTCCTGACCGCCGCCGCCCTGACGGCCGCGGCGACCGCGTTCACCGCACCGCCCGTGGCCGGCGCCGCGGCCCGCACCGCCGCCCCGCCCCGCGTCACCACCGCGTACGAGCTTCCGGGCGACCGCGTGTACCCCGAGGGCATCGCCGCTGACCCGCGGACGGGCGACCTCTACGTAGGCTCGTACACCACGGGAGCCGTCTACCGCGCGACACCCGGCCGCCGTACGGCCGAGGTCTTCCTGCCCGGCGGCACGGACGGCCGCACCACCGCCAACGGGCTGAAGGCCGACCGCGCGGGACGGCTCTGGGTGACCGACTCGACGTCCGGCGTGGACGTCTACGACCTGCGCACCCGCGCCCTGCTGGCCCGCTTCGACGTGCCCGGCGACGCCCCCCGGTTCGTCAACGACCTGGCGATCACACCGGACGGCAGCGCGTACCTGACGGACAGCGTGCGCGAGGTCGTCTACCGCGTGACGCCGGCCGAGCTGGCCCGAACGGCCGCGCACGGCGGCCGGTCGGCACTGACCACCGCGTACGACCTCGGCGGTGTCCTCGCCCCGCATCCGCCCGGCACCTTCACCCTGAACGGCATCGTCGCCACCGGCCACTACCTGCTCACGGTCGACATGACCGCGGGCGCCCTGTACCGCGTCGACCTCGCCACCGGCGGCATACGCCCCGTCACGCTGTCCGGCGGCGACCTGGTGAACGGCGACGGACTGGAACTGGTCCGCGGCACCCTGTGGGCCGCCCACAACGCGACCGACACGATCACCCGCTGGCGGCTCTCGCGCGACGGCACCGCGGCCCGCCTGGAACGCAGGGTCACCGACACCGCCCTCTGCATCCCGACCACCCTCGTGCGGCACGGCGGGCGCACGCTCGTCGTCCGGTCGCAGTTCGACAAGGGCGGACCGATGGGGCCGGGGACACCCCGGACCCCGTTCACGGTGGCCCAGGTGCACGGCATCTGACGCCGCCTCGGCCGCCGGCGCGTCAGGTGCGGGCGGCGGCGGCCAGCCGCTGCTGCTCCTCCTCCACGAGACGGCGGGCGAGCCGGCCGTCCGACACGTCGACCGCGTCCGGGGTCGCCTCCGCCACGTCGCTGCGGCGCGCGTAGGCGTCGAACAGCCGGTCCTTGTTCTTCAGGATCTCCAGCAGCCGCTCGTCCACGCTGTCCGCGGCGAGGAGGCGGTGCACCTGGACCGTGCGGACCTGGCCCATGCGGTGCGCGCGGGCCACGGCCTGGTGCTCCAGGGTCGGCTTGACCTGCGGCTCGCAGAGGATCACCACGGACGCCGCCTGGAGGTTGAGGCCGACCCCGCCCGCCTCGATCTGGCAGAGCAGCACCGCGTGCCCGTCGGCCGCCGCGAACGCGTCGACCAGAAGCTGGCGGCGGGCGGCGGGCACCGATCCGCAGATCGGCCCGAACACGCGCTCGCCGAGGGCCTGGTGGACGGTGCCGAGCACGTCCCGGAAGTACGAGAACACGACCACCTTCAGTCCGTTCTCCGCCGCCTCCGTCACCAGCTCGCGCAGCCGCTGGAGCTTGGCGGACTGCTCCGCGTCGGCGTACGCGGCCCGGCGCATCGCCATGAAGTTCCCCGCCTCGACCGCTCTGCGGTAGGCGTCCTGGTCCGCCGCGCCGAACTCCTCCCACTCGTCGACCTCGACGAGCGCGGGCAGTTCGGTGAGAACGTCCTGCTGGTTGCGGCGGAGGTAGGCGGGGGCGACCGACCTGCGGAACGCGTGCGGGCCCGCGACCGCGTCGCTGCCGTGGATCCCGGGCACCAGCTCGGGACGGAGGTGGCGCACGAGGCTGCGGAACTCCCCGACCCGGTTCTCCATCGGCGTGCCCGTCAGGAACAGGACCCGGTCGCAGTGCGCGGTCCAGACGGCGACGGCTCTGGCCCGGCGGGTTTCCGGATTCTTCACGTAGTGCGCCTCGTCGACGACGAGCAGGCCGGGCGGGGAGCCGGGTACGGGGGCCGCGGGCGCCGCGTCGGAGGCCGTGGCCTGCCGCACCGCGCCGAGTGCCGTGATCGCCCGCGCCGGACCGGGTGCCGTGGCCGCCCGCGCCACATCGGGTGCCGTGGCCCGCGCCGCTTCGGGTTTCGTGGTGCGCCGCGCTCTGCCGGGAGCCGGGACCCGTCGCGGTCCGCCGGGGGCCGGGACCGTGGTCTTCGCCGCGGCGTCCGGCCGGGGCAGGGTGTGCAGGACGTCGAAGGTGGTGACAGCGACGCCGCCGCGCTCGCACCACTCGGCGTACGCGTCCTGCCGGTCGGGGCCGTGCACCGGCAGGGCCCGCAGGGTGCTGCGGGAGCGGATCTCGCGCGTCCAGTTGATCAGCACGCTCGCGGGGCACACCACCAGGAAGTGGCTGTGCCCCTCCGTCGCGAGGTGGGCCAGCGCGGCGATGGCCTGCACCGTCTTGCCGAGCCCCATCTCGTCACCGAGCACGACCCGGCGCTGGGCCAGGGCGAAACGGGCACCGAAGGACTGGTAGCCGCGCAGCGACACCCGGAGGTGGGTGTCGTCGAGCGCCTGCGCGTGCACCCGTTCGGCGACCTCCGACGGCAGGAAACCCTCCGCGGCCGCGACGTCGGGTGCCTGGTCCGACACCTCGGCGAGCTGGCTGTAGTAGTCGGCGGAGCGCAGCTCGAAGTCGACCCACGCCTCGATGTCGGAGGCCGGTTCGCGCAGCAGGTCCGCGGAGGCCTGGGCGAGCAGCAGCCGCAGGCCGCGTGCCCTCGCGTCGGCCGTCAGCTCGCGCAGCTCGGTCATCGCCGCGGCCGCGCTCTCGCGCCCGTGGCGTCCGGCGAACGCCATGCGCAGCCGCCCGGCGGCCGGACGGGCCGCGGGCAGCAGTGCGCCGAGCCGCTCGTCCAGCCGCCCGGCGGCGTCCACGGCGCGCCGCAGCTCCGGGCCGGCCTCGACGAGCCTGCGCAGCGCGACGACGAGGGCGGCGGTCCGCGGCTCGGGACGGTCCACGTCGATGCGCACGGAGACGGTCTCCTCGACCGCCCGGGCGATCTGGCGGGCGGCGGCGAGCGCCTGGTCGGCGGTCTGGGCGCCGACTCCGGGGATCTGCCGCAGTTCGTAGCGGCTCGCCTCGTGCACCGCCCGGACCGAGCCGAGACCGGCCGCCTCGATCGCCGCGAGCCGCAGCCGGCCCTCGGTGACGTCCTTGAGCCGGGAGACGGGGATGGACTCCAGCTCCCCGGCGACGAGTTCGGCCCGGAGCGGCTCGAGCGCCGCCCGTACGGCTTCCCGTGCGCGGGTGTGGTCGGCGAGGACGGTGCGCGCCGCGTCGTACAGCCGCCCGCCCTCCGCGAGCAGGTCCCGGGCCCTGCGCCCCACGGGCGGTTCCTCCGGCCGTGGGTCCCCGGCCCGCTCCCGCGTACCGCTCGCGCCCGGCACCGCGGATGCCCCGCCCGCCGTCCCGCCGCCACCCGCCATGACGCCCCTCGTGTGCTCGCCGCCCGCGCTGCCCGCCCGGATCCGCGCAGTCTTCCACGGAGGACTGACAACGGGGACGACATCGGGGGCCGGGGGCGGAAGGCTCGGGGGTCGGAGGGCTCGGCGAGTACGCGGAGGCGGGCATTCCGCGCGCGGCGTCATAGGCCCGGCGTCGCTCACGCCCTCCTACGACGGCTGCCCCTGACGATCACTCACCAGCCGCCCCGACGACGGGTCGACAGCGGCTGGCGATATCTCCATTGCCGGGTGGTGCTTCCTCACGACCTCGGGGTGGGCGCGGGCCCATCCCTTGAGTTCGTTCCAGCCGAACTCCGCGAACAACGGGTTGCCCGGGTCCTGGGTGACGCCTCTCGCGTCCGCCGCGTGGGGGAAGGGAAGGCGGGCGATGCGGGCGTCCAGCCGTGGGTTGTAGAAGAACGGGGCGGAGAAGCGTTCGCGGGCACCGGGCGGGGAGACCACGCGGTGGTTGGTCGCCCTGAGGTAGCCGTTGGTCGCCACTTCCAGCAGTTCGCCCAGGTTCACCACGAACGCACCCGGCAGGTGGGGCACGTCGATGAACCCGGCCCCGTCGGGCGACTCCACCTGCAGGCCGGGCACTTCGTCGGTGAGCAGCAGGGTGAGGAAGCCGTAGTCCTTGTGCGTGCCCACTCCCTGGTCGTCCCCCTCCGGGGCCCGGCCCGGGTAGCGGACGAGTTTCAGGTGGTTGCGCGGGTTGCCCGCGAAGGCGTCGTCGTAGAAGTCGGCGGGGCCGCCGACAGCGGCGAGCAGTTGGTGCAGCAGCCGGTGAGCGACTCCGCTGAGGCGGTCCATCCAGGCGAGCGTGACCTCGCGCAGCGCGGGCAGGGCGTCCGGCCACTGGTTCGGGCCTTCCAGCCACCAGTACGGCGGCTCACCGGGTCCGGGTACGTGGGCGGGCAGCTCGTTGCTGATGTCGAGCTGGTCTCGCCAGTCGCGGCGGCCCTGGGTCTGCTCGTTGCCGATCCGCGTGTAGCCGCGAAAGTGCGGGGAGTTGAGGTTGTCGACGGTGTGTCGTTCAACCTCCGGCAGGGCGAAGAACCCGCGCGCCGTGTCCAGTAGGCGGGCCTGCTCAGCAGGGGTGACGCCGTGGCCGACGAGTTGGAAGAAGCCGACGTCACGGGCGGCCCGGTGGAGTGCGTCGCGGTCGGGGGCGGAGAGGTCGATCACCGGGAGGGAGGCGGGCTGCGACATGAATGGCGTTCCTTGAGACGAGGCGGCTGCGAGAGGTGGGTGGTCAGCGGTCGTGCGTGCGAGAGGAGATGGTGGTGACGCGGATCAGGTCCACGTGCCGGCGGCGGGCGAGCAACGGCACGCGGCAAGCCGTGAGCCGCCGTCCTGCGGGCACGGCTCCTGCGGGCACGGCTCCTGCGGGCACGACGGGCACGGCTCGGCCTTCAGCCGACTTCGTCGGAAGGGCGCAGGCGGACGGCCAGCTCCCTGATCCCGGCGGGGCCCACCCGGCAGCAGCCGCCGACCAGCGCCGCGCCGGCGGCGAGCCAGGAGGGGGCCAGGTCCGAGATCTCGTCCTCCGCGCCCTGCCAGCTCCGGGCCTGCGGATCCCAGACGCCGCCACCGTTCGGGTAGGCGACGCCAGGCAGACCGGCGGTCAGGGCGAGGGCCGGGGCGACCTCGGCGGCCGGGGCGCAGTTGACGCCCGTGGCGAGGACCGCGGCGCTGCTCCGGGCCAGAGCGAATGCTTCCACCAGGGGCTGACCCGCACTCGTGGTCGTCCCCCGGATGCTGTAGGCGAGCCAGGCCGGGATGCCCAGGCCGTCGAGGACGGTCAGTACGGCCTCGGCCTCCCGTATGTCGGGGATCGTCTCGACGGCGAAGACGTCGGGGCCCGCCTCGGCCAGGCTCTCCAGCCGGGGACGGTGGAAGCGCGTCAGCTCGGCCACGGTGAGGCCGTAGTCGCCGCGGTATTCGGAGCCGTCGGCCAGCATCGCGCCGTAGGGGCCCACCGATGCCGCGACCCAGCCTCTCCCGGCGGCTGCCTCGCGGGCCAGAGTCACACTGCGTCGCAGCAACATGCCGGTCTCGGCCCGGGAGATGCCCAGTCGGGCGAAGCCCTCGTACGTGGCCTGGTAGCTCGCGGTGATGGCGACCTGCGCGCCCGCCTCGAAGTAGGCCCGGTGGACGGCCGCGATCGCCTCGGGGGCGTCGCGCAGCAGACGGGCGGACCACAGCACGTCGCCGAGGTCATGGCCCTGGGCCTCCAGCTCGTTGGACATGCCGCCGTCCAGGACGAGCGGTCCGGCGGCCAGGGCGTCACGGAAGGTCTTCACGGCACTCCTGGTCACAGCACTCTCGCTACGAAGTCGCGGGTTCGGGGGTGGTCCGGGGCAGTGAGAATCCGGGCCGGCGGCCCGGACTCCAGCACGCGGCCGTCGTCGAAGAAGACGAGCTCGTCGGCGACCTCGCGGGCGAAGGCCAGTTCGTGGGTGACCACGAGCATCGTCATGCCGTCGGCGGCGAGGCCCCGCATGACGTCCAGGACCTCGCCGACGAGTTCCGGGTCGAGCGCCGAGGTCGGCTCGTCGAACAGCATCAGCTTCGGCCGCATCGCCAGGGCGCGGGCGATGGCCACCCGCTGCTGTTGGCCGCCGGACAGCTGGGCGGGGTAGGCGTCCCGCCGGTCGGCGAGGCCGACCCGGTCCAGCAGTGCCATCGCCTCGTCGGTGGCCTCGGCCCGGGATCGTCCCGCGCCGACCGGTCCCTCGGTGATGTTCCCGAGTGCCGTCAGGTGCGGGAACAGGTGGAAGCGCTGGAAGACCATGCCGATCCGGCGCCGCTGCCGGGCGAGGTCGCGACGGCGCAGCTCGCGCAGCCCGCGTCCGTGCGGCTCGTACCCGATCGGCGAGCCGTCCACCAGGATGCGACCGCCGTCGGGCCGCTCCAGGTGGTTGACGCACCGCAGGAAGGTGGACTTCCCGGACCCGGACGGGCCGATCACGCAGGTGACCGTGGCGCGTGGCACGGACAGATCCACACCGCGCAGGACTTCGTGTCCGGCGAACGATTTACGGACCCCGGTGGCCTGGACCATCATCGGCGGCTGCCCTTCGCGAAGTGACGTTCGAGGTAGTACTGGCCGAGGTTGAGGAGGGTGGTGACCGCCAGGTACCAGATGCAGGCGACGATCAGAAGCGGGATCGTCTCGTAGGTGCGGGCGTACACGATCTGCACGGAGTACAGCAGTTCGGCATAGGCCAGCACGCTCACCAAAGACGTCGTCTTGAGCATGGAGATGGTCTCGTTGCCGACCGGCGGGATGATGACCCGCATCGCCTGGGGCAGGATGATGCGGCGCAGCGTCCTGGCCCGCGACAGGCCCAGCGACTCGGCGGCCTCGGTCTGCCCGTGGTCGACGGAGACGATGCCGGCCCGGATGATCTCGGCGAGGTAGGCGGCCTCGTTGAGGCCGAGGCCGAGCAGGGCCGCCGCGTAGGTGGTGATGACGGCGTTCGCCGGTACGTCACCGATCGCCGGCAGGAACGGCAGGTGCAGCGACAGCGTCGGGTACAGCGCGGAGATGAAGCCCCAGAACAGCAGCTGGACCAGCAGCGGCGTGCCCCGGAAGAGCCAGATGTACAGCCAGCTGACCGTGCGGGCGACGGTGTGGTCCGACAGGCGCATGAGTGCCAGCGCGACCCCCAGTACGAGCCCGATCGCCATGGCGGCGACGGTGAGTTCGAGGGTGGCCAGCAGTCCGCTCAGCACGGTCCGGCTGAACAGCCACGCGCCGACCGTTCCCCATTCGAAGCGCGGGTTGGTGACCAGCGACCGGACCAGGGCCGAGGCCAGGAGCAGGACCACGAGGGTCAGGACCCACTGGCCGGGCCGCCTGCGGCGGAGGATCGGCAACTCCTCCATCACGAGGCCGCGTTTATCTCGAACGTGTCGAGCGCCCCGGACTCCAGGCCCCACTTGGCGAGAACGCTTCCATAGCCGCCGGTCGTCCTGAGGTGTTCCAGGGCAGACTTCAGCAGGCCGGTCAGCTCGCTGTTCTTGGGAACCGCTATGCCGAAGGGCGCGTTGCCGTAGGACGAGCCGGCGACCTCGAGCTTGCCGTCGGACTGCTTGGCGGCGTACGCGGCGACCGGGGAGTCGGCCAGGGCGGCGGCGGCCCGGCCGCTGGTGACGGCGAGGTTCACGGAGGTGCCGTCCGGGAAGGTGCTGACCTTGATCGGTGTTTTGCAGCTCTTCTGCCGGGCCGGCAGGTCCACCAGCGCCTGGGTGGATCCCTTCGCGACGGCCACGGTCCGGCCGCACAGCGAGTCGCCCTTGGGTTTGAGCGCCTCGGGGTTGCCGGCCGGGGCCAGCAGCGATGTGCCCGCGTCGAAGTAGGTGACGAGGTCGACCACCTTCTCCCGCTCGGCGGTGTCCGTGAACGAGGAGAGGCCGAGCTGGTACTTGCCCGCCTGCAGCCCCGGGATGATCGAGTCGAAGGGCACGTTGGCGAAGGTGACCTTGACGCCGAGGACGGTGCCGAGCGCCTTGCCGAGGTCGGCCTCGGCGCCGATCACCGTCTTGTTGTCGGAGTCGAAGAAGTCCATGGGCGGGTAGCTGACGTCGCTGGCGATCGTGATGCCGCTCGCCTTCAGCGCGGCCGGGACCTTGGCTGCGAGTGCGGGGTCCGTCGCGATCGCGGCGCCGGCGGAGGGGGTGTCGGGCGACTCGCCGGCCGGTGCGGCGGACGATCCGGAGGGGTCGGCGCAGCCCGCCAGGAAGAGCGTCGCGATGCCGAGAAGTACGAGCGGGCGCAGAGCGGACAAGGGGACTCCTGAGGGGCCTGACGTTCCGGTGGATTGAGGGGAGCGTAATGCCGGTTGCAAAATAATCAAGCCCAGTTGCTCATCCTGCACGCGCACCTTCATGAGACTGAAATGTCGCCGCAATGAACCGAGCGGCAGAGCGCCCGGGAGCCCCACGGACCGGCGCTATGCTCGGCCCGCGATGACCACCGACAGCAGCCTGAAGCGCGGCCTTGCCGTACTCCGCCTCTTCGCCGAACACCCGCCGCGGGACCCCCGCGGACACACCGCCGCCGAGGTCGCCGACCTGCTGGGCCGGGAGCGCAGTCACGTCTCCCGCGTCCTGCGCAGCCTCGAAGCCGCCCGGTTCCTACGCCGTGATCCCGCCTCGCTCCGCTACTCCGTCGCCTGGGAGCTGTACGCACGGGCCCAGCAGGTCACGGAGGCACGGCTGCGGCGGGACGGCCGCACCGCGCTGGAGGGTGTCGCGGCCGACACCGGGGAGTGCTCCTACCTGGGAGTCCTGCGGGGCGCCAGCTCCGTCACGATCATGGAGGCGATGCCGCCGGCCCTGTCCTCGTTCGTGTCCTGGATGGGCCGCGGCTATCCCGCCTACTGCAGTGACGCCGGGCAGGCCCTGCTGTTCGACGCCGGCCGCGCCGAGATCGAGGCCGTCTTCGCCCGCACGGCCTTCGTCCGGCACGGCCCCAACACCCCGGCCGACCTGGACGACTTCCTGGCCCGCCTCAACACGGCCCGGCAGCGCGGGTACACGATCGTCGACCAGGAGGCCGAGCCCGGCCTGTACTCACTCGCCGCCCCGGTCAGGGACTTCCGGGGCGAGATAGTCGCCGCCGTCCAGGTCGTCGGCCCCCGCCGCCGCCTGGAGCCCGGCACGGCGGCCTGCGCCGAGTCGGTGGTCCGCTGGAGCGCCTGGCTGACCGCCGCTCTGCGCTCGGCGGAGCCGGACTCGGACCCGGACCCGGACTCGGACTCGGACTCGGACCGAGGCTCCGGAGACTGAGACTGAGACTCAGCCCAGCAGGGACGCCAGTTGCGCGGCCGCGTCACCGACCGCCGCGACGAGCTCGTCCCGGTCGTCCCTGGCCGCCGCATGCGGCACGACCACGCTCACCGCCGCCACGACGGCGCCGCGCGGGTCCCGTACCGGCGCGGCGATCTCCAGCACGTCCTCGTCGTACTCGCTCTCGCACACCGCGACCCCGTGCGCGGCGTCGGCGGCGACCCGCACCAGCAGATCGTCCAGCGAGCGGGGTGCGTACGGACCACCCGCCCCGATGAAGTCCTCGCCGCCCAGCAACTCGGCGACCTCCTCCCGGGAGTGGCCGAACAGCAGCGCCCGCCCGGCCCCGGTGCACCAGACCGGCGTCAGCCGCCCCGCCCGCGCCCAGGCGAACTCGGCCCACGCGGCCAGTTCGGCCCGCACCGAGAGCACCATCGCCCCACAGAGCACGTCCACGTACGCGCACGCCCCGAACCGGACCACCAGCTCCCGCAGCAGCGCCCGGCTCCGCACCCCCCACGGACCGCCCTCCCCCGCGACGGCCAGCAGCTCTGCCCCGGCACGAAACTCGTGGCCTTCCCGGGCGAGCACACCGGAGGCGACGAGATCCCTCAGCAGCCGCGACGTCTGCCCCTTGTCCAGCCCGCTCTCCTCGGCGAGCCGGACCACACCGGGCCCCCCGCGCGGGTCGAGCTCCCCGCGGACCACGCGCTCCACCAGTGCGAGCCCTCGAGGCAGCGCCCCCATCACCACGTCCATCCGCCGGATGCTACCGGCCGAGGGCGATCACAGCGGGCGGCTCACACCCGGTCCTGGCCGACCAGGAAAGCCGCCCCGACGGCGAACGCCTCTCGGCAGAACGGTCCGGTGCGCTCGTGGAGACCAACGTCAAATGAGGACATCGGCCAGCGACAGCGCCCGGTGAAACCCAGCGTTCAGCGCCAGCGCCTGGATCGCGAGCGCCCGCTCGAACTCTCGTCGTTGCACGGCAAGCAGTCGAAACCGCGGAGCGGTGTACGCAGACGCAGCGCCTCGGGCCTTCCGCGCGCCGAATTACTCGGTCGGGGCGCACACCGCCAGGAGCCGTCACGGCCCAGCGCGTCCAGCCGGGCCCGCACCGCCGGTTTGCCCCGGCGGGCCGGGGCGGACTTGTCGATGAGGTAGCTCCTCCTCACGCCGCCGAAGTCCTGCCGTCGCGCTTCAGCGAACCGTCCGGATTTTTTGCGGCCCGGTCTGCGCCCGGACTTCCGCGAACGCGTCCTCGACTCGCCCTCGTCAATGGCATCGAACAGCTCCCGGCGCAGCCGCAGCCTGCTTGTATGTCCCGAGAGCACCTGGATCAGGGGCTGGAGCACAGCGCCGGATGATGACGAGAGGTCAGCCATCCCAGCACCATCCCAGCCGGAGAAAACACAACGGGCCCGACTCCGAAGAGCCGGACCCTTCCTGACCTGCATGTTTGCCAGATCGGCGATGTGATGCTGCCAAGTGACGCACTACACGTTGAAGCGGAATCCGTAGTACAGAGCTCCCACCTGCGGAAACGCGGGTTTCGCAAGGGTCATCCCAGCACCATCCCAGCACGGGCGTTCCATCCCAGCACCGTGCAGGCTAAACGGCCCCTCGTACACCTACGCGGCTCGGGCGCTGCCGCTCGAGCTCCCTCCTCTGCCGGGCGGGACGTCGCGTCTGGGGATACAGGCCGCATGGCGCGCTGCAGAACATCCCGGCAGCGATCCCAGGCGCTGGGCAGCAGATGCCCATAGATGTCGACTGTCGTCTTGACCGAACGGTGCCCCAGCCAGCGCGAGACCTCGTGGATTGGCACACCGTTGGTCAGGGCCGTGGATGCGAAGAAGTGCCGCAGGCTACGAGGCGTGTACTTGGCATTGCCGTCCAGATCCACAAGGCCAGCCGAGAGGCATGCCTTCTTGAACTGGTAACCGTAGGACGCGATGGACGGCATCACGCCAGCGCCAGGCTGACGTGGAGCAAAGAAGGTCTCAAGCCGAATCCGTTTCCCCTTCTGCCCAGTGAAGACGACGGGCACCGACTTCCACTTCAGAAGGTGCGCGTCGATCTCCTGCTCAACGAAGAGGGCGGTTGGGACGTCTCGGCACTCCTTCTCCAGCCGATGCTTGAGCGGCACGAAGGGTGTTTGGCAGTCCTCACGGTGCGCCTTGGCACTGACCTGCCATCGAATCCTGACGTAGCCAGGCCGCCTGCACTCGGCAGAGAAGGCCAGGGCTTCGCTGGGGCGCTGGCCTGTGCCGGACTGAAGGTAGACAGTGAGGCGGAAGCGCGGCGCGATGTGCGCAGCGATCAGATCGACCTCGGCTGACGTTGGAACTTCGTCCTCGTCCACCGCCAGCGCATCCCTGCGGGAGATCCGGACACCCCTGGCTGGGTTCTCTGTGATGCGCTTGTCCACGACGGCCGCCTCCATGATGGCGGCCACCATCACCATGCGGTCATTCACTGTCGATGCAGCCAGCCCTGCACCGCCTCGGTAGATGTCCTTGATGAACTTCTCAAAGTCCCGCCGTGCCAGCCCAGCCAGGGACTTACAACCGAGGCGCGGCACGAGATGGTTGTGGACGAACCCTTCGTAGTTGCGGCGGGTCGCCTCACCGACAACTCGTCGCTCCAGCCACTCCCCGGCCCAGACCGACAAGGACATGGCGCCGCGCACAGGATCGACGCAGACGCGAGCCTTCATACCCTTCTCCACACCAGCGGCGAAGGCGTCCGCACCGTCCAGGCCGATCCTCCGCGGAAACGACTTCTCCCTCTGCCGGCCCCGTCGTCCGCCCGGCTCCCGGTACCGCACGGTCCATGCGTGACCGCAGCGTGGACGCACGCACGGATAGTTTCGATCCCGGGTGTCCCCCTTGCACCTCTGAAAGACGCTCGCCATCCATGCTCCTTGCTATCTGACCCAGCACTGAAGATCGGTGCCCCTCCCTCCCAACCAGACCAGACATTCGCCGCTAATCCACCTCTTTCGGCGAACCTCCAAGCCCTATCTGTGCTGCCGCTCACGGCGGCCGCCAGGATGGAGGCGTCTTGAACGGAGTGGAGCACTCCACCCTGAGCTGCGTCGCCAGCTAGAGCGCGAGCAGAGACGAACCAAGTAGGTAGTGGCCGAATCCATTAGTGACGACCTTGCGCCGATGCGACGGATGTGGCGTAGATCTGTACGAGACTGAACCACGACGGACGTCTCCCTGATCCCCGCTAGACGACGAAGCGAGCCTCCCGTGCCACCCCGCCAGAAGAAGCAAGCCCAGCCGGAGGACATGAAGTCCATCCTCTGGAAGTCCGCCGACAAGCTGCGTGGCAGCCTGGACGCGGCCGAGTACAAGCACTTCGTACTCGGCCTGGTCTTCCTGAAGTACGTGTCGGACGCGATGGAGGAGAAGCGGGAGCTGCTGGAGGAGGAGCTGCGGGGTGGCGGCATGCTCGCCGAGATGGGACTGGAGGGCACAGCCCCAGAAGAGCTGATCCGCAAGACGGTCGAAGACCCGCTCCAGTACACCGGGGCCGGCATCTTTTACGTGCCACCGACAGCACGGTGGAACGAGGTGCTCAAGCACGCCAAGGTGAGTACAGACGGGCCGAGCGTCGGTGAGGTCATCGATGGCGCGATGGGGACCATTGAGAAGTTCAACCGGCCTCTGAAGGACACCCTCCCAAGGATGTACAACAGCGGTCGAGTCGACGAGCCCACTCTCGCCGAACTAGTGCGACTCCTCGACCAGTTGACCTTCCAGTCGCAGATCTCTCTGGACGGGAAGCGAGTAGGCGCGCGGGACCTGATGGGTGAGGTATACGAGTACTTCCTCGCGCAGTTCGCACTCGCCGAGGGGCGCAAGGGAGGCGAATACTTCACGCCGCCCTCAGTGGTACGACTGCTCGTGGAGATGCTGGAGCCGAAGGAACGTGAGCGGGTACTCGACCCCGCGTGCGGATCGGGCGGCATGTTCGTGCAGGCCGAGAAGTTCGTGGAGACGCACGGCGGCAACCGATTCAACGTCTCTGTCTACGGCCAGGAACGGAACCAGACGACCTGGCGGCTCGCCAAGATGAACCTCGCCATCCACGGAATCGAGGTGGACCTGGGCGAGGAGCCCGCGGACTCCTTCCGCAACGACCAGCACGGTGACGTGAAGGCCGATGTGGTTCTCGCCAACCCGCCGTTCAACATCTCCGACTGGGGTGGCGAACTACTCGCCCGCGACGAACGCTGGAAGTACGGCCCCCCGCCGGCCAGCAACGCCAACTTCGCCTGGATCCAGCACATGGTCAGCAAGCTCGCGGTCGGTGGGCGGGCCGGAATCGTCCTGGCCAACGGCTCAATGAGCAGCACGTCGGGCGGGCAGGGCGACATCCGGCGCGCGATGGTCGAGGAGGACTTGGTCGCGTGCATGGTGGCGCTGCCGGGACAGCTGTTCCGGTCGACGCAGATCCCAGCGTGCCTGTGGTTCCTGGTGGAGGGAAAGGGGAAGCGGCCAGCGCGATCGCCATGGGTGTCGGCGGAACGGGCGGAGCAAGTCCTCTTCATCGATGCGCGAGAGCTCGGCTTCATGGCTACGCGGACGATGCGGGAGCTGAGCGAGGCTGAACTGGGGCGGATCGCAGGGACATTCCACTCCTGGCGGGGAGTCGAAGGCGAATCCACGTACAAAGACGTCGCTGGCTTCTGCCGCAGTGTCCTTCTGGACGAACTGCGCGAAAACGATTTCCTCCTGACGCCGGGACGGTACGTAGGAACCGCGGAGGTCGCGGACAACCCGGATGCCGAGCCGATCGAGGTGAAGATCGCACGCCTCACGGCGCTGCTACGGGACCAGTTCGCGGAGGCTGAGCAGCTAGCAAAGGCTGTAGACGAGCAGCTGAGGAGGATCTGATGGAGACGTGGCCCCATGAGCCCTTTGTGCACCTCGCTGCCGCAGGTAAAAAATCCTTCTCTCTCGGCCCATTCGGGTCGAAAATCACAACGGAAGATTACGCAGCGGACGGCGTTCCTTTCATTCGCGGTATTAATCTGAATAGAGGCATCTTCCATGATGCGGATTTTGTCTTCATTACTGAAGACGCAGCGAATGAAGTGAAGTCATCCCGCGTGTCATCGGGCGACCTAGTATTTACTCGCAAGGGCACCATTGGGCAGGTCTCAATGATTCCTCGCAGCAGCTCATATTCAGACTACGTCATCTCGTCCAGCCAGATGAAGGCCACGCTGGACGAGTCCCGATCAGTGCCCGAATTTTACTATTACTGGTTCCGCTCCCCACAAGGGCAGCGCGCACTACTGGCCAACGCCTCACAGGTAGGCGTTCCGAGCATCGCCAACTCGCTGGCCACTCTTCGAGGGCTGAAAGTTCCTACGCCTCCGATGAAAGATCAAGCGGCGATCGCCGAAATCCTCGGCGCCTTGGACGAAAAGATCGCGGCTAATGAGCGTCAGCTCACCACGCTCAACGAACTCTGTTCTGCCTGGCACGAACGCATCATCAACCTTGGCGACGCCGACACTTCGACTTATACGCTGGCAGAACTGGCCAAGCGCGGATTCATGGCCCTCGGAGACGGATACCGCACCAAGCAGTCCGAACACGGCGAACCAGGGCTTCCGATTCTTCGAGTAGCCGATGTCGGCCACGGGGCGATCACTCCCAGCTTCACCCACTACGTCAGCAATGCGTATCGGGGCGCTATGGGGCCGAAGGTCTCCCAGCAAGGCGATGTCATCCTGACCACGAAGGGAACCGTCGGCCGCGTAGCGCTTATTGAGGCCGGCCAGCCTGAGTTCGTTTACAGCCCGCAGGTCTGCTATTTTCGACTCGCGGAAAGCAGCCCCGTTTCCCCTCTCTTCATGCTCCATTGGTTCCAGGGAAAGGAATTCTGGAATCAAGCAGGCGGGCTCAAGGGCCAAACCGACATGGCGGATTACCTCAGCCTTCGCGATATCCGAGCACTACGGATCACTGTTCCGTCTCCTGCAGATCTCTCCGAGTTCAGCAGGGTTTGCGACCCGATGCAGGAGCAGTCTGTAGCCGCACGTCGCGAGAACGACACTCTCACCGCCCTCCGCGACACCTTGCTCCCCGGGCTCGTCACTAGAAAGATCCGCGTCAAGGACGCCGAAAGGATCGTGGAGGACGCCGCATGACCACCAACGGGGGAACGGACGCCATGGAGATCGGCACGCCCGCTGGCCGTGCCATGTCCGAGTCGGATTGGGAGCTCCACGCGCTCGAGCAGCTCGCCGAGCGCGGCTGGCAGCACGTCCGGGGCAAGAATCTCCGCCCCCGGGATGGGCACCGGAAAGGGTGGGACGACCTCATCCTCTATCCTCGCCTGCGCGCAGCCATCACATCGCGCTATCCCGAGCTGCCCTCACCCGCAGTGGAGGACGCGATCGAGCGGCTGCTCGACACCTTCCCGGCAAAGGAAGTCCGCCTCAGCTGGAGCTTCTACCAGCACCTGAAGGCCGGCGTGAAGGTGTCCTACATCAACCCCGTGACTCAGCAGGAACGACATGTCACTGTCCGACCTGTCGACCTCGCCAACCCTCACGGCAACGACCTCGTCGCTGCGAACCAGGTTCGCGTCAAGGGAGCCCGAGGACGCGTCTTCATATTCGACATCGTCCTGTACGTCAATGGAATCCCGCTCGCCATCATCGAATTGAAGAAAGCAGGCGGCACGGACGATTCACGATCTGCATACGACCAGATCCAGAACTACCGCCGCGAACTCAAAATCGACCGCGTCTTTCGTACGCTGCTCCTCTCGCTCGCGAGTGACGGGATAACGGCTCGCCTCGGCACCCCGCATACCCCCTGGCAGCACATGGCCCCCTGGCACGCGGAGGAGGACGGCACTCTCCTTCGCAAGCACGAGCGGAACGACGACCTCGCGCTCGACCGCATGATCCACGGCGCACTCGAGCCCGATCGCTTCCTCGACCTGATCGCGAACTTCCTCTCGTTCTCCGCCGAGGGGATGGGTGGCGAGGTCGACACCGTAAAACTTGCCAAGGCCCACCAGTATGTTGCGGTGAGGCAGGCGATCACCGCCACCGCCTCAGCCGTCGCCACTGACGGTCGGGCCGGCGTCATCTGGCACACTCAGGGCGCGGGCAAAAGCGAGGAAATGCTCTTCTACACAGGACTCGCCGCCACCATCCCCGAGGTCGCAAACCCCACGGTCCTGCTGCTCACAGATCGTATCGACCTGGACTCCCAGCTCTTCGACACCTTCGCGCAGAGCAAGAGCCTAGAAATGGTCAGCGGTAGCCCGAAGAAAGCAACCAAGGCCAGCCAGTTGCGCGAGCTACTCACCCGCCGAGCAGACAGCGGGGGCATCGTCTTCTCAACGCTTCAGAAGTTCCGGGTGAGTGAAAAGGAACGGAAGGCCGGCGCCCGGCATCCAGTCATCACAGACCGACGTGACGTGATCGTTGTGGTCGACGAGGCCCACCGTAGCCACTATGACCTGGAGGATGGCTTCGCCCGAAACCTCCGCGACGCCCTCCCCAACGCCACTTTCATCGCCTTCACCGGCACCCCCATCGACAACCGGACTGGTTCCACTCACCAGGTCTTCGGGCCAACCATCCACACGTACGACCTCACACAGGCCGTCGACGACGGGGCGACCGTGCCCGTCTTCTATGAGCCGATCCTGCACAAGGTCAATCTCCCCACAGGGATAGACCTGGACGAGCTCAACGCCAAGGCCGAAGGGCTCGTCGAAGGGCTCACTACGGAAGAGCAAGCCCGGGCACGCAGCATCTTCGCCCGCTTCGAGGACCTAATCGGTGCCCCCGAACGTATTGGCTCCATTGCCGACACGATCCTCTCCCATTGGAACATCCGCCGCCAGGAGATGATCAAACTTACGGGCAGCCCCGGCAAGGCCATGATCGTCTGTTCCTCACGTCGTAACGCCGCCCGCCTCTTCCGAGCTCTGGCAGAACGCCGCGAGGAGTGGACCGGCACTCCCGACCCTGAGACCGAGCTCTACCCGGACGGCTCCGGGAAGATCCGGGTGGTCTTCACCGGCAATCCCGGCAGGGATACACCCGACATCGCGGACTACGTACGCACCCCAACTCAGCTCAAGAACATCCAAGACCGTGTCGGCAAACCGGAAGACGAACTTGAGTTGATCATCGTTCAGTCCTTGTGGCTGACAGGCTTCGACGCCCCTCCCCTGCACACCATGTACCTGGATCGCCGCATGCGCGGCGCCGCCCTCATGCAGGCCATCGCACGCGTAAACCGCACCTGGGACGAGAAGCCCTCCGGCCTAGTGGTGGACTTCCTAGGCGTAGCCAGAGAACTCAAATACGCGCTGGCCACGTACTCGGAGGCTGACCAGGAGCAGGAGACTATCGGCGCGCACATCGCCGAGGCGGTCAAGTCTGTACGCGGCATGCACAGCAAAGTCGACGCAGTACTGCGGGACTGCTCCTGGCGCACAGCTCTACGGGATGTCGGACACCGCGAAGCACTCCGTGAAGCCCTGGACCTTCTGGAGACCGCCGAGCCTGCCCTACCACCGGGCGAGCCCACCCGGGCACAGCGCTTCCTCCACTTCGGCCGCCTGCTCTCCCAGGCGTTCTCTCTCTGCCCCACCCATCCCGACGTGCAGGACCTGTTGTCCGACGTCCACTTCTTCGCGACCCTGCGTACGACTTATCAGAAGCTGGCCGCGGAACATCGGCAGCAGCTCGGCCTGGCCACCGAAGCGGATGTTCGCCGCATGATCGAGCAGCTCAACGCTGAGATGGTGGCCGCGGACGGTGTCGTGGACATCTACGACGCCGCCGGCCTCACCAAACCCGATCTCTCCCACCTCGACGCGGGCTTCGTGCAGCAGTTGAGGGACAGCCGCCATCCGAACCTGGCGCTCAAGGCCCTGCGGGACGCCATCGCCCGCGAAATCCAGGAAGCGCACCCGAGTAACCTCACGCGGCAGAAGGAGTACTCCGAAGCAATGAAAGCGGTGATGAACCGCTATCACAACGGCCTCATCGGCTCCGCTGAGGCGGCAAGACTCCTCGTCGAGATGGCCCAAGAGGTATCCGGGTCCCGCGCGCTAGCTACCGAGCTCGGCTTGTCCGAACACGAGATGGCCTTCTACGACGCCATCGCTGCCAACCCGAAGGCCCTGGAAATGGGACAGGACATCCTGTCCAAGATCGCCCGCAAGCTGTACGAGCAGGTTGCGGGAGACGTCACTATTGACTGGCGCGTCAAGAGCCAAGCCCAGGATCGCATTCGCGCCAAGGTCAAACTGCTGCTCAACTTCTTCGGCTACCCCCCGGACGAGGAGCCGGACGCGGTCGACCGCGTCCTGAAGCAGACTGAAGTCATCGCGGACGATCTAGCCTGACGTCCGGCCGCTACCAGCACGCAAACGCTGACTGTGAGGTCTGAATCTTGCCCTGCCAGAGGGCTGGGCGTGTCTCGGCGAGGAGCTGTCCGAAGCATCGGAGCCGAGGCAGATGGCAGTGTCAGCAGCTCATGAGAGGCTGACACTGCCATCCCCGCTGGGGGAACAGAGGATCGGTAAGGAGGGCTGTGTGTACGTTACAGAGTTCGGCCTCTCCAGTGTCCGGGGTTTCCATGGAGCCCGTGCTGTTGACACACTCGCCCTGCCCCAGCCCGGCGATGGCGGCAGTTGGACTGTAGTCGCGGGACGCAACGGCTCCGGAAAGTCCACGTTCCTGCGCGCCTTGGCCCTTACGCTCGCCGGCCCGCGTGTCGCTCGTACCCTCACCCAGAATTTCAGCGGTTGGATCACTACTGGTGAGACAGCCGCCTGGTGTCAGGCTGCTGTCTCACCTGACTACGCAGTCGACCAACTCACCGGCCGAGGCCGCGGACCGGACGGCCGCATGATGCTCGGTCTGGACTGGACGCTACCGAAAGCCGACGGCCTCCAGCACAACACCCTCGGCGGCGCCGTACAGCCCTCGCTATCCCAATACGGCGGCGTCAAGTACGGGTCTCCGTCAGCCGAGCGCGGCCCCTGGTCTGACAATCCGCAAGGTTGGTTCTGTGCCGCATACGGCCCCTTCCGACGCCTGATGGGGGGCAGTGGGGAGGCCCAACGGCTCATGCTCTCGCCGGGACCCGCGGGACGGATGGCCTCGCTCTTCCACGAGGACGCCTCGCTCGCCGAGGGCGTCAGCTGGCTCAAGGAGCTGAGGCTGCGGAGTCTCGAGGGCAGCGAAGAGGCCACCCAGCTCCTGGATACCGTTAAGGAGCTGCTCTCCGACGGCCTGCTGCCCAACAAGTATCGGGCGCTGCGGGTCTCGTCCGAAGGACTGTGGGTGGCACCGGCCGACTCCCCAGACCGGGCCTATCCCCTAAGGGAGATGAGTGACGGCTTCCGAACCGTCGTGGCCCTCGTCCTCGACATAGTCCGACAACTCCAGACGGCTTACGGGACCCTCGACACCGGGACTAACAGCACCGGCCGTCCAATCGTGCGGATGCCAGGAGTGGTCATCATCGACGAGGTGGACGCCCATCTGCACGTCACCTGGCAACGGGCGATCGGCGACTGGCTGAAGTGTCACTTTCCAAGGATCCAGTTCATTGTGACCAGCCATAGCCCTTACATTTGCCAGGCAGCTGATCCAGGTGGACTGATTCGGTTGCCGGGGCCTGAGGAACAGCGGGCGCCTGAGGTCGTAGCACCGGACCTGTATCGGCGGATCGTGTACGGCAGCGGCGAAGATGCCGTGCTCTCCGAGCTTTTTGGCCTAGAGACCCCGTACTCCGAGCACGCAGACAACCTGCGAAAGAGGCTCGTGCATCTCGAAGAGAAGGTCTTCGATGAGGAAGCGAATGCCGACGAAGTCGCGGAGTACAAGGACCTGGCAGCCAAGCTGTCGAGTTCCCGCACCGCACGGATCTATGAGATGGCGGCGCACCTCGCAGGTGACGAATGATCCCCGTCCAACGCCTGCCTGCCACTGACGCGATGACCAAGCTCTGCGAGTCTCGTACGAAGAAGATCCAGGACGCAGGGGCCACAAGCAACGCAGCCGATGCACAGTGGAAGGGTGCGCAAGCTGCCAGAGGACACATCAAAAGTCTGCTGGAGCAGATGGCCCCCGGTCGTATCCGTTGCATGTACTGCCTGGATAACCAGGGAACCGACATCGACCACTTCGAGCCGAAGGCTCGTACCCCACTTCGGACCTTTTGCTGGGACAACCATCTGCTGGCCTGCTCTCACTGCAACAGCAACGAGAAGCGCCACCTGTTTCCCTGCGACCCCGAAACAGGCGCTTGCCTGCTCATCGACCCGACTGTGGACGACCCCGCGGATCATCTGAAGCTACTGCCGAGGACGGGCAAGCTAAAATGCCGTACGCCCAAGGGTAAGCACAGCATCGAGGTCTTTGGGCTGAACCGCGAAGAACTGCGGAAGGGTCGCGCGGATGCCTGTGAGATGTTCATCTCCGGTCTCATCCGATGGCACGATCAACTACAGCTTGGGAAGGCGGAAGCGGCTAGACGCACCGCCGTACGCCTGCGTCGTGCGGATTTCCCGGAGGTCCTTCGCACTCTCGAAGGTTTTTCCGGAACACCTCTGGCCTCGATTCTAGAGGATCGCCATTTCCCTGCGGCGCTTTCTGTCTGGACGTCCTCCCGTGAGAGCATGAGAGCAACTCACATAAGGCACACAGGCATCGACTAACATCGTGGAAACAATTTTCGCATCAGCGCCCGATTGGCAATAGCGAAAAAATGCGCTGACAAAAGAGAATCTGTCGCCTACAAGGCAGCGGTGACTGGCGTTTCAATTAGCTCACGCAGCTTGACGCGCGTCGCGGCGTCAGTGGAATAGATCACTGTGCCAGCCATGCCACGAGTCAACAGCACCTTATATGTGTTGCAGATCAAACGATGCACATCGTCGTCCGCAATGACCTTCCGGAATACAGGATCCTTGGACGCTGCGCGGTCAACAACCCATTTCCCGTTTCGCCACACTAGGTCCGGCCCAAGGATCACGCCGCTCCAGTCGTACTCGAATCCTTGCGCGGTGTAAACCGAACCCACCTGACTGAATCCGGCCGGATCGGTCGCCCATAGCGCGGCTGGTGGGGCCCCCATAACGGATCGGTCGCCCCGGAGGCTCCAAGGGCGGGCCCAGTCGCCGATCACTACATCCTTCGGCAGTGGCTCCCCCGGCTTGGCCTCCGACCATCGCCAGCAGTAGCCGGCTGTCACGCGTGCGCTGAAACCAAGGGACCGCTGCTGATGGAGGAACTCTTCCAGTTCCTGGGGTGAGTTGGCGGTTCGGAGATCCATCCGTCGCTCAGGTTGCCAGGATTTTGGTCCCGCCTTCGGCGGGTCGAGCAATTGTGTTACCCAGCGCAGATACTCATCACTGCCACTATTTCTGAAATTTCCGCTGAGGGATACGATCCGACAGTCGATCCCCCTCTCCTCCGCAGTTTTCCGAATCATGTTTACCGTCCCTAGCTCTCCGGGACGTACAGCCTGAAACTCGTCCAGCAGGAAAACGGGAACGTGTGCCGCATCGATCAGCTCCTCAACCTGCAGCCTTCCAGTCCGATGAGAAGCTGGGGTGTAGCGGTTGGCGGAAGTTTCTCGAATTCGGTGCGCTTCGTCACAGATGAGGACGTCTACGCTGTTAGGGTCGGCAGTAATAAAGCTGTTGAAGTATGTGAAAAGGCTCTGCACTTCACGGCTGCGCGCCCCGGCAATCTTCCGCATGGTTTTCGTCAACGCAGCCGAGCCCGTGGCATAAAGCACAGTGGAACCACTCCGGTGGAGTTCCCCTAGGAGCGCCAGCGCAATCGCACTCTTTCCAGAACCCGGGTTTCCTGTAACGACCACTACCTCTTTGTTAGCGGAGCGTCGTGCCCGGCGGACCGCGTGCATAACCTCTTCATACGCAACACGCTGCTCGTCCAGAAGAACGTACTGTTCTCGCTCGCGCACCTCATTGGCAGCCACTGTCAAGAGTGGCTTTGGAGGAGCAATACTCCCGGTGAGCAACCCTTCAGCCGCCGCTGCACCGGACTCAGGCGCCAGTAGCTCACCTAGGTATGCAATAAATTCGCCACGACGCTCTCCGCTGAACAACCGTCCGCGTACGCCCAGCCTCTCTTCGCGCAACCCAGAGATACCGAACTCAGTTGCGTTGTATAGATAGGCCACACCTGCGATGCGCTCCGGAAATTCGGCGAGCGCCCCGTTAAAGGATGCCAAATAGTCGCAGTAACCGCGAACCTGCTCTATCGGATTAAGCACGGGCCGCGCATATGCATCGACGCGACACAGTAGCGGTTCCCCTTCTTCGGGCTTCGCCCTACTCCACTGTTTCAGCTCAATGACAACATACGAGGGCTGCCCGCTCACTGGGTGCACTCCGGCGAGCACCACGTCGGCGTACTTGGAGGTGAGTGGCAGCGCATATTCGATCATCATGTCGACGTGATCCAGCCCCGCTTCCAGAAGCACGCTGGTCAGCAGAGGAATGCTCTCTTCCCAGAAACGAACCTCAGACGTGCTGGGCTCATGGCCATGCGCGTGGATGAAGTTCTGACGCAGCTGAGAGATGAGCGAGCCTTCACGGACTTGTGCGGCGATTTCGTGTACCGGTGCATGAAACAGCAAGGAACGCCCCCAGGTAACGTGCAGGGATTTGTGCAAGTTCAGAATGAGTTGCTTTGAGCTGCTGCCTCAGCGGGGCATGAGCCCGGACGAGAACGTCCACAACGCTGCTCAACTGTATATCCACAAGTACCTCACGCCGATAGAGCCGACCGGAGCGCGCGCACACAGAACGCGCTCCGGCCGGCATGTGAGGGGATCGGTGAACAGCTACTACTTGCGTCGCCACCAAGTCGACAGGAGCTGGCGGAAGACCCTGGCAAGCTCGCGGATGATCTCAGGGCGGTCGGCGGAGCGGCTGTTGCGAAGGGCCGCGTTGACGATCCTGCATGCAGTGACACAGATCGCCACACAGCAAGTAATCACAGTAAAGGCAGCCGTCGAAGCGGCGACGATGAGGGGATCGGAGAGCAAGGCAGTCCTTTCGGCGCTACGCCGAACCGCGATGGGGAGGCACGCCCCTGGGTCCGCCGCAGCCCGTCGGTAGGCGGTCTGCGTGTTAGACCGTTGGGTCGGAACTGGCCGACGATGCCGTGGAGACTGCCGTGTCCCAGCGTGCTGCGTAGCGCGGAACAAAGGCCACCGCTGTAGAACGACAGCTGAACGCATGGAAAGGCATGGAGAAGCTCCGTTGGCTGTTGAGGACGTGTCTGCAGGAGCAGAAGTCCGGTGTTTGCCAGATGGGGCCGAATCGTACTCTCAGAACGCCCTTACGGGTAGCTAGCCCAGGCCCCGGACTGCCGCGCGGAGGGCAAAACGCTCCCCGCAGGGCAGCGTGCAATTCGGGGACCACCCGAACAGCATCTGCGCTCCGAGCGCTGGTCAACCTCGGCACAACGTCAAGTAGGGACCGCCCTGGGTCGACGGCCCCTTCTTGACCTGCGCCTTCCCAGACGCCATTTGATTGAAAGTTAAATTAGACGTTGAAGCGGAACTCCACCACGTCGCCGTCCTGCATCACGTAGTCCTTGCCCTCCATGCGCGCCTTGCCCTTGGCGCGGGCCTCGGCGACCGAGCCGGTCTCGACGAGGTCGTGGAAGGAGATGACCTCCGCCTTGATGAAGCCCTTCTGGAAGTCCGTGTGGATGACTCCCGCGGCCTCGGGGGCGGTGGCGCCCTTCTTGATGGTCCAGGCGCGGGATTCCTTCGGGCCTGCCGTCAGGTAGGTCTGCAGGCCGAGGGTGGCGAAGCCGACGCGGGCCAGGGTGGTGAGGCCCGGCTCCTCCGCGCCGACGGACTGGAGGAGCTCCATCGCGTCCTCCTCGTCGAGCTCGGCGAGGTCCTGTTCCAGCTTGGCGTTCAGGAAGATCGCCTCCGCGGGGGCGACCAGGGCGCGCTGTGCGGCCTTGAAGTCCTCGTCGACCAACTCGTCCTCGTCCACGTTGAAGACGTAGAGGAAAGGCTTGGTGGTCAGCAGGTGCAGGTCGTGGAGGAGTTCCTCGTTGCCGGAGCCCTGGACGATGCCCGCCGAGAAAAGCGTGTCGCCCCGCTCCAGGATCTCCTTGGCCTCCTCGACCGCCTTGACCTTCGGCGCGACGTCCTTCTTGATGCGCGACTCCTTCTGGAGGCGCGGCAGGACCTTCTCGATGGTCTGGAGGTCCGCGAGGATCAGCTCGGTGTTGATGGTCTCGATGTCGTCCTTCGGCGAGACCTTGCCGTCGACGTGGACGACGTTCTCGTCCTTGAAGGCGCGGATGACCTGGCAGATCGCGTCGGACTCACGGATGTTCGCGAGGAACTTGTTGCCCAGGCCCTCACCCTCCGAGGCGCCCTTCACGATGCCCGCGATGTCGACGAAGTCGACGGTCGCCGGCAGGACGCGCTGCGAGGCGAAGATCTCGGCCAGCTTCGTCAGACGGGGGTCGGGGACACCGACCACGCCCACGTTCGGCTCGATCGTGGCGAACGGGTAGTTGGCCGCCAGCACGTCGTTCTTGGTCAGGGCGTTGAACAGGGTCGACTTGCCGACATTGGGCAGACCGACGATTCCGATCGTGAGCGACACGTTGCGACTTCCCGTACGTGAGGATGGGCGGCAGGGCCTACGTGGTGAGCGGGCCGATCCACCAGTCTACGGCGTGCGGGGCTTCGTACCGGCGACGTATCGAACGCATGGCCAAGGTCTGTCTGTCGGCGTGTCCCAGGAGCCATTCCACACATAAAACGACCTAAGTTGGTCCGGTGGAGCAACACAGGACGCGCCCCCCGCAGCCCAGAACCCGACGCGGCACCCCCCTGCCCCCGCAGACGGGGCGGGGCGGCATCGCCGCGGGCCGGCCCGGCCGGGCACCGTACGCGGGGCGGGGTGCCGCCGCCGTACCGCGCGGTGCGACCGCCCCCCGGGGCGGAAACGGTGTGCGGCGGGGTGTTTCGGGCGCCCGCCGCCCCGCGTCCCCCCTGGTGCAGGCGGTACGGCGGATGCCGAACCCCCGGCTCACCGGGCTCGGCAGCGGGCTCTTCTGCGGCGCGCTGATGTTCGCGCTCGCCTGCCTCGACCAGTTGCTGTTCGGGGCGTCCCTGACGGTGTACGGCGTGCTGTTTCTGCCGGTGTGCGCGGTGACCGCCGTGTGGGTGCGCCGGGGTGACCTCGTCACCGCGCCGGTCGTCGTGCCGATCGCGTTCGCCTTCGGGCTGCTGCCCGTCGCCGACGGGGGCGGGGGCTTCGGCGGGCATGTGATGGGGCTCGTCACCGCGCTCGCCACGCAGGCGGGCTGGCTGTACGGCGGGACGCTGGTCGCCGGGCTCATCGCGACCGTGCGCAAGGCACGCCTCATGACACGGCGGGCCGCCCAGCGCCGCTCCCAGCCCCCGCGAGCGGCGATGGCCCCGCCCCGCCGCCGCCCGACCGCGTGACCGCGGGGACCGCCCTGCGGTCCCCGCGCCCCTCGAACCCCGGTCCGGTCATCGAGTGACAGCAGCTCCTCGGCGGAGCGGCTCGGCGGAGCGGCTCGGCGGCACAGCACCCGCGTGCCACCTGGGCGGCGCGCCGATCGCGCCGCCCGCCCAGGACACTCACTCCCCCCGCGGCGCCCCTACGCGTGCTCGGCCGCCCGCATCGCCGCGCCGACGATGCCCGCGTTGTTCTGCAGGGCCGCCGGGAGCATCTCCGCCTTGATGTCCTCGATCAGCGGCAGGAACTTCTGGGCCTTGCGGCTGACACCGCCGCCGATGATGAACAGGTCGGGCGAGAACAGCATCTCGACGTGCGCCAGGTACGTCTGGACGCGGGACGCCCAGTGCTCCCAACTGAGGTCGTGGTCCTCCTTGGCCTTGGTGGAGGCGCGCTTCTCGGCGTCGTGGCCGTGCAGCTCCAGGTGGCCGAGCTCGGTGTTCGGCACGAGGGCGCCGTCGATGAACAGGGCACTGCCGATGCCCGTGCCGAAGGTGAGCATGATGACCGTGCCCCGGCGGTCGCGGCCCTGGCCGAAACGCATCTCGGCCACTCCCGCGGCATCCGCGTCGTTCAGCACGGTCACCGGGAGGCCGCCCAGCCGGTCGCCGAGCAGGGCACGGGCGTCCGTGTCTATCCAGCGCTTGTCCACATTGGCGGCGGTACGGATCGTGGAGCCGCCGGTGACCACCCCCGGGAAGGTGATGCCGACGGGGCCGGTCCAGCCGAAGTGGTCCACGACCTCCTTCACGCCGTCCGCCACCGCGTCGGGCGTGGCCGGGTGCGGGGTCAGCACCTTGTGACGCTCCTGGGCCAGCTCACCCTTGTCGAGGTCCACCGGGGCACCCTTGATCCCCGACCCGCCGATGTCCACACCGAAGATCTGCATGGCCCTACGTTACGTCCTACGACTGACAGTCACTCCGCGCCCCCGTGGTCCACGGGAACCCTCACGTGCGCGCGGTGCGCTCCGCCACCAGGGCCGCCGCCTCCGCGCGCAGGTCGCGGCGCAGCTCCTTCGGCAGCGAGAAGGTGATGGACTCCTCGGCGGCCTTGACGAGCTCGACGTCCTCGAAGCCGTGGCCGGCGAGCCGCTCCAGGACCTGCTCGACCAGCACCTCGGGGACGGAGGCACCCGAGGTGACGCCTACGGTCGTGACGCCGTCCAGCCAGGCGTCGTCGATCTCGTCGGCGAAGTCCACCAGGTACGCCTCCCGCGAGCCCGCGAGCTTGGCGACCTCGACGAGCCGCTTGGAGTTGGAGGAGTTGCGGGAGCCGACCACGATGACCAGCTCGGCCTCGGCGCCCATCTGCTTCACGGCGAGCTGACGGTTCTGCGTGGCGTAGCAGATGTCGTCGCTGGGCGGGGAGATGAGCTGCGGGAACTTCTCCTTCAGCGCGTCGACGGTCTCCATGGTCTCGTCGACCGAGAGCGTGGTCTGGGAGAGCCAGACGACCTTGGAGGGGTCGCGGACCTCGACCTTGGCGACGTCCTCGGGGCCGTCGACGAGGGTGATGTGGTCGGGCGCCTCTCCGGAGGTGCCGATGACCTCCTCGTGTCCCTCGTGTCCGATCAGCAGGATGTCGAAGTCGTCACTGGCGAACCGGACCGCTTCCTTGTGGACCTTGGTGACCAGCGGGCAGGTCGCGTCGATGGTGGCGAGCTTGCCCCGCGCCGCCTCGTCGTGGACGGCCGGGGCGACACCGTGCGCCGAGAACATCACGATCGACCCCTCGGGGACCTCCGCCGTCTGCTCGACGAAGATGGCGCCCTTCTTCTCCAGGGTCTGCACCACGTACTTGTTGTGGACGATCTCGTGCCGGACGTAGATGGGGGCCCCGTACTGCTCCAGGGCCTTCTCGACGGCGATCACGGCGCGGTCCACGCCCGCGCAGTAGCCACGAGGGGCGGCGAGCAGGACACGGCGGCCAGACGAAGCGGTCATGGAGACCATCGTAAGGCCGCGCTCGGCAGGTCGAAGATCGCCTCCTTGGGGAGACTGGGGTCGAACAGGGAGGGGCGGGGCCGGCCGCGACGCTCGGGAGGCACGGATGTCCGACACGCAGACCAGGGCCGGCGCGGCGGGTGACGCCGGTGAGGAGGGCGGGCTGCGGCGCAGTCTGGGCTTCCGGGACCTGGTGGTCTACGGGCTGCTGTTCATCGCCCCGATGGCGCCCGTCGGCATCTTCGGCACCCTGGACGCGAGGTCGCACGGCGCGGTCGCGCTGGTGTACGTCGTCGCCACGGTCGCGATGGCGTTCACCGCGTTCAGCTACGCCCAGATGGTGCGGGTGGTCCCGCAGGCGGGTTCGGTGTTCGCCTACGCGCGCGCGGGGCTCGGCAGTGGGGCGGGGTTCATCGCCGGGTGGATGGCGATGCTGGACTATCTGCTGATCCCGGCGGTCGCCTACCTGTTCTCGGGGATCGCGATGAACGCCCTGGTCCCGGACGTCTCCCGGTGGGTGTGGACCGCACTCGCCGTCGTCCTCACGACGCTGCTGAACCTGTGGGGCGTACGGATCGCGGCCCGGGTGGGCTTCCTGGTGCTCGCGATGGAGATCGTGGTCCTGTTCGTCTTCGTCGTCTCCGCGGTCGTCGTCCTCGCGCGCGAGGGGGCCGAGCGCGGCTGGCTGTCCCCGCTGTCCGGCGACGGCTCGCAGGGGGCGTTCGCGCTGTCGGCGGTCATCGGCGCCGTCTCGGTCGCGGTCCTGTCGTACCTGGGCTTCGACGCGATCGCCTCCTTCGCCGAGGAGGTCACGGGCGGTTCGCACAAGGTGGCCAGGGCGGTGCTGTTCTGTCTGGCGCTGGCGGGTGTGCTCTTCGTGGCGCAGACGTATCTGGTGGCGCTCCTGGAGCCGGAGTCGTCCGCCGAGCTTGCCGCCGACCCGGCCGGGCAGGGGTCGGCCTTCTACGACGCGGTGGACTCCTCCGTGGGCGACTGGCTGCACAACCTGGTGGCCGTGAGCAAGTCGATCGGGGCGGCGTTCGCGGCGCTCGCCGGACAGGCGGCGGCCGGGCGGCTGCTGTTCGCGATGTCCCGCGACCGGCGGCTGCCGCGGGCGCTGTCGCGGACGGACGCCGGGGTGCCGCGGGCGGCGCTGCTGTGCGCGGCCGTCATCACGCTGGTCGCCGCGGTGTGGGCGGCGCGGCGCGACGACGGTCTCGACCACCTGGTGTCGGTGGTCGACATCGGTGCGCTGACCGCCTTCACGCTGCTGCACGCGAGCGTGGTGGGCTGGTTCGCCCTGCGCGGCAGCGGCCCGGTCATCTGGTGGCGGCACATCCTGATGCCGGCCGTCGGCGCCGCGATCACCGTCGCCGTGATCGTCGAGGCATCCGGGACAGCGCAGGTGGTGGGTGCGATCTGGCTGGCGGTGGGTCTGGCGGTACTGCTGGCCCAGCGGGGCCGGTCCGGCCCCTCTGGCTCCTCTGGCCCGTCCGGCCCGTCCGGCGGCTGAGGCTGCGGGGCGGAGCGGAGCGGCGGCGCGCGGGACGCCGCGGCGAGGGCGCGCGGGTGGTCCGCGTCGCGACCCGCAGCGTCCCTGTCGCGGTGGGCGCCGGTGTCGGCGCCACGTGGTGGGGGCGGGGCCGTATCGGTACATCCGGCCGTCGCAGGTCGGGCGGATGACTTCGTTGGATGAGTGGCCCGATTCGGGTGCCGCCCGCCACGGGCATCTGATGTGCCGACACGGCCCCTTCCGTCGTATCGCAGCTGCCGGCCGCACACACGTCCGGTTCCCACCCGTACACGTCCGCCGTCGGGGGCTGTCGCGGGCACGGGCCCGCGCGGGCCGGATTGTCAGAACCGGCCGATACGCTCGGCGCATGGCTCTGAACACGTCCGCGGACGCACCGCTGCCCGTCGGTGAGGTGTCCCGGCTCATCGGGGGGTGGATCGACCGCCTCGGCGCGGTGTGGGTCGAGGGGCAGATCACCCAGCTGTCGCGGCGCCCCGGTGCGGGCGTCGTCTTCCTGACGCTGCGCGACCCGTCGCACGACATCTCGGTGGGCGTCACCTGCTACCGACAGGTGTTCGACTCGGTGGCCGACGTGGTGAGCGAGGGCGCGCGCGTGGTCGTCCTCGCCAAGCCCGAGTGGTACGCGCCGCGGGGTCAGCTGTCGCTGCGGGCCGCCGAGATCAGGCCGGTGGGCGTCGGCGAGCTGCTCGCCCGGCTGGAGCAGCTGAAGAAGTCCCTGGCGGCCGAGGGGCTGTTCGCGGCCGGACGCAAGAAGGCCCTGCCGTTCCTGCCGCAGCTGATCGGGCTCGTCTGCGGGCGGGCCTCGGCGGCCGAGCGGGACGTGCTGGAGAACGCGCGGCACCGCTGGCCGGCCGTCCGTTTCGAGGTGCGCAACGTCCCCGTGCAGGGGGTGCACGCGGTGCCCCAGGTCGTCCAGGCCGTGAAGGAGCTGGACGCGCGCGACGACGTGGACGTGATCATCGTGGCGCGCGGCGGCGGCAGCGTGGAGGACCTGCTGCCCTTCTCGGACGAGCAGCTCGTACGGACCGTGGCGTCCTGCCGTACGCCGGTCGTGTCCGCGATCGGGCACGAGCCCGACACCCCGCTCCTCGACTACGTGGCCGACCTGCGCGCGTCCACCCCGACCGACGCCGCGAAGAAGGTCGTCCCGGACGTCGGCGAGGAGTACGAGCGGGTGCAGTTCCTGCGCGACCGGGCGCGGCGGGCCGTCCAGTCCTTCGTCGACCGCGAGGAGCGCGGCCTCGCGCACGCGCTGGCCCGCCCCTCGATAGAGGACCCGCACCGGATGGTCGACGAGCGGGCGGACCAGGTCGACTCGCTGCTCGACCGCGGCCGGCGCTGTCTCGGCCACCAGCTCGACCGCGCGGACTCCGAGCTGACGCACACGCACGCGCGCGTGGTGGCCCTCTCCCCCGCCGCCACCCTCAAGCGGGGATACGCGGTGCTGCAGAAGTCCGACGGTCACGTGGTCCGCGCGCCGGACGAGGTCGCGGCGGACGAGCCGCTGCGGGCGCGGGTCGCCGAGGGTGAATTCACGGTACGAGTCGATGCTTAGGGTGGACGCATGACCAGCAAGGTGGACGAGGCTCTCGGGTACGAGCAGGCGCGGGACGAACTGATCGAGGTCGTCCGGCGCCTGGAGGCGGGCGGCACGACCCTGGAGGAGTCCCTGGCGCTCTGGGAGCGGGGCGAGGAGCTGGCGAAGGTGTGCCGGCGCTGGCTGGACGGGGCGCGGGCGCGCCTGGACGCCGCCCTCGCGGAGGAGAGCGACGGCGAGGACGGGGCGGACGGGGAGTAGTCCCGGCACCGCCTCGGAAAAGCGCCCCCGCCATCGCAGGGGGTTGCCCGGACCTCTCGGGGAGCACCCCCCGACACTCCGGGACTGCCCTCACATCTGGGGAGCGGCCCCGGCACTTCCGCCGACGCCCCTGACATCTTGAGGAGCGGCCCCGGCACCTCGGGAGTGGCCCCTCGGGGAGTGGCCCCGGCACCTCGGGGAGCGGCCCCAGCGTCACCTGGCTGATGTGAAGCGGATCACGACGACCCCGTTTTTGTTGAACTTTGAACTTCTCGGTCGTACTGTCGTTCTCGCAAGCCGGTCCACCGGATCGGACGCACGTCTCGAGAAGGTTCTCCCCATGTCTCTCGTCCTTGACCCCGCCGCCCAGGACCTGCTGTTCCGCGAGGCCCGCACCGCGAACACGTTCACCGACGAGCCGGTGACCGACGAGCAGGTGCAGGCGATCTACGACCTGGTCAAGTACGGCCCGACCGCCTTCAACCAGTCGCCGCTGCGCATCACCCTGGTCCGCTCCGCCGAGGCCCGCGAGCGCCTGGTCCCGCTCATGGCCGAGGGCAACCGGCCGAAGACGGCCTCCGCCCCGCTGGTCGCGATCCTCGCCGCGGACAACGAGTTCCACGAGGAGTTGCCGCAGCTCTTCCCGCACTTCCCGCAGGCCAAGGACGCGTTCTTCTCCGAGCGCCCGGCCCGTGAGGGTGCCGCCGCGCTGAACGCCGCCCTCCAGGCCGCGTACTTCATCATCGGCGTCCGCGCCGCCGGGCTCGCCGCGGGTCCGATGACCGGCTTCGACTTCGCCGGTGTCCAGAAGGAGTTCCTGGACGGCGACCACACCCCGCTGATGATCGTCAACATCGGCAAGCCGGGCGAGGACGCCTGGTTCCCCCGCTCCCCGCGCCTGGCCCCGGACGAGGTCATCACGACCGTCTGATCCCCGCGCCAGCAGCGAGAAGGGCCCTCGGCAGCACGCCGCGGGCCCTTCTCGTGCTCTCGGAGGCGTTACGAAGTCCGCAGGGCCCTGGCCATTTCGGCGAGCCGGTCGAACGACGCCGTGCCGGTCACCACCGTCGTGGCGCCCTTCTCCTTCAGCACGAGCGCGTCGTACTTGACGCCCTCGTAGCGCTGCCACGTCCGGTCGCCGATACGCTGGGTCCTCGACGTGTCCCGGGCGTCCTGACTGGCGTCGGCGATGAAGACGGCCGGCCTCTGCGTGGACTGCTCCACCGCCACGTACTCGCCGTCCGGGGCGCGGTAGCCCAGGTGCCAGGCGTCGAATTTGTCGCCCCGGAACCGCACGGACGTCGCCTTCCAGTCCGCCGCCAGACCCTCCGGAGCCGCCACCGGGTAACTCGCGGCGCGGCGGGCCGTGCTCAGCTCGACGGCGTAGTCGACGCGCTTGATTGTGGGCTCGGAGTCGTCGTGCGGGATGAAGATGTAGATGAAGCCCGCGACCAGCCCGATGAAGCCCAGGGACAGAATCATGTCCCGGACCGTCTGCTTGCCTTTCATACCTGCCACGCCCCCTATCGTCGCAGGTGCGGTGGCTTGCTCATCCGTGGGGCCCCCTGCTCATTCTGTCCGCCTGACGATAGAGTCGGGGCACACCCTCATCCGGCCGTCGTCGTATCAGAAAGGTGCGCTCCGATGACCGAGCATCACTTGCCGTCCGAACTCGAGGTCCCGTCCGAGGCCCCCGACCGCAACCTGGCCCTGGAACTCGTCCGGGTCACCGAAGCAGCCGCGATGGCCGCGGGCCGCTGGGTCGGCCGCGGTGACAAGAACGGCGCCGACGGCGCCGCCGTACGGGCCATGCGGACCCTCGTCTCCACCGTCTCCATGAACGGCGTCGTCGTCATCGGCGAGGGGGAGAAGGACGAGGCCCCGATGCTCTTCAACGGGGAGCGCGTGGGCGACGGGACCGGCGCCGAGTGCGACATCGCCGTCGACCCGATCGACGGGACCACGCTGACCGCGAAGGGCATGACCAACGCGATCGCGGTGCTGGCCGCCGCCGACCGCGGCACCATGTTCGACCCGTCCGCCGTCTTCTACATGGACAAGCTGGTCACCGGCCCCGAGGCCGCCGACTTCGTCGACATCAACGCCCCCGTGTCCGTGAACATCCGCCGGGTCGCCAAGGCCAAGCGGGTCACGCCCGAGGACGTCACCGTCGTCATCCTGGACCGGCCGCGCCACGACGGGATCATCAAGGAGATCCGGGAGACCGGCGCCCGCATCAAGCTGATCTCCGACGGCGACGTCGCGGGCTCGATCCTGGCGCTGCGCGAGGGCACCGGCATCGACCTGCTGCTCGGCATCGGCGGCACGCCCGAGGGCATCATCTCGGCCTGCGCCGTGAAGTGCCTCGGCGGCACCATCCAGGGCAAGCTGTGGCCCAAGGACGACGAGGAGCGCGAGCGGGCCGTCGGCGCGGGCCACGACCTCGACCGCGTCCTCCTCACGGACGACCTGGTCTCCGGCGAGAACGTCTTCTTCGTCGCGACCGGCATCACGGACGGCGAGCTGCTGCGCGGGGTGCGGTACCGCGCGGAGACCGCCACGACCGAGTCGATCGTGATGCGCTCCAAGTCCGGGACGGTCCGCCAGATCACCTCGGAGCACCGGCTGAGCAAGCTGCGTGCGTACAGCGCGATCGACTTCGACCGCGCCAAGTAGCAGTCCGGGCCGGGCCGCCGGCCCATGAGAAAGACGGCCCGTGAGAACGACGGCCCGTGAGAACGACGGCCCGTGCGTATGCGCAAGGGGCGCCCTCCGTGCGGGGAGGGCGCCCCTTACGCGTCGCGCGATGCCGGTCAGCCGGCGGCGGCTATCGCCCCCGAGGCGCGGGCGGCCTTCTTCAGTTCGAGATCCCGGCGGCGGCGCCGGGCGAGCACCACGCGGCGCTCGGCGGCGGTGAGGCCACCCCACACGCCGTAGGGCTCCGGTTGCAACAGCGCGTGCTCCCGGCACTCGACCATGACGGGACAGCGGGCGCAGACCCGCTTCGCCGCTTCCTCCCGGGACAGCCGGGCCGCGGTGGGTTCCTTGGAGGGTGCGAAGAACAGGCCCGCCTCATCACGCCGGCAGACGGCCTCCGTATGCCACGGGGCTTCCTGATCCCTGTCCCCCACTGGCGACCGCTGGGCCGGAACGGCAGCTACCTGCAGGGACTGATGCGGCGGTTGCAGCACGGTCTACTCCTGACGACGGCTTCGCGAGCGTGCCGGGCGCCGCGGACCTTCCCACAGCGCCCTCGAGAGACGATGCAGCAAGGCCTACCCGCTGTACGCGCGCCTATGCACTGCGTTCCGAAGCGCGGAGTTTCTCCGCCGCGAACCGGCCGCAGCACGGGAGCGGTCCGCTCCGGGCGCCGCCGAGTTCACAGGCGTCGAGGCCCGTCAATGCCCCAGGTGCTTGCGCACACCGCGGTCGACCCGCCCCGCGACCTGGTCCGCCACCCGGCCGAGGATGTCGGCAACGACCTTGCCGCGCTTGGCTCTTGCCTCCACATTGCCGAGGACGGCCATCCCGTCGACGTAGATGACGGGGGCGTCCGGGTCCTCCGCGTCCAGCGTGGCCACTTCGAAGTTGCCGAGGACACCGCCGCCGCTGCCGCGCAGCGACACGTTCTCCGGGACGCGGACCTCCACGTTGCCGAAGACCGAGACGGCCTTGATCACGACCTGCTGGTACTCGAAGACCGCCTCGCTGAGGTCGATCTCGACGTTGCCGAAGATCGCGTACGCGTGCATGCGGCGGCCTGCTCGCCAGCGGCCCTTGCGGACGGCAGTGCTGAAGACCGCCACCACGTTCTCGTCGGCGTCGACAGGGATGGCGCCCTCGGTGGGGCGGTTCGGCGCGGGCGCGTAGGCCGGGGCCGCGCGGCGCCGGTGGGCGGCGGGCAGGTCCCGCACGAACACGTCGAGCTCGCCCACCGTCCTGGCGCTCAGCACTCCCTCGACCCGCTCGGCGTGCTCGTCGGGGGTGAGGCGGCCCTCGGCCAGGGCGTCGCGGAGGATGTCCGTGATCCCGTCGCGGTCGGCATCGGAGCAGCGCAGCTCGGCCGGCGTCACGGGCCGGGTGTCGGGCGTGCCGGCGGTCGGGGCGGCGCTCTTGTGAAGGTCCACGGCAGCAGCGTACCCAAACGCGATAGATCGCGACTACCCCTTGCCGCGGCCTGTGGAAAAACTCCGGCGGCCCGCCCGGCCCGTCCGGCCGCCGGAACTGAGCCCTACCTCACAAGCCCGCCGCTTCCGCCAGGTTCTACGCTGGTGGACGCTGCCAATGGAGGCCAGCCGCTGTCTGTCGAGTGAGGAATGGGCGACATGCCTGAGTTCGCGTACACCGATCTGCTCCCCATGGGAGAGGACACCACCCCCTACCGGCTGGTGACCTCCGAGGGTGTCTCCACCTTCGAGGCCGACGGGCGGACCTTCCTCAAGGTGGAGCCGGAGGCGCTGCGCAAGCTGGCCGCGGAGGCCATCCACGACATCCAGCACTACCTGCGGCCCGCCCACCTGGCCCAGCTGCGCCGCATCATCGACGACCCGGAGGCGTCGGGCAACGACAAGTTCGTCGCGCTCGACCTGCTCAAGAACGCGAACATCGCCGCCGCGGGCGTGCTCCCGATGTGCCAGGACACCGGCACGGCGATCGTGATGGGCAAGCGCGGACAGAACGTGCTGACCGAGGGCGGCGACGAGGCCGCCCTCTCCCGCGGCATCTACGACGCGTACCTGAACCTCAACCTGCGGTACTCGCAGATGGCCCCGCTGACCATGTGGGACGAGAAGAACACCGGCTCGAACCTGCCGGCCCAGATCGAGCTGTACGCGACCGACGGCGGCGCCTACAAGTTCCTCTTCATGGCGAAGGGCGGCGGCTCGGCCAACAAGTCGTTCCTCTACCAGGAGACGAAGGCCGTCCTGAACGAGTCCTCCATGATGAAGTTCCTGGAGGAGAAGATCCGTTCGCTCGGCACGGCCGCCTGCCCGCCGTACCACCTGGCGATCGTCGTCGGCGGCACGAGCGCCGAGTACGCCCTCAAGACCGCCAAGTACGCCTCCGCGCACTACCTGGACGAGATCCCGGCCGAGGGCTCGCCGCTCGGCCACGGCTTCCGGGACAAGGAGCTGGAGGAGAAGGTCTTCGAGCTGACGCAGCGGATCGGGATCGGCGCGCAGTTCGGCGGCAAGTACTTCTGCCACGACGTGCGCGTGGTCCGCCTGCCCCGGCACGGGGCGTCCTGCCCGGTCGCGATCGCGGTGTCCTGCTCCGCCGACCGCCAGGCCGTCGCGAAGATCACCGCCGAGGGCGTCTTCCTGGAGCAGCTGGAGACGGACCCGGCGCGGTTCCTTCCGGACACCACCGACGAGCACCTGGACGAGGCGTCCGACGTGGTGCGGATCGACCTCAACCAGCCGATGGACGACATCCTCGCCGAGCTGACCAAGCACCCGGTGAAGACCAGGCTCTCGCTCTCCGGGCCGCTCGTGGTGGCGCGCGACATCGCGCACGCCAAGATCAAGGAGCGGCTGGACGCGGGCGAGGAGATGCCGCAGTACCTGAAGGACCACCCCGTGTACTACGCGGGCCCGGCGAAGACGCCCGAGGGTTACGCGTCCGGCTCGTTCGGCCCGACCACGGCGGGCCGGATGGACTCCTACGTCGAGCAGTTCCAGGCGGCGGGGGGTTCCAGGGTGATGCTCGCCAAGGGGAACCGGTCCCAGCAGGTGACCGACGCGTGTGGTGCGCACGGCGGCTTCTATCTCGGGTCGATCGGGGGGCCGGCGGCGCGGCTCGCGCAGGACTGCATCAAGAAGGTCGAGGTCGTCGAGTACGAGGAGCTCGGCATGGAGGCGGTCTGGAAGATCGAGGTCGAGGACTTCCCGGCGTTCGTCGTCGTCGACGACAAGGGCAACGACTTCTTCAAGGACCCCGCGCCGGCACCGACGTTCACGTCGATCCCCGTACGGGGGCCCGGGCTGGGCTAGGCCCCTCCGGCGTTCGTTCGGGTGGTTGGGGGCGGCGGGGGAACATCCCCCGTCCCTCCCACGCTGTACCCGGTATGAGTGACTACCGCATCGAGCACGACTCCATGGGAGAGGTCCGCGTCCCGGCGCACGCCAAGTGGCGGGCCCAGACGCAGCGGGCCGTGGAGAACTTCCCTATCTCCGGGCAGCATCTGGAGCGCGCCCACATCGAGGCCCTCGCCCGGATCAAGGCGGCCGCCGCGAAGGTGAACGCCGAACTGGGGGTGCTCGACAAGGACGTCGCCGAGGCCATCGGGGACGCCGCGGCCGAGGTGGCCGAGGGACGCTGGGACGAGCACTTCCCCGTGGACGTCTTCCAGACGGGGTCCGGCACGTCGTCCAACATGAACACCAACGAGGTCATCGCCACGCTCGCCACCGAGCGGCTGGGCCGGGACGTGCACCCGAACGACCACGTGAACGCCTCGCAGTCGTCCAACGACGTCTTCCCCTCCAGCATCCACATCGCGGCGACCGCCGCCGTCACGCGCGACCTCGTCCCGGCCCTGGAGCATCTCGCCGCCTCCCTCGGGCGCAAGTCCGAGGAGTTCGCGGACGTGGTCAAGTCCGGGCGTACGCACCTGATGGACGCGACGCCGGTGACCCTGGGCCAGGAGTTCGGCGGTTACGCGGCGCAGGTGCGGTACGGGGTCGAGCGGCTGCGGTCCTCGCTGCCGAGGCTGGCCGAACTGCCCCTCGGCGGCACGGCCGTGGGCACGGGCATCAACACCCCGGCCGGGTTCGCGGCCGCGGTGATCGAGGAGGTCGCCCGGACGACCGGGCTGCCGCTCACCGAGGCACGCGACCACTTCGAGGCGCAGGGCGCGCGGGACGGCATCGTCGAGACCAGCGGGCAGCTGCGGACGATCGCCGTCGGACTGACGAAGATCGCCAACGACCTGCGGTGGATGGCTTCCGGGCCGCGGACCGGGCTCGCGGAGATCAACCTGCCCGACCTCCAGCCGGGGTCCTCGATCATGCCGGGGAAGGTGAATCCGGTCATCCCGGAGGCCGTGCTGATGGTCGCCGCCCAGGTGACGGGCAACGACGCGACCGTGGCCGCGGCGGGCGCCGCCGGGAACTTCGAGCTGAACGTGATGCTTCCGGTCATCGCCAAGAACGTGCTGGAGTCCGTCCGGCTGCTCGCCAACGTCGCGCGCCTGCTGGCCGACCGGACGGTCGACGGCATCACCGCGAACCGCGAACGCGCCCGTGAGTACGCCGAGTCGTCGCCCTCGGTCGTGACGCCGCTCAACAAGTACATCGGGTACGAGGAGGCGGCCAAGGTCGCCAAGAAGGCCCTGGCCGAGCAGAAGACGATCCGCCAGGTCGTCCTGGAGAACGGCTACGTGGAGCGCGGCGACCTCACGCGCGAGCAGCTCGACGAGGCGCTCGACGTGCTGCGGATGACGCATCCGTGACAGCCGGGCCCCCGCGTGGACCGTGACGCACACCGCAGCGTCGTATGCCTGCGGCACCTAATATCTGTTCATGGCAGACGGCGGAGCGGTGAGACGAGCGGAAACGGGCGGACCGACGGCGCACTGGGCCCCCGGGACCCCGATCCTGTGGCGGTACCGGGAGAACGCCGGCGAGCGCTTCCACATCTGCCGCCCCGTCACCGTCGTCCAGGACGACGGTGACCTGCTCGCCGTGTGGATGGCTCCCGGCACGGAGTGTGTGAAGCCGGTGCTCGCCGACGGCACGCCGGTGCACTCCGAGCCGCTGGAGTCGCGTTACACCAAGCCGCGGGCGGTACGGCGCGACCGCTGGTCCGGCACCGGCGTACTGAAGTTGGCGCGTCCGGGCGACGCCTGGTCGGTGTGGCTGTTCTGGGAGCCGGGCTGGCGGTTCAAGAACTGGTACGTGAACCTGGAGGAGCCGCTCGCGCGCTGGTCCGGCGGCGTCGACTCCCGCGACCACTTCCTGGACATCGCCGTCCACCCGGACCGCACCTGGCGCTGGCTCGACGAGGACGAGTTCGCACAGGCGCAGCGGGCCGGTCTGATGGATACTCAACTGGCGGAGCAGGTGAGGCGGACGGGACGCTCCGCGGTGGAGGTGATCCGCGCGTGGGGCCCGCCGTTCTCGGACGGCTGGCAGCACTGGCGCCCGGACCCGGCATGGGGCGTACCCTCACTGCCGGACGACTGGGACCGTACGCCCGCGCACGTGTCCACGTGAGACCCTTGATGCGCCCCCGTGGTACAAACGTAGGATCGTCCTCCGCATCAAATCGGTCAAGGCCGGTGCCCCGCACCGTCGTTGAGGGGTGGTGGCCGGTGACGGGAGGACGCGCAGCGGCAACTGCCACAGCAAGCACCGGGCTTGGTCATACGTCACCGAGGGGCGGCAGGACGTGAGCGAGGGGTACGAGAGCCACACGGGTACGGCCTGCGGGCGACCGGACGGGCTGTCCGCGCCGGTCGCCGGCCGGTCCGTTCCTCATGACGCGGAAAGTGCGTTCCCGGGACACGTATTCCGGGTATCGGCACTTCTGCGGGACGAACTGCGCGCACGGCGCGCAGCCCCGGACGGATGGATGCGACACGCGTGACGGAGCACCCGACCTCGCACGAGCGCCACCGGCCCAGCGCCGGCCGGCCGCCCTCCCCCGCGGACCCCCGCGGGGCGCTCCTGCGTACCCCGGAGCAGCCGGGCACTGTCCCGGCCGTGGCTCCGTACGACCGCGGCGACGCCCACGGCCCCTCGGCATTACCGGCCCAGGCCCGCACGGGCGACGCCCAGACCGGCCCGGGTGCGCCCGCGCCCGCGCCGTCCGGCCCCGAGCACACACAGCCCTCCGCCGCCGAGCAGGACCCGCACCGCCCCCGCCCCGCTCCGGAGAGCATTCCGGTCCAGCCGGGCGGCGAGCAGCAGCGGACGCCCGCGGCCCCCGGCGGCAAGGACCGGCGTACCGGCCAGGGCCTGCCGCCGAGCGGTCCCATGCCGATGCGCCGTGACGGTGACCGGCTGCGCTTCGTGGGCGCCGCGACCCGGCGGATCGCCCGCGGCATAGACCTCGACGAGATCGTGATGGGCCTGTGCCGGGCGACCGTGCCGACCTTCTCGGACGCGATCCTCGTCTATCTGCGCGACCCGCTGCCGGTGGGCGACGAGCGGCCCACCGGCCCCGTCGTGCTGCGGCTGCGGCGCACCGACCGGATTCCCGAGGAGCGGGACACCGAGGGCGGCTTCATCGCCGCGCTCCAGCCCGAGCCGAGCGACCTGTCCACGACGACCGCGGAACTGTGCGAGGTGCGTCCCGGCGGCGCCCTGGCCGAGGTGCTGCGCGGGGTGCGGCCCGTCTTCGCGGACGCGCCCGCCGCCCGGGCCGCGCTGCCCGAACTGCTCGGCGACGACGTCTACGTGCCGGGCGGCCAGCGCGCCATCCTGGCGCCGCTGCGGGGTCGCCGCCGGGTGATCGGTGCGGCGCTGTTCCTGCGCCGCCCTGAGCGCATGGCCTTCGAGACCGACGACCTGCTGGTCGCAGCCCAGCTCGCCACGCACAGCGCGCTCGGCATCGACAAGGCGGTGCTGTACGGCCGCGAGGCGTACATCGCCGACGAGCTGCAGCGCACGATGCTGCCCGAGACCCTGCCGCGGCCCACGGGTGTGCGGCTGGCGTCCCGCTATCTGCCGGCCGCCGAGACGGCCCGGGTGGGCGGCGACTGGTACGACGCGATTCCCCTGCCGGGCAGCCGCGTCGCGCTCGTCGTCGGCGACGTCATGGGGCACTCGATGACGTCCGCGGCGATCATGGGCCAGCTGCGCACCACCGCGCAGACCCTCGCCGGGCTCGACCTGCCGCCCCAGGAGGTGCTGCACCACCTGGACGAGCAGGCCCAGCGGCTGGGCACCGACCGCATGGCGACCTGCCTGTACGCCGTCTACGACCCGGTCGCGCACCGGATCACCATCGCCAACGCGGGCCATCCGCCGCCGGTGCTGCTGCACCTGGGCGGCCGGGCCGAGGTGCTGCGGGTGCCGCCGGGCGCCCCGATCGGCGTGGGCGGGGTGGACTTCGAGGCGGTCGAGCTGGACGCGCCCGCCGGGGCCACGCTGTTCCTGTACACGGACGGCCTGGTGGAGTCCCGGCTGCGGGACGTGTGGACCGGGATAGAACAGCTGCGCGAGCGGCTCGCCGCCACCGCCCAGCTGACCGGCCCCGACCATCCGCCGCCGCTGGAGGCGCTCTGCGACGAGGTGCTCGACATGCTCGGCCCGGGCGACCGGGACGACGACATCGCCCTGCTCGCCGCCCGGTTCGACGGCATCGCGCCGAGCGACGTGGCGTACTGGACGCTGGATCCGGAGGACTCGGCACCCGGGCGGGCCCGACGGCTCGCCCGCCGCGCACTGTCCCGCTGGGGTCTCGAGGACATGAGCGACTCCGTGGAGCTGCTCGTCAGCGAGGTCGTGACCAACGCCGTGCGCTACGCCTCGCGGCCGGTGACCCTGCGGTTGCTGCGCACCGACGTGCTGCGCTGCGAGGTCGGCGACGACGTGCCGCAGCTGCCGCGGCTGCGCCAGGCACGCGCCACGGACGAGGGCGGACGCGGCCTCTATCTGGTGAACCGGCTGGCCCGGCGGTGGGGCGCGACCAGGCTCAGCACCGGAAAGGTCGTCTGGTTCGAGCTGAACCGCAGCTGAGCCCGAGGCCCGGCGGCACCGCGGGCACGCGTACGAGGAGGGCGCCCGGCCGGCCGGCCGGGCGCCCTCCTCGCGTGGTCAGCGGTCGTCGTCGGGCCGCAACGGGTCCTCCGGCACTTCCTCACTGGTCGTCGGACTCGGTGTGACCGGCTGCTTGGTCGTGGGCTTGGTGGAGGGCTTCTCCGACGGGGTCGCGCTGTCGCTGGGCGTCGGAGTCGGCGTCGGCTTCTTCGTCGGCGGCGTCGCCGACGGCGTCTCGCTGGGCGTCGGAGTCGGCGTCGGCGTCTCGGTCGGCGGGACGGCCGCGCCCTGGGTGGTCTCCAGGTCGAACGCGGTCACCCTGCCCATGGCGGCGAAGGTGTACGAGGCCCAGATCTGCGCGGGGTAACCACCGCCGTTGACGCGGCCGCTGCCCGGGAGGAGACCCGTGGCGCCCTTGAGGGAGACCTGCGTCTGGTTCTTGGCGTCCTCGCCGAAGAGGCCCACCGAGGTGACCAGGGTCGGCGTGTAACCGGTGAACCAGGCGGACTTGTTGTTGTCGGACGTGCCCGTCTTGCCGGCGACCTGCTGGCCGTTGCGGTCCACCGCCTGGGCGACCGACACCTGGGCCGTACCGTCGTCGACCACGCCGGTCAGCACGGAGGTGACGGTGTCGGCCGCCTCGCGGCTGATGACCCGCTGTCCGATCGCGGCCGGGATCGTGACCTCGTAGTCCTTGTGCTCGGCCGACTTCACCACGGCGGGGGTGACCTTCTTGCCGTGGTTGTCGAGGGTGGCGTAGACGCCGGCCATCTCCAGCGGGCTGGCGCCCATGGTGCCCAGGGTCTGCGCGGGCACCGCCTGCAGGTCTTCGGTGTCCATGCCCAGGTCGCCGGCGGTCTCCAGGACCTCGTCCATGCCGACGTCGACGCCCATCTGCGCGAAGACGGAGTTGATGGACTTGTTCATCGCGGTCTGGACGGTGACGTCGCCGTAGCTGTGGTTGTCCTCGTTCGGGGGCGCGAACCCGACCTTGGCGCCGCTGTCCACGACGGGGCGCCTGCTGGTGCCGTCGTAGACCGTGCTCGCCGTGATCGGCTTGCCGTTCTGTGTCGTGGCGCCCTGGTCGAGGGCGGCGGCGAGGATCAGCGGCTTGAAGGTCGACGCCGGCTGGTAGTCGCGCCGGGTCGCGTTGTTCACGAAGTGCTTGACGTAGTTCTTGCCGCCGTACAGCGCGAGGACCTTGCCCGTCCTCGGGTCCACGGACGCGGCACCTGCCTGGACATCGCCGTCGACCGGGCGCTTCTTGGCGTTCAGCTTGCTGGTCAGCTGCGTCGTGACGGCCTTCTCCAGCTGCTCCTGCTTCTCCTTGTCGATGTTCAGGGTGAGCGTCCAGCCGCCCGCCTCGACCTTCGCCTCGGCGTCCTCCAGGTTGACGGCGGAGCCCTGGGCGACGAGCTGCTTCATCAGCGCCTTGTTGGCCGCGTCGACGAGGTAGCCGGTCTGGCCCTCCATGCCCGGTGCGCCCTTGGGGTCCCTCGGCTCGGGGAACGTGAGACTCCGGCGCTTGGCCGGGTCCAGCCAGCCCTGCTCGACCATGTTGTCGAGGGTGTAGTTCCAGCGGTTCTTGACCAGCTTCTTGCCGGTGTCGGTGGCGACCGCCCAGTCGTACTGGCTCGGGGCCTGGAGCAGCGAGGCGAGGTACGCGCCCTGCCGCACCGAGAGCTTCTCGGCGTCGACGCGGTAGTAGGCCTGCGCCGCCGCCTGGATGCCGTACGCGCCGCGGCCGTAGTAGCTGGTGTTGATGTAGCCCGCGAGGATGGCGTCCTTGGACTTCTGGCGGTCCACCTTCAGCGAGATGACCAGTTCCTTCAGCTTGCGCGTGACGGTCTGGTCCTGGGTCAGGTAGTAGTTCTTGACGTACTGCTGGGTGATCGTCGAGCCGCCCTGCTTGCCCTTGCCCGAGAGGGTGTTGACGATTCCGCGGGCGGTGCCCTTGAGGTCGACGCCCGAGTCCTTGTAGAAGGACTTGTTCTCGGCGGCGACGAAGGTGCGCTGGACCTTCTTGGGGACCTTGGCGAGGTCGACGATCTCGCGGTTCACGTCGCCCGTCCGCGCGAGGACGGTGCCGTCGCTGTACTCGTAGACGTTGCTCTGGAGCTTCGCGGACGCGTTGCCCTTGGGGACGTCGACGACCATGTACAGCACGACGAACGCGGCCATGACGAGCAGGCACAGGCCGAAGAACGTGCCGACGATCTTCTTCCAGGTGAAGAAGCGGCGTATGCCACCGCGGGTGCCCTTGGCCCCGGACGAGCTCCGGGGCGCCGCGCGGTGGCCACCACGCTGCCGCGCTCGTCTCTCTTCCGCTCGTCCCATGGGTCCGGTCCGCTCCGCTCGGTCTCGTGTCGCGTGGTCGTGCCGTGCTCCTGTGTCGCGCCGGTGCTCGTGCGTCACACAGGTTCGCCGCTCAGGTCAGCTCAGAAAGCTAACACCGCGCGGTATGACAAAGCGCAGCCGATCCGGTCTTTTACGGACGTGAGAATCAGCACCCGTCCCGACAGAAACGACGATCCATGGACACAGAAGGTTGCCGGACGCTATAAAGTGCTATCACTTAGATAGAGCTGAGCTAACAACCAGTGCCGTCCGGACGAGCGCCGCGCGGCACGGAACGGGGGGACATCCATGTCCGCACACGACACCGCGCCGGACGCGACGACCGACGCCGGCCTGCCGGAGATGCCCGCGCCGCGCGTGCGGGAGTTCGCCGCGCACAGCATCGGCGGCGCTCTCGCGCTGCTGCTTGGGCTGCTCGGACTCCTGGCGGCCGTCGGCTTGATCGCCGGCGCCACGACGGTCACCGCCGCCGGCGTCAAGGCCGCGCTGATCATCGGGGGCATCCTGATCGGCATAACCGCCTTCTTCGCCATGTGCGGTCTGAACATGGTGGCGCCCGGCGAGGCCCGGGTGGTCCAGCTCTTCGGGCGGTACCGGGGGACGATCCGGCAGGACGGTCTGCGCTGGGTGAACCCGCTGACGTCGAGGACCAAGATCTCGACCCGGGTCCGCAACCACGAGACCGCCGTCCTCAAGGTCAACGACGCCTACGGCAACCCGATCGAGCTCGCCGCGGTCGTGGTCTGGAGGGTCGAGGACACCGCGCAGGCCAGCTTCGAGGTGGACGACTTCCTGGAGTTCGTCGCCACCCAGACCGAGGCGGCCGTGCGGCACATCGCCATCGAGTACCCCTACGACGCGCACGACGAGGACGGCCTGTCGCTGCGCGGCAACGCGGAGGAGATCACAGAGAAGCTCGCCGTCGAGCTGCACGCGCGCGTGGAGGCCGCCGGCGTCCAGATCATCGAGTCGCGGTTCACGCATCTCGCGTACGCTCCCGAGATCGCGTCGGCGATGCTCCAGCGCCAGCAGGCGGGGGCGGTCGTGGCGGCGCGGCGGCAGATCGTCGACGGTGCCGTCGGGATGGTCGAGGCGGCGATCGCCCGCATCGCCGAACGGGAGATCGTCGAGCTGGACTCCGAGCGGAAGGCGGCGATGGTGTCGAACCTGATGGTGGTGCTCTGCGGGGACCGCGCGGCGCAGCCCGTGCTGAACACCGGGTCCCTCTACCAGTGACGGCTCCAGCGGAGGGGACTCCCGCCGAAGGGGCGCCCCGGCGTCGGCCGCAGCAGCGCAAGCAGGTGCTGCTGCGGCTGGACCCGCTCGTCCATGACGCGCTGGCCCGCTGGGCCGGGGACGAACTGCGGTCCACCAACGCGCAGATCGAGTTCCTGCTGCGGCGGGCGCTGGGTGAGGCGGGGCGGCTGCCGGGGGCGGCGGGACCGATTCCTCGCCGGGGGCGTCCACCGGTTGTCTCCGGGGAGCCGGAGGAGTGACGCCCGCCGTTTCGGCCTGACCGGGCTCGTTCTCGAACGCCGGACGGGCCGGGACCTCCAGGACGGGCCGAAGAACCCAGCCCCGCCACGGCCACCCCATCGGCCTGAACGGTCTCGTCCTCGAACGCCGGAGGGCTGAACGGCTCCAGCCCGTCCGGCGTTGCGAATCCCCGCCGGCCCGCCCCGGAATTCCGGTTCGTCCGGCGGGCGAGGACGAGCTCGGTGACGCGGCGGGGGCGGGGAAACCCCGTGACGGAACCGTGACATCCGTCGCTGACCTGGCCAAAAGCGCACCCCGCCGTGGTCTGTTCGCCACGTGTATACGCGGGGTGTATACGCACTGTGTAGAGTGCTCCGCATGTCCATCGGTCACACACTCCTGGGACTCCTCGAGTCCGGGCCCCGCCACGGCTACGACCTGAAGCGGGCCTTCGACGAAAAGTTCGGTCACGACCGGTCGCTGCACTACGGCCAGGTCTACTCGACGATGTCCCGCCTGCTGAAGAACGGCCTCGTGGAGGTCGACGGGATCGAGGCGGGCGGCGGACCGGAGCGCAAGCGGTACGCCATCACCGACGCGGGCATCACCGATGTCCAGCGCTGGCTCGCGACCCCCGAACCACCGGACCTGTACCTCCAGTCGACCCTGTACACGAAGGTCGTCCTGGCGCTGCTCACCCACCGCGACGCGGCGCAGATCCTCGACACGCAGCGCGCCGAGCACCTGCGGACGATGCGGATCCTGACCGACCGCAAGCGCAAGGGCGACCTCGCGGACCAGCTGATCTGCGACCACGCCCTGTTCCACCTGGAGGCCGACCTGCGGTGGCTCGAACTCACCGCGGCGAGGCTCGACAAGCTCGCCGAGGCGGTGACCCGGTGACGCCTCCCGCCGGTTCCCTGCTCACGGCGACGGAACTCCGCAAGACGTACGGCTCGACCACCGCCCTGGACGGCGCCGAGTTCTCCATCCACCCGGGCGAGGTCGTCGCCGTGATGGGCCCCTCCGGCTCCGGCAAGTCCACGCTGCTGCACTGCCTCGCCGGCATCGTGCCGCCCGACTCGGGCTCCATCATCTACGACGGCCGGGAGATGGCCGGCATGAGCGACGCCCAGCGCAGTGCCCTGCGGCGCAGCGACTTCGGGTTCGTGTTCCAGTTCGGGCAGCTCGTCCCGGAGCTGACCTGCGTCGAGAACGTCGCGCTGCCGCTGCGGCTCAACGGCACCGGGCGCAAGGAGGCCGAGCGCACCGCCCTGTCGTGGATGGAGCGCCTCGAGGTCGACGGTCTCGCGGGCAAGCGGCCCGGCGAGGTCTCCGGCGGCCAGGGGCAGCGGGTCGCCGTCGCCCGCTCGCTGGTCACCGGCCCGCGGGTGCTCTTCGCGGACGAGCCGACGGGCGCGCTCGACTCGCTCAACGGCGAGCGCGTGATGGAGCTGCTCACGGACGCGGCCCGCTCGACCAACGCGGCCGTCGTCCTCGTCACGCACGAGGCCCGGGTGGCCGCGTACTCCGACCGCGAGATCGTCGTGCGCGACGGCAGGTCCCGTGACATGGAGCGCGTCGTATGAGCGCCCGCCAGTGGACCCGGGACCTGGCCATGGGCGCCCGGTTCGCGGTCACCGGCGGCCGTGAGGGCTGGGGACGCGTCCTGCTGACGGCGGTCGGCGTGGGACTCGGGGTGGCACTGCTGCTGCTCACCACGGCGATCCCCAGCGCCCTCGACTCCCGGCACGAGCGGGAACGCGCCCGCAACGACATGACGTACAGCTCGGTGGTCGGCAAGAAGAGCGACAAGTCCCTGCTCATCGGTACCGCAGACACCACCTTCCGGTCCAAGGACGTGCGCGGGCGGCTGCTCCAGCCCGAGGGCGTCCGCGCACCGCTGCCGCCAGGGGTGGGGAAGTTCCCCGCGGCCGGCGAGATGGTCGTCTCGCCCGACCTGGCCCGCCTCCTGAAGTCCGGCGAGGGCAGGCTGCTGCGCGAGCGGCTGCCGTACCGGATCAGCGGCACGGTCGGCGACACGGGCCTGGTCGGCCCGCACGAACTCGTCTACTACGCGGGCTCCCAGGACCTCTCCGGGACGGAGCGCACGACGGCTGTCCGGATCGAGCGCATCGACTCGTTCGGATCGACGGGCCAGAGCGGTGAGAGGCTCGACCCCGTCCTGCTGCTGCTCATCCTGATCGTCTTCGTGGTGCTGCTGATGCCGGTCGGTGTCTTCATCGCCGCGGCCGTGCGCTTCGGCGGCGAACGGCGCGACCGCAGGCTCGCGGCGCTGCGCCTGGTCGGCGCCGACGGGCGGATGACCCGCAGGATCGCGGCCGGCGAGGCCCTGGCGGGGGCACTCGTCGGACTGGTCCTCGGCGCCGGGTTCTTCCTGGCGGGCCGCCGGCTCGCGGGGATGATCGAGCTGTTCGAGATCAGTGTGTTCCCGGGCGATCTCCGCCCGACGCCCACGCTGGTGGCGCTGATCGCCGTCACCGTCCCGGCCGCGGCGGTCGCGGTGACCCTCCTCGCGCTGCGCGGGGTCGTCATCGAGCCCCTGGGTGTCGTCCGCACGGCCAGGCCCGCGCGGCGCCGGCTGTGGTGGCGGCTGCTGGTGCCGCTGGGCGGACTGGCGCTGCTCTACCCGATGGTCGGGCAGGGCCGGGACAACGGGGACTTCAACCAGTACATGGTGGTCGGCGGTGTCATCCTGCTGCTGGTCGGCGTGACCGCACTGCTGCCCTGGGTCGTCGAGTCCGTCGTGGCCCGGCTGAACTCGGGCGGGGTCGCCTGGCAACTGGCCGTCCGGCGGCTCCAGTTGAGCAGCGGCAGCGCGGCGCGCATGGTCAACGGCATCGCGGTGGCGGTGGCGGGCGCGATCGCCCTGCAGATGCTGTTCGCCGGGGTCGAGGACGACTACACCAAGGACTCCCGCAACGACCTCTCGCGTGCGCAGATGCAGATCACCGTGCCGTACGGCGTCCCGGTGGCCCAGGCCGCCGGGCGGTTCGAACGGACGCGGGGGGTGCGGCACGTGACGCCGCTGTCGTTCGCCTCGCTGGGCGACAGCGCCAGGAACCCCGACGTGTCCGTGAACCTGACCGTCGGCGACTGCACGTCGCTGCGCGAGGTGGCGCGGCTGCCCTCGTGCCGCGACGGCGACGTCTTCGCCGTGGAGGGCGCCGAGTACGACAGGGGGACCCTGGACCTGGGCAAGTCCGGCCGGACGCTCTACATCGACCCGTCCTACGACGGCAGCCCCAAGCGCCACCAGGTCGCCTGGACCGTGCCCCCGCACCTCAAGAGGGCCGGGTCGCGCGAGGACCCGACGGGCTGGGAACGCGGGGGAATGCTGATCACCACGGGCGCCCTGCCCGCGGACGCGGCCCCGGCCGTCGAGGGCCAGCTCTTCCTGAAGATCGACGGCTCCGTGCCGGACGTCCACGACCTCGTACGGAACACCGCAGCGGGGCTCGGTCCGCTCACGAACGCCAACTCCTGGTCGGCGAGCGAGCGTTCAGGTCGCTTCAGCTCCATCCGTACGGGTCTGTTCGTCGGCGCGACCTGTGTCCTCGTCCTGATCGGCGCGAGCCTGCTGGTCTCGCAGCTGGAGCAACTGCGCGAGCGCAAGAAGCTGCTGTCGGCGCTGGTCGCCTTCGGCACCCGGCGCCGCACGCTGAGCCTGTCGGTGCTGTGGCAGACCGCGATCCCGATCGCGCTCGGCCTGCTGCTCGCGACCACGGTGGGCCTGACCCTCGGCACCGTCCTGCTGAAGATGACGGAGACCTCGGTGGCCGTGGACTGGCCGAGCGTGCTGTCGATGGCGGGCGTCGGCGCGGGCGTCGTCCTGCTGGTGACGGCGCTGAGCCTGCCCCCGCTGCTGCGGCTGATGCGACCGGACGGCCTGCGCACCGAATAGCACCGGCCGGGTTGCCACCGGACGGCCTGCGCACCGAGTAGCACCGGCCGGGCCCGGCGCGGGTCACAGCACCCGGACGGGCAGGGGCCGCAGCGCGTCCCTGAGCGCTGCGGCCAGTTCCTCGTACTCGGCGCCCCGCGCGGCGCCCGCCCGCATCGCCAGCGCGATCTGCCGGGTGGGCGCCGGATCCGCGAAGTACCCGGTGAGGAGCTGGTTGCTGCGGCTCGTCTCGACCTTGACGGCGGTGCGCGGCAGCAGGGTCACCCCGAGCCCGCCCGCCACCAGCTGGACCAGCGTGGAGAGTCCGGCGGCGGTGGTGGTGACCGGCGCGTCGGCGCGGCCGGCCTCCCGGCAGATGTCCAGCGCCTGGTCGCGCAGGCAGTGCCCCTCGTCCAGCAGTAGCAGGTTCAGCTCGCGCAGCGCCTGGCGCGGGATCCCCTCCCGGCCGCCGAGCCAGTGGTCGAGCGGGGTGACCAGGACGAAGTCCTCGTCGAACAGGGGGAGTTCGACCACGCCCGGCATGCCGAGCGGCACCGCGAGCAGCAGCAGGTCCAGCCGCCCGACGGCGAGCCCGTCCAGCAGGTTGGCCGTCTGTTCCTCGTGGACCTGGAGATCGAGGTCGGGGTAGCGGTCGTGGACCAGCTTCAGGACGGTCGGCAGCAGATACGGCGCCACGGTGGGGATCACTCCGAGCCGCAGCACCCCCGTGAACGGCGCCCGCACCGCCTCGGCCTCCTCCATCAGCGCCCCGACCGCGTCGAGCACCGCCTTGGCGCGTACGGCGAGACGCTCGCCCTCGGGCGAGAGGAGCACCTTGCGGGTCGTACGCTCCAGCAGGGTCACCCCGAGCGTCTCCTCCAGGGCCGAGACGGCACCCGACAGGGCGGGCTGGCTCATGCCGATCGCGGCGGCGGCGTCCCGGAAGTGCAGGTGCTCCGCGACGGCGGCGAACGCCCGCAGCTGCGCGAGGCTGGGCTGCCGCCGCCCGTTGCCCTTGGAGCCGAGGGAGCCCTTCGGACCGAGGGAGCCCTTGGGGCCGAGGGAGCCCTTGGGGTCGAGCGGCCCGTTCCCGAGGGGGCCCTTCACACCCGGGGAAACCACGGGACCCGTCGAGCCGCTCGCGCTCACCATGGCCATACCTCTCACTCACTGCTACTGATAGCTGACACCGATCAACACGACCGAGTGTAGCTATTTCACTAATCAATGCAGCCTGTGCCAACATCATCAGCGTCCAACCCATGGGATACATCCTCAAAAGGGGTGTTTCCTCGCTGCAAGGAGAGCGCGTGCTCACTGTTGGTGACAAGTTCCCCGAGTTCGACCTGACCGCCTGCGTCTCGCTGGAGAAGGGCGAGGAGTTCCAGCAGATCAACCACAAGACCTACGAGGGTCAGTGGAAGGTCATCTTCGCGTGGCCCAAGGACTTCACCTTCGTGTGCCCGACCGAGATCGCCGCCTTCGGCAAGCTGAACAGCGAGTTCGCCGACCGTGACGCCCAGGTGCTCGGCTTCTCCGGCGACTCCGAGTTCGTCCACCACGCCTGGCGCAAGGACCACGAGGACCTGCGTGACCTGCCCTTCCCGATGATGGCCGACTCGAAGCACGAGCTCATGCGTGACCTCGGCATCGAGGGCGAGGACGGCTTCGCCAAGCGCGCCGTCTTCATCGTCGACCAGAACAACGAGATCCAGTTCTCCATGGTGACCGCCGGCTCCGTCGGCCGTAACCCCAAGGAGGTTCTGCGGGTGCTCGACGCCCTGCAGACGGACGAGCTGTGCCCGTGCAACTGGACCAAGGGCGAGAACACCCTCGACCCGGTCGCGCTGCTGGCCGGTGAGTGACCCTCATGGCTCTCGATGACCTCAAGTCCGCCATACCGGACTACGCCAAGGACCTCCGGCTGAACCTCGGTTCGGTGATCGGCAACTCCGAGCTTCCGCAGCAGCAGCTGTGGGGCACGGTGCTCGCCTGCGCCATCGCGTCCCGCTCCCCGCGGGTCCTGCGTGAGCTGGAGCCCGAGGCGAAGGCGAACCTCTCGGCGCAGGCGTACGGCGCCGCCAAGTCGGCGGCCGCCATCATGGCGATGAACAACGTCTTCTACCGGACGCGGCACCTGCTATCCGACCCGGAGTACGGGACGCTGCGCGCCGGTCTGCGGATGAACGTCATCGGCAACCCCGGTGTCGAGAAGGTCGACTTCGAGCTGTGGTCGCTCGCCGTCTCGGCCGTCAACGGCTGCGGGCAGTGCCTCGACTCGCACGAGCAGGTGCTCCGCAAGGCCGGGGTCGACCGGGAGACGATCCAGGAGGCGTTCAAGATCGCCTCGGTGATCCAGGCGGTCGGTACGACGCTGGACGCGGAAGCCGTTCTCGCCGAGTAGTCCTCGGCCGCTTCCCGGAGCCCCGCCCACCGCCAGGTGGGCGGGGCTCCGCGCGTTCTCGCCCCTGTGCCCTACCCGTCCCGTCCCCGGACCCCCGGCATCACGCCTCGCGCTCGTCCGCGAACGCCGGACGGGCCGGGAGTCCAGCCCCCGGGGAGCTTTGCACCGGGGTCTGGCGCAGGGCGGTTTCCTCGGCGTAGGAACGGAGGTAGCCGACGACCGAGTTGGTGACGGCGACCAGCGGCACCGCCACGACCGCGCCGCCGATCCCCGCGATCATCCCGCCCGCGGCGACGGACAGTACGACGGCGAGCGGATGCACCCGCACGGCCCGCCCGAGGATGAACGGCTGGAGGATGTGCCCCTCGATCTGCTGGACGGCGAGGACCACGGCGAGCACCATGACGGCCGCGAACACGCCCTGGGTGACGAGCGCGACGACCACGGCGAGGGCGCCCGACACCACGGCTCCCACGAGCGGGATGAAGGCGAAGAGGAAGATGAAGACGGCGAGCGGGACGGCCATCGGGACGTCGAGGAAGTAGATGCCGAGGCCGATGAAGATGGCGTCGATCAGGGCGACGATCACCGTGCCCCGGACGTAGGCGGTCAGCGTTCGCCAGGCGCGCGGACCGGCGCCCGCGACACCCGGACGGGCGGCGGCGGGGACGAGCTTGAGCGTCCACTGCCAGATGCGCTTGCCGTCGTACAGCAGGAACAGCGTCGAGAACATCGTCAGCAGGATCCCGGTCAGGCCCTCGACGATGACCGTGACGCCTTCGAGCCCGGCGGACGTGATCTGGTCCGTGTTGGCGCCGACCGCCTCGCGCAGGTTCTTGGCGATCTCGTTGATCTGCTTGTCGGTGACGTGGAACGGGCTGTTGAGGAGCCACTTGCGCAGCTCGTCGATGCCGTCCTGCACCTGGCTGGAGAGGTTGTCGATGTTCTCCATGACCTGCCACACCACGAACCAGCCGACCAGGCCCATGACGACGAACCCGAGGATCGCGGTGAGCGCCGTCGCCAGTCCGCGCGGGACGCCGTGCCGGCGCAGCCGCGCCACCGTGGGCTGGAGCAGCGCGGTGATGAGCAGCGCCGCCACGAAGGCGAGGATCACCAGCTGTACGGCGCTGATGACCCGCATCAGCACCCAGACGGTGCCCGCGAGGACGAGCAGCCGCCAGCCGGCCTCGGCCGCGACCCGTACGCCCCACGGCACGGCCGCGGAGGGGTCGGGGCGGGCGACCACGGCGGGCGCGTACAGGGGAGGCGCCGGGACGTGCTCGGGCGCGGAGTCCTCCGCCGCGGGAGCGGTTGTCCCGTCCCCGTCGTCCGCCGGGTCCTTCCGGGTACCGCCGGGCGCGCGGCGGCCCGGAACGGGCGCCGCGGGTCCGCGGGGGACGGGCGCGCGGCGGCCCGGAACGGGCGCCGCGGGTCCGCGGGGGACGTCCGCGTCGCCGGGCTCCCCCCGCGTCTCTCGCTCGACCTCGGCGCGGCGCTCGTCCAACCGCTCTCCCCACTCGGTCAGTGATGCGCCGATACGACCGAGCCATCTGGGCACTCGCGACATGATCCGTCCTCTTCCCCCGTTGCTCCCCACCACTCCCCCGGAGTCGTAGTGTCCGACGGTACCTCGCCCGTCGCGGCACGGCCGAAGCCCCTCACCCGAGGACGGGGAGGGGCTTCGTGAGGTTCCGTCGGCGCGTCACCGCCGGACCGTTCCTAGTACCAGTGGTTGGCCTGCCAGAACGTCCAGGCCTCGCACGGGCTGCCGTAGCGGCCGTCCATGTAGTTGAGGCCCCACTTGATCTGGGTGGCCGGGTTCGTCTGCCAGTCGGAACCGACGGACGACATCTTCGAACCGGGCAGCGCCTGGAAGAGACCGTAGGCACCGGAAGAGGCGTTGACCGCCTTGTAGTTCCAGCTGGACTCGTGGTCCACGATGTTGCTGAAGCACTGGAACTGGCCGCTCGGCACCACCTGGCGCGCCATCGCCTGGATCTGCGCGATGGTGTACGAGCTCTGGACGGCGAAGGTGGAGACGTCGCGCGTGGCAGAGCGGCTGGCCTTGGTGGCAACCTCCGCCTTCTTGCGCTCCTTGGCCTCCTGCTCGGCCTTCTCCGCGGCCTTCTGCTTGGCGATCGCGTCCTCGGCGGCCTGCTTGCGGGCCGCTTCCTCCGCGTCCTTCTTGGCGCTGGCGTCCGCGGCGATGGCCTGGACGTCCGCCTGCTGCGTCAGGGAGGCGGTCTGCACCTGGGCCTGTTGCCCCGCGGGGATGTCCGCGAGGAGCGTCGCGTCGCTGGCCGTCGCCTCGGCGTCGTTGGGGGACTGCGCGGTGCTGCCCGCGGCAACACCGGTGACGGCGCCAACAGCGGTGACCGCGGTGGCAGAAGCCACTGCGAATCCCCGGACCGAAATCCGGCTCACTCGGTTTCCTTCCAGCATCGCCCGCTGTAGGTGACCCTCGCGGACGCAATCGTGCCCCTTGGCGCTGGCCTCCCAACTGCGGGGTCACGGGAGGCACGGACCCGGTGGGCAACTCCCGCTCGGGGAGTGCCGCGTGGTGCTCGGGCGGCATACGACGGCTCTATGGAGTTCTGGTGGTTCCTGCTGTGCCGTATCTCCCCCAGTGCCTTGAAGGGCCTGGGAGGTACCCCCATGGGTACACGTGTGTCGTATGCGGGGCCTGACAGGAGTGAGACTCTGCCGTAACCCGACGCCGCGAGGCAATTCTCCGTTGCGTGTGAAAGCTCACACCTCGTTTGCCCCAGTGGTTTATCGGAAAAGGGCGCGCAACAAGACGCCGCCCGGCTAGGCTCTTGGCCTTTGCCGGACGGCGCCAATCAGTCCGCAACCGCACCAAGTTGGCCGGTACGGGGCGGGTGACCCTAGATGTGTCCGTCCTCCAGCATTTCGGTCACCAGGGCGGCGATCTGCGACCTTTCGGACCGATTGAGGGTGACGTGCGCGAAGAGCGGATGGCCCTTCAGTTTCTCGACCACGGCGACCACTCCGTCGTACCGGCCGACCCGCAGATTGTCCCGCTGCGCCACGTCGTGGGTCAGTACGACCCGCGAATTGGCGCCGATCCGGGACAGCACGGTCAGCAGTACGTTCCGTTCCAGGGACTGCGCCTCGTCCACGATCACGAAGGCGTCGTGCAGGGAACGGCCGCGGATGTGCGTGAGCGGCAGGACCTCCAGCATCCCGCGTGAGGTGATCTCCTCGATGACCTCGCGGCTGGTGACCGCGGACAGCGTGTCGAAGACCGCCTGCGCCCAGGGGCTCATCTTCTCGGACTCGGAGCCGGGCAGATAGCCGAGCTCCTGCCCGCCCACCGCGTACAGCGGCCGGAAGACCATCACCTTCTGGTGCTGGCGCCGCTCCAGCACGGCTTCCAGACCCGCGCAGAGCGCGAGCGCGGACTTGCCGGTGCCGGCCCGGCCGCCCATCGACACGATCCCGATGTCCGGATCGAGCAGGAGGTCGAGAGCGATGCGCTGCTCGGCACTCCGTCCCTTGATCCCGAAGGCCTCCCGGTCACCGCGGACGAGCCGGACGTTGCCCTCGGGCGTGACGCGCCCGAGGGCCTTGCCGCGCTCCGACTGGATCGTCAGACCCGTGTGCACCGGCAGCTCGGCCGCCTCGGGGACGTAGGCGTGGCCCTCCTCGAAGAGGACGTCCACCTGCTCGCCCGGGAGCGTCAGTTCGGACATCCCGGTCCAGCCCGACGAGCCCGTGACGGCGAGTTCCGCCCGGTACTCCTCGGCGAGGAGGCCGACGGACGACGCCTTGATCCTGAGCGGCAGGTCCTTCGACACGACCGTGACGTCGTAGCCCTCGGCCTGCAGGTTGCGGGCGACCGCGAGGATGCGCGAGTCGTTGTCCCCCAGGCGGTAGCCGCTGGGCAGGATGCTGGGGTCCGAGTGATTGAGCTCGACGCGCACGGTCCCGCCGAGTTCCCCGACCGGGATCGGGGCGTCGAGCCGGCCGTGCCGTACCCGGAATTCGTCGAGCAGGCGCAGGGCCTGCCGGGCGAAGTAGCCGAGTTCGGGATGGTGCCGCTTGGCCTCCAGTTCCGTGACCACGACGATCGGCAGCACGACTTCGTGCTCGTCGAAGCGGTTCATCGCGTGCGGATCGGCCAGCAGGACGCTGGTGTCGAGAACATAGGTGCGCCGGTCTGGCTTGTGGCGCTTTGCGCTGGTCACCACGGAAGGACGTACCCCCTCGGATGAGGTCGGGGAGCGACGAAGGAGATCTGGACCGGTCTCGGCCACGCTGCGCGGGCCGGGGACCGGCCCTCCGCTTCGTCCGTGCTGACCACACGGTCGGGCTGGTGCAAAGGGCCTCCCGGGCGGACGGCCCCGTGCCGTCCGCTGAGATCCGACACCCGTGGTTCGGGTGTCGACCTGGAGGCTTTATGCCCGGTAACGAGCGCCGCCATGCCAAAGGGCATGACGGCGCGTTCGTTAACTCCCGGTGACGTGTGTCCCCGAGGTGCGGTGTTGTCAGCCGCCGTACCGCCGGTGTCGCGCCGCGTAGTCGCGCAGGGCGCGCAGGAAGTCGACCTTGCGGAAGGCCGGCCAGAAGACCTCACAGAAGTAGTACTCCGAGTGGGCCGTCTGCCACAGCATGAACCCGGACAGGCGCTGCTCGCCGCTGGTGCGGATCACCAGGTCCGGGTCGGGCTGGTCACCCGTGTAGAGGTGCTTGCCGATGAGGTCGACGTCGACGGAGTCGGCGAGGTCGGCGATCGTGGCGCCCTTGTCGGCGGCGTCGAGGAGCATGGAGCGCACGGCGTCGGCGATCTCCTGCCGGCCGCCGTAGCCGATGGCGACGTTGACGACTATGCCGTCGACGTGCGCCGTGGTCTCCTCGGCCTCCTTGAGGACGGTCTGCATCTGCGAGGGCAGGATGTCGGGCGTGCCCACGTGGTGGACGCGCCAGCGGCCGTCGGCGGCGAGGGTGCGCACGACGCCCTCGATGATCTCCAGGAGGGGGACCAGCTCCTCCTTCGGACGGTCGAAGTTGTCCGTGGAGAGCAGCCAGAGGGTGACGACCTCGACATCGGTCTCGGAGCACCAGCCGAGGAACTCCTCGATCTTGTCCGCCCCGGCGCGGTGGCCCTGGGCGGCGGTGCTGCCCGCGGCCTTCGCCCACCGGCGGTTGCCGTCCATGATGACGCCGATGTGCTTGGGCACCTGGTCGTGGTCGAGGTGGCCTTCCACCCTGCGTGTGTAGAACCTGACCAGCAGACGGCGCAGGTTGTCGCGCAAGGTCACGTGTTGTCAGCCCCTCCGTGCGGATCAGACAGGCGCGAGCGGGCGCAATCCCTGTCCATATGGCGGTCCCCGGAGGCGAAGCCTACCCCCGCGCAACTGGGGCTCCGCCCAGGGGTGTCAGCGGGGCGGGGCGCCTTCGCATCCATGGACCACTCCCCCGTGTCGTACGCGGCGCCGAGCGGAACCGGGCCGGGACGCCTCGTCGGGGCCAACGCGCGAAAGCACAAAAAACGGGCCGGTCCGTGGGGGGGAGACGGACCGGCCCGAGGGGGGGTTTCCACCATAACCCTTCGTAAGTGATGCTGCGTGCATCGGCGGCAGACAACTACTCTCCGGAGTCGCCCGGCAACGTCGCGATGAACACGGAACCCGTGATTCCAGGGAGCGTCCCGACCGGATCGCAGCGGATTCCAAGGAGGATCGGGGGAATCCATGGAGGTTTCGGTGGTCTGGGCGCACGTATGAGGCGCCCGGTACCCGTGGGCCGTCGTACTCCGGGTGGGTGACGCGCGGCGCGGACGCCGACTTGACGCGGTCGCTAACTTCACCGTCATGGCCACGTTCACCACGCCCGGAACGCCCGCGCCGGTGCCGCTGGAACTCGCCGAGTCGGCGCGCGCGAGGCGGCGGGGGCTGCTCGGGCGGGACGGGATCGAGGGGGCACTGCTGCTGAGCCCCGCGAACTCCGTGCACACCCTGGGGATGCGGTTCGCGATCGATGTCGCCTATCTGGACCGGACGTTGCGGGTCAGGGCGGTGCGCACGATGCGGCCGGGCCGGGTGGGGCTGCCGCGCCCGTGGGCCCGGTACGTGCTGGAGGCCGAGGCCGGGGCGATGGAACGCTGGGGCGTACGGCGGGGGGTGCGGATGACCATCCGGGACGACGGTCCGGGAACACCCGCGTGACGCCGCGAGGGAGAACGGGTACCGCGCAGCCCCCTCCACTGCGCGGTACCATACGCGCAGCTTTGGTCACGCGAATTCCGTTGATCCGAACCTACGCGAGGCGGCCGATCGGGCGCGAGGAGCCTCCGGTAACGATGTGGAAACCCCGTGCGGAAGTCCGAGATGCGGACGGACATCTCATGCAGTGATCCGGCGGGCGTTGTCCGTGTCCACGGTGCGGCGGTGTGTTCTGTCTCCCTGTCTGTGCCCGCTGCTACGTTCCGGGCATGACGAGCGATGCGGGTGCGGTTGCGGTGCCCTACACCGGCGGCGAGAAGGAAGTCCTGCGCGCGAGCCTCGACCGGCACCGCGACGCGGTGCTGTGGAAACTCGACGGGCTCGACGACGAGCAGGTGCGGCGGGTGATGACCCCTTCCGGCACCAATCTCCTCGGCCTGGTGAAGCACCTCGCGTCCGTGGAGTACGGCTGGTTCTGCCGGACCTTCGGGCGGGAGGTCGAGCCGCTGTGGTTCGACCCGTTCACCGACCAGGACATGAGCGCGGGACCTGATGACACGACGCGGCGGATCACCGACTTCTACGGCCGTGCCCGCGCCGCCGCCGACCGCACCGTCGCGGAGCTGTCGCCGGACGACGTGGGCACGTCGTGGAACGGCACGGCCGTGTCCCTGCGCTGGGTCCTGGTCCACATGATCGAGGAGACGGCGCGGCACGCCGGTCACATGGACATCCTCCGCGAGCTGATCGACGGCGGCACGGGAGACCACCGGTCCGGCTGAACTCCGGGCCCGGAGCGGTTCACGGGGGCTCGCTAGCCCACGAGGGGGCGTACCTCGGTAGCGGCGAAGCGGAGGAAGCCCTCGGGGTCGGGCTCGTCCGCGGTGGGCTGGAGGACGACGGTGTCGGCGCCGGCGTCCGCGAGGCGCCGGACGGCCTCGGCGACGGCCTCCGCGTCCCCCGCCACGCCGTGCTCCTCGGTGGGGTCCTCGCCGTTGGCCTCGATCTCGGCCCGCAGCCGGGCGGCGGCGTCCGCACCGGTCGCCGCGTGCAGGTAGACGACGACCCGGTGCGGGTCGGTGCGGCCCGCCGACACGCGCCCCTCGTCGATGAGGAGGCGCGCCCGCCGGACGCCCTCGGGGCCGGTGGCGGCGGTCAGGACGGTGCCGTCCGCGGCCTCGCCCGAGAGCCGCAGGGAACGGGGGCCGGTGACCCCGGCCAGCACCGGGGCCGCGGTCACGGGCGGCCAGTCGAGGGCCACGCCGTCCAGCCTGACGTACCGCCCGTCGGTCGTGACGCGCTCACCGGCGAGCAGCGCGCGCAGGGCCGCCAGGTACTCACGGAGCAGCGTCACCGGCGATTCGGCGCGCGCCCCGACCTGCCCCATCCAGTCCTGCACGCCGTGGCCGACGGCGAGGGAGGCCCGCCCGGGGAACAGGCGGTGCAGGGTGGCCGCCTCCATCGCGGTGAGGGCGACATTGCGCAGTGGCACCGGCAGCAGGCCCACGCCCACCCGCAGCCGCTCGGTCCAGGCCAGGGCGGCAGCGGCGGTGGAGATCCCGCCTTCGAGGAAGCAGTCCTCCCAGAGCCACAGCTCCTCGAGGCCGGCGTCGTCCGCCAGGCGCGCCAGGGCACGGAGTCGCTCGGGAGGCAGCTGGGGACGGAACACGGCGCCGAGTACGGTCATGGTCACTTCCTACCGACCGCCCGCCGACCGGGCAACTCCTTTACCGGTCGCCCGCCTTGGCCGACGCGCCCTGCTCGTCCCGCTCGTAGCGCAGCAGGACGACGCCGTTGCCGAAGGTGTGGGTCTCGCCGAGCCGGAGCGGGGTCGGGGCGTCCGCCGGCGCGAAGAGGGGTCTGCCGCGGCCAAGGATCACCGGATGGACGTACACCCGGAACTCGTCGATCAGGCCGTAGTGCAGGAAGGTGGCGGCGAGATCATGTCCGCTGAGGCACAGGTCGCCGCCGGGTGCCTCCTTGAGAGCCCTGATCTCCTCGGGGACGACGTCGCGCACGATCGTGGTGTTCCAGTCGGCGTGCTCCAGGGTCCGCGAGTACACCGTCTTCGGGATGTTCCGCCAGATCTCGGCGAACTCGGCGATCGCGGGTTCGACGTCCGGACCCGCGTCCGCCTCCGGCCAGAACTCCGCCATCAGCTCGTGCGTCACTCGTCCGGACAGCAGGCCGCCCATGCCCCGGACCACCTCGTTGAAGTGCCGGTGCAGCTCCTCGTCGACCAGGTTCCAGTCGAGCTCCCGGCCGGGTCCCTCGAAGAACCCGTCGAGCGACACCGACGACATCAGAACGATCTTCCTCATCGAGCCTGTCCCCTTCGTTGCGTCTTCAGCCACGGCCGGGGTTCAGCTCTGTTCGCCCTGGCCCGTGGAGTCACCCCTGGGGAACGAGACTTCCACCCGGCGGTTCTTCCGGCGCCCCTGTTCGGAGGTGTTGTCGGCGATCGGATAGTCCTCGCTGTAGCCGCGCACCTCGAACGTGACGTCTCCGTCGAGGTCGCCCGCGAGTTCCTCGTGGACCACTTCCGCGCGCTTCTTGGAGAGCGTCAGGCCGTGCGCGTACGAACCCAGGTTGTCGGTGAAGCCGAACACCCTGACGTTCGTGGCGTTCTGCGCCTTGATCTCGTCCGCGATCGCCTGGATGCGGGAGCGCGCCTCGGGGTTCAGCTTCGAACTGTCCTTGGGGAACAGCACCTCCGCCTGCAACGCGAACGTCACGTTCTCGTTCGTGTCCTCCCGGCGCTCCTCACCGCCGAGGTCCTCCACGACCGACTTGATGTCCAGCACCTTGGCGGGGGCCAGGGTGGCGCCGTCGGCGAGCTTCAGGCCCGGGCTGTTCCCGTCCACCTCGGGGGGCGGGGACGTCGTCACGCTGCCCGGCGGGGCGCTCGGGTCCTCGTCGTCGGCGTACGCCGGCCCGGGGAGCCCGAGGGTGACCAGCACGGCCAAGGCCGTGAACGTCGTCGCTGCCGTGCGGTTCGGGAGGGGCATGGGTCACTCGCCCTCGGAGAGTTCGACGGAGGCGGGGGGCATGGCGCCCACCTGGAAGCTGACCTGCGTGGTGCCGGCGGGCGGGGCGGGGAACTGGGCGAACCAGTCCGCGGACTCGCCCGACCGGAGGGCGCTGGCGAACCTCGTGCACAGACACCGGCCCCCGGTGTCACGAAGGATCAGGTACTTCTTCTTGCCCGTCGGGTCGACGAGACTGGCTCCCGCGATGGAGCCGCCGTTCTTAGAGAGTTCGCGCTCGTCGCCGCGCCAGTCGGCTGCCACCCAAGACCCACTGCCGCCGTTCGTCACCGACCCCTCGATGGTCACGAAGCCACCCGCGTCACGCGTGGCGGAGGTGATTTTGAGCGTCAGGCCGTCTCCCTCGACCTCAGCCAGGACCTGGTCCGCAGAAGAGGACTCGGAGGGCTCGTCCTCGCCACTCCCCCCACCGTCGTCCTTCGAGGATGTCGACGACTTGGTCGGCTCGGCCTTGTTGTCGTCTCCCCCACCGCAGCCGGCCACCGAGAGAAAGAGACCCGCCGTGATCGCCACCGTGGCCAGTGCCTTGCGGCCCTTCGTGGTGTGCCGGAGATACATCGGTACGGCTTCCTTTCACTCGGCCAGATGCACAGAGAACATCACGGACGCGTCAGGAAGGTCGTCCGGATCGAAATCTTCGGGGTCGATGTTCACCGGCTCGCCATCACAGTTCAGTTCCACGGGCTTCTCCGGATCCGCCTCGGGGTCGAAGTCGCACCGGGGTTCGATGACGGCGGTGGCATGGGCGTGCGCCTGCATGTTTTCCGTGCCGGGGAGGATCGAGTCGCCGACCGTGAAGTTGGTCTCGATCTCTACTTCGTACCCCGGAAAGCCGTTCACGGGGACGAACTCTGCGCTCAGCAGGGTCGAGTCGTTCTCGGCAGCCAGTTGCTGGGCGGCCGCCGTGGCTCCGGTGCCATAGGGGATGTCCTCGCCCAGCCAGTCCAACCAGTCCTCCCCCTGCTCGATGGCCACCGGTAGGTCCTCGATCAGTTCGTCCCTGGCATCCTGAGCTGCCGCCAACGCCGCAGCGTCCGCCGCGGACTGAGCTCCATTGCGGGCGGACGCTGCCTGAGCGAACGCGAAGAGGGCGAGTGCGGCGAATAGCAGCATTGCGGTCAGCCAGATGTAAATGGGAAGAGTCTGGCCCCGATCACCGAACTGTCTTTCGGTCAGCCCCCGATGACGTCGTTCACAGCGTCGAAGATCGCCTGGGAGATCAACCCGTCCAACCCCAGTCCATCGATCAACGTGAAGATCCCCGCAATGATGATCATCAACCCCGCATACTCCACGAACCCCGCCCCCGCGTCCCGGTCCTTGCCCCTCATCCGGGTGATCACGGTCCTGGTCCAGCTGTCGAACCTGTTCATCGTCACTGCCCTCCCGCCCGACGCCACTTCCGACCCGAGCACCGTACGTGAGAACTCGCCTACTCCGGGTGGGTCCAGGGGCCCAACTTCCGGGGGTGGGAATCACCGGGTCCACCCCCCGCGGACGGTACCCAGCCAGTGGGCGATCGCTTCGCTGCGGGAAGAACTGTGCAGCTTCGCGAAGATGCGGTTGATGTGGTTCTTCACGGTCTTCTCGCTGATGAAGCAGGTGGCGGCGATCTGCCGGTTGCTCATGCCGGACGCGATGAGATCCATGACCTCCACCTCCCGTGAACTCAGGCCGTAGTCACTCCGGTTGGGGCCGTGACGGGGCGGCCCGGTGACGGTCGCGGTCCGCGTCTTTGACGAATGTGCCACAGCTGGTTGCACGTGCGAAGGGATTTCGTCCGGTTCGTAGGAAACACCTAGCGAATCCGTGACGGTGGCTCGTCCGTACCTCATGTCCCGTACGGCGGCGATCAGTTCGGCGGCAGTGAACTCCCCGTGGACGAGATAGCCGACGGCACCCCGGCGCAGCGCCTCGGCCACGACCTCGGGTTCCCTGCTGTACGTCAGCATCATCACCGGTGCCAGACGTGCGAGTCGGGGCAGCGCGGTGAGGCCGTCGGTGCCGGGCATGCGGACGTCGAGCAGGACGACGTCCGGGGCGCTCCGGCTCGCGGCCGTCACGGCTTCGCGGCCGTCCGCCGCCTCGGCGACTACCTCGATGTCCGGGTGGGCGCCCAGCAGGGCGGTCAGTCCGGCGCGTACGACCGGGTTGTCGTCGGCCACGAGCACACGCAGGGGCCGGTCGGAGCGTGCCTGGTCAGGCATGGGCGGCCTCCTCTCGGGGGATGGGGCGGGCCGGTCCGGGGAGCGGGCAGGTCAGGAGGATCTCCGTGCCGCCCTGCGGGGGGCCCGACAGGTGCAGGCGCCCGCCGAGGGAGGACGCCCGTTCCACCATGCCGAGCAGGCCGAAGTGGCCGGATTCCGTCAGTTCGTCGAGCACGGCGGTGGGCGGGAGCCCCATGCCGTCGTCCCGGATGCTCAGCCGCAGGACCCCGGCCGCGGTGTCGGCTTCGAGGCCGAGGACCACGACGGTCGCGCGCGCGTGCCGGTGGGCGTTCTCCAGCGCCTCCGAGACGATCGCCAGCAGGTGCTGTGCCGTCACGTACGGGAGTTCGGGGACGGCGCCCGTGCGGCAGAGTTCCGCGGGGAGGGCGGTACGGGCCGTGAACTCGTCCACCCGGCGAACGAGTTCGCCGGCCAGGTCCCTTCGTGCCGCGGTCAGGTCGGTGTGGTGGCGCAGGTCGGAAAGCAGTTCGCGGGACTCCGTCGCGGCCCGGCGGGCGGCGCCCGCCACCAGCGCCGCCTGGCGTTTGAGGGTGCCCGGGTCGCAGGAGTCCACCGATCCGGCCAGTGCCTCCGCGGCGAGGGCCAGGCCGTGCAGGGTCTTGGCGACCGAGTCGTGCATCTCGCGGGCGAGGCGCGCCCGTTCGGACTCCACGGCCTCCGCCACCGCGAGCCGGGAGGTCGCCTCCGACAGGGCCTGACTCGCCGTACCGAAACGGAACATCAGGTTGCGCAGGGTGACGCCGATGATGCCGGCGCCGACGCAGAACCCGGCGATCAGGAGGGTGCTGGCGCCGGTGCCAGGGCGGTGCTCCCAGCTCCGGTACACCGTGAGCAGCACGACCAGTTGGAGGCCGGTGAAGACACCGGAACCGCGCCAGCCGTACAGCAGGCCCGCGAGCAGCGGGGTGCAGACCGTGGCGTAGGCGAGGGGGGAGGCCGGGGACGCGGTGAGCAGCAGGACCGCACCGAAGGTCAGGTCCACGGCCAGCAGGCTCGGGTGGGCGAGGAGGCGGGGGGCGAAGCGGTCCCAGTCCCGGAGCATGGCGTACGAGCCCATCACGCCCAGGACGGCCGCGGCGAGGACCGTGTGGCGGGCCGGGCCGTCCGCCGCGTTGGCCATCGCGAAGGGCGCACCGACCGCGACGGCCGCGAGGCGCACGGCGAACGCCTGGCGGCACAGGGCCTGGAGGGCGCTCAGCTGGAGGCGGACGCTGCCGGGGGCCGGGGCGTCGTCGGCGAGATAGCCGGCGTCGGCGCCCCGGGGCCAGCCCGGGTCCGTCCCGTCGGCCCGGTCATTGCCGGGGCCGGTGCGTGCGTATGTGCTCACGTCCGGGCCCGTCTCCGTGCCCGCCTCCGCGTCCGTGCGCGCGTCGTAGCGCCGTGCCCGCGCGTACCGCCCGCCGCGGTATGCCGTCCCTCGGCCGAGCCGGAGGCCTCTCATCAGCGGCCCAGGATCGAGCCGAAGTTCGTGCCGGATCCGAGGAACATCCCGGTCGCGATGAGGATCATCGTGGCGGGGAGCATGAACACGAGCGTCACCATCGTCGCCTTGGGGATGGTCTTCGCGGCGCGGCGGCGGGCGTTCTGGGCGTCGGTCCTGCGCATGTCGGTGGCGAGCTGGATGAGCGTCTCGGCGATCGGCGAGCCCAGTTCCTCGCCCTGCTGGAGCGCGGAGACGAACTGGGCGACGGACTCGGAGGAGTTGCGGCGGCGCAGTTCGTCGAAGGCCTGGCGGCGGCTGACGCCCATGTCCATCTGACGCAGGGTGATGCGCAGTTCGTCCGCCCACGGGCCCTCGTACTTCTCCGCGACCCGGTCCAGGGCCTGGCGGAAGCCGAGGCCGGCGGAGACCACGACCGCCAGCACGTCGAGGAAGTCGGGCAGCGTGCGGTCGATGACGTCCTTGCGCTCCCGGATCGCCTGCCAGATCAGGGCGTCGGCGGCGAGCAGCCCGAAGGCGAGCGTGGCGACGGCGAAGAGGGGCCGGCCGTTGGAGAGGAAGACCAGGCCGAGTACGAGGCCGAAGACGCCGTACACCGCGCGGCGGGCCGCGTAGCGGCTGAGGGTGAGGCCGCCGGGGTTGCCCGCCATGTCGATGCGGCGCCGCTTGGCGTCGACGCGGCGGGGGCCCATCATGCGCAGGACGACGGGTGCGAAGCGCATACCGAGGCGGTCGACGGCCGAGTCCGCCTTGGAGACGCGGGTCGCGCCGACCTCCAGGGCGAGCACCAGGTCGCCGGGGAGCTTGGCGTCGGCGCGGATCATGCGGATGCCGAGGAGGGCGCCCGCGACGGCCGCGCCCATCAGGACGGCGAGCAGCAAGGCCTGCAATGGAGTCTCCCCCTCACACTTCGATCTTGCCGAGACGGCGGATGACGAAGAAGCCGACGGTGTAGAGGCCGAGCGAGATCAGCACGAGCGCCTGGCCGAGCGGGGAGCCGGTGACCCGGGCGAGGGCGCCCTCGTTCGAGGAGTTGATCAGCAGCAGCGAGCCGAGGCCGAGGAGCGGGACGGTGAAGGCCGTCGCGTTCACCTCGGAGAGCATGGTGCGGACCTCGCGCCGGGTCTCCTTGCGGTCCTCCAGGGTCTGGGTGAGGTTGCGCAGCGAGCTGACGACCGAGCCGCCCGCCTTGTTGGCGAGGACGAGGGTGGTGACCAGGACGACGAGTTCACGGGACGGGAGGCGCTCGGCGAGCTCGCTGAGCGCGTCGTCGATGGACCTGCCGAGGGTCAGGTGGTCGGCCACCCGGGCCAGTTCCTCGCCGGCCGGCGCCTCCAGTTCCTCGGCGGCCATCGCCAGCGCCGTGCGCAGGGCGAGTCCGGCGGCGGTGGCGTTGGCCAGCAGCCGCGCCACGTCGGGGAGTTGGTTGATGAAGGCCTCGATGCGTTTCTGGCGCTGCCAGTTGAGGAAGATCGCCGCGCTCCAGACACCGACGAGACCGGCGATCGGCCCGAAGAAGGGGGCCAGGGTGGTGGCCGCGATCAGCCACAGTGCGACGACGACGGCGACGACGTAGGTGGAGAACTCGCCGGCCGTCAGGTCGAGTCCGGTTGCCGACAGCCGCAGGTGGATGGCACGGCCGAGGCGGGTGCGGCGCAGCCTGCGGTCGATTCCGGTGAACCGGCGCGCGCGGCCCGCGGTGTCCCGGACGGATCCGCCGGACAGGCGGTCCTCGAGGGCCCGGCGGTGGGCGCGGCCGGCGGCGTACGCGTGCACGCCGGCGACGGCGAGGGTGCCGCACAGGACGGTGGCGCCGAGGGTGAGCAGGGCGGGGTTGTTCATGCCTGCCTCCCGTGCGGGGTGGGGGCCGTCATCCGATGGCCTGCCTCGTGTCGAGGACGTCGATGGCCTCGGCGACGCCGAAGGCGGGCGGCAGCGGTTCGCCCGCGACGTACAGCTTCTCGGCGATCCGGCGGGGCAGCGGGAGGTGTTCGAAGCGGCCGTGGACGACACGGTCGGGGCCGGTGGGACTCGGGACGAAGCGGGAGACGGTCGCGATGCGGAACTGTTCACGGCCGTGCGAGACGAGCAGGGCGACCTCGGCGATCTTGCGGGAGCCGTCGGCGTGCCGGGAGAGCTGCACGACGACCTCGACGGCCGAGTTGATCTGGTCCTTGAGCGCCTCGAAGGGGATCTGCACCTCGGACATCGAGCCGAGGGTCTGGAGCCGCATCAGGGCGTCCTCGGCGGAGTTCGCGTGCACGGTGGCGAGGGAACCGTCGTGGCCCGTCGACATCGCCTGGAGCATGTCGAGGGTCTCCCCGCCGCGGACCTCGCCGACGATGATGCGGTCGGGGCGCATGCGCAGGGAGTTGCGGACGAGGTCGCGGATGGTGATCTGGCCCTTGCCCTCGACGTTCGGGGGCCGGGACTCCAGGCGGATGACGTGCTCCTGCTGGAGCTGGAGTTCGGCCGAGTCCTCGATGGTGATGATGCGCTCCTGGGAGGGGATGAGTCCGGAGAGCGCGTTGAGCAGGGTCGTCTTCCCGGTGCCCGTACCGCCGCTGACGATGACGTTGAAGCGGGCGCGGACGAAGGCCGCCAGCAGCATCAGCATCTGCTCGTCCAGGGAGCCGAGCCCGATGAGTTCCGGGAGCGTGTAGGCGCGCGGGAAGCGGCGGATCGTGAGGGTGGGGCCGGTGAGGGCGAGGGGCGGGATGATGACGTTGACGCGCTCGCCGGTGGGGAGCCGGGCGTCGACCATCGGGTTGGACTCGTCGACCCTGCGGTTGACGGTGGAGACGATGCGTTCGATGGTCTGCATGAGCTGTTCGGTGGAGGCGAAGCGCAGCGGGAGCTGTTCGACGCGGCCGGCCCGCTCGACGAAGATCGAGTCGGGGCCGTTGACCATGATCTCGGTGATGGACGCGTCGGCGAGGAGGGGTTCGAGGACGCCGAGGCCGAGGGCTTCGTCGACGACGCGCCTGATCAGCTGGGAGCGCTCGGCGGAGGACAGGACGGGGCCCTCGCGGCTGATGATGTGGCCGAGGACGCGCTCGAGGCGGGCGCGCCGTTCGGCCGCAGCGAGGCTTGACATCTCCGCGAGGTCGATCTCCTCGAGGAGCTTGGCGCGGTAGACGGCGACGAGGTGTCCGTCCTCGCGGGCGGGTCCCCCCTCTTCGGGGGCGGCGGCGATACGGGAACGCAGGCTCATGTCTTCAGCTCCTCCCGGTCAGTCGTCCTGGTCGTTGGGCATGGTGGCGTGGCGTTCGGCGGTGAAGCCGTCCATGAAGGGGATGACGGAGGGGATGTCGACCTGGACGGTGGCGACCACCGTGTCGCCTCCGCCGCCGACCGAGACGTTCGCGTCGAAGCGGCCGTCCATCGCGGCCTGGCCCGCCGCGGTTCCGGCCGCCGCGTCCTTCTGGGCGGCGACGCGTGCCGCCGCCCGGGCCCCGGACCCGGCCTGGTTGATGCCGTAGCCGACGAGGCCGAGCTGGATGGCGGCCATCGCGATGACGAGCAGGATGGGCAGGAACCCGGCGAACTCCAGCATGGAGACGCCGCGGTCGCCCCAGGGGCGGGGCCGCCGGGACGCGGCGGGCGCCGGGGGGCCCTGCAGGCGTGACGACCGGCGCACGTGGGGACCGGGGCGCCCCGACGGGTGACGCGGAAGCGACGATCTCCGCCGGTCGGTTCCGGGAGCCCGCGGCAGCCGGCGCACAGGCAACCACCCCCGCCAGTCCGGTCCGGGCGGCCCCGACGGCCGGCACCCGCGTACCAGCGAAAGCACGACGAGGCTCATCCCACGTCTCCCTCCGCCGCCGCGCCCGCCTCGCCCGCGACCTCCCAGCCGGCGTCGAAACCGGGGAAGAACAGGGGTACTTGGGCGGTGACGCGGGCCTTCCACACGTCGCCTTCGAGGGTGCAGGCGATGGCCGCGTCCTGCCAGGCCCCCGGCAGGTGCTCCGCGCCGGCTGCCTGGCAGGCACCGTCCGCGTCGCCGTTCACGGCGTAAGCCGCCGTGGCCGCCCGCGCCGCCTCGTCGGCCGCGTTCCCGGCCAGGGACCAGGTGTAGCCGTACAGCACGCACTGCCACAGGATCGTCATCACGACGAGCAGCAGCGGGAACATGCCCGCGAATTCGAGGGTCACCGCGCCCCGGTCGCCGCCCTTGCGGCGCAGGGCGAGCGCGCCGCGTTCCGGGGCGGCCTTGCGGCGCCGGCCGCCGCCGCCCTCGGGGGCGGGGACCGCGAGGCCCAGTTCGCCGGTGAGGGCCCACAGGGCCTGCTTCACCGTCGAGCGGGCGTCCAGGTCCTGGAGGCGGCCCGCGTCGACCACGGACTGGAGTTCCTTGAAGGCGGCGGGCACCGTGGAGCGGGCGACCCTGGTGCCGGTGACGCGTTCGACGAGGGACGGCTGGATCTCCGTACCGCGGGAGTGCCGGTTGACGACCGTCGTGGTCTCCTCCGCCTTGCGGATCTGGAGGCGGTCCCACATGCGGACCATGCGTTTGGCGGCGCGTACGGCGACGACGTCGGGGGTGACCAGGAGCAGGGCCTGGTCGGCCATCTCCACGGCGGCCGCGGTCGCGGAGGTCATCTGGGAGCCGCAGTCCACGACCACCACGTCGTGGCGGGAGCGCAGGGCGGCCAGGACCTGGCGGGCGACCCGGTCGGTGATCTCCTCGCCGCGCTCGCCCTCGGCGGGGGCGAGCAGCAGGCCGACCCCGCTCTCGTGCGTGAAGACGGCGTCCTGGAGCACGCGCGGGTTGATGTCGCTGATCCCGGCGAGGTCCGCGACCGACCTGCGGAACTGCACGTCCAGGTAGGAGGCGACGTCCCCGGACTGGAGGTCGAGGTCGAGCAGGGCGACCGTACGCCCGGAGGCCTGCGCGGCGAGGGCGAGGTGGACGGCGGTGACGGTGGCGCCGACGCCGCCCTTGGCGCCGGTGACGGTGACGACGGTACCGCCGGGGCCGGTGTACAGCTCGGGTGTGCTGCCGAGGTGGCGGCGCATACCGAGCGACCACGCGGCGGCGGCCTGGACGCGCTCGAAGAGGGCGTCGTAGCCCAGCGGCAGGCCGATGATGCCGCGGGCGCCGGAGTCCATGGCGGCGGTGAGGACGCCGTTGCCGGTGTCGGCGGTGATGAGGACGACGCCGACCGCCGGGAAGCGCATGACGACGTCGCGGATCAGGTCGAGGGCCGGGACCGGGCCGATCCGTTCGTGCACGAGGACGACCTCGGGCAGTTCGTCCAGGGACTGCGTCGCGAGGCGGGCGAGGGTGTCGAGGAGGGCCGTCGAGTCGGGTACGGGCGGGGCGGGTTCGGTGTCGGCGAGCTGGCTCAGCAGCGTGGTGAGCGCGCGGGCCGAGTCGACGTCACCTACGGCGGGAAGGATGCGGACGGTCATCGGCGGCACCCTCTGCGACGGGCCCCGGCGGGAGCGGTCGACATGTGCGGCCTCCTACTTGTCCTCGTCGAGGGTGTACGTACGGTCGCCGGGGGCGACGGTCGTGTCGGAGCCGCCCGCGACCAGGGCGAGGCGGACGTGGGTCGCGAACGACTCGGCGTACGCGACCCGTTGGGCGTCGGCGGTGTCGAGTGCGAACGTGATGGGGACGGCCTCGCTGGCCGTGCGGCGGCGGTCGTCGCTCGACTGCCCGGGGTCCAGCGCGGTGAGCTCGCCGACGTCGATGACGCGGGCGTTCGCGACGATGACCTTGGACTGGTTCCTGCCCTTGTCGTTCTCCGCCTTGAAGGTGGCGTAGATGTTGACCCGGGCTCCGGGGTCGATCTTTCCGGCCACACCGGTGGCGGCGTCGATCATGATGGCGATCTCCTGCTGGCCGGCCTCCAGCGAGGGCCGGTCGACGATCATGTCGGCCTGGAGCAGCGAACCCTTCTCCAGCCGGGTGACCGCGATCTTGCCGCGGATCTGGGAGAGGCTGGTGACGGCCGTGGACGACACCCAGCGCTCGGGCATCGACACCTTCTCGAACTGGTCGGCGGACAGCTCCCGGTAGGGCGCGATGTCGCTCCGGAGGCGGTACGCCGCCACCTCGGGGCCGACCTTCGAGTTCACGTCACGGATCACCGAGAGCACTCCGGCGAAGGCGCCGAGGGCGCACAGGACCGAGAGGACCAGCAGGATGACGCCGCGGCGCTGGCGTGAGTTCATGACGCGGACAACCTCGATCGGGGGGCGGGGACAGCGGGGTCGAGCGGTCGTGCCTGGCGTTGTTCGGCTGTGCGTACGGTGCGGTGGGCCTAGGTGACGGCTGGGGGCAGGGCGCGCACGGAGGAGCCTGCCCGTGCGGCGGCGTTCGGAAGCTCTCCCGGTGCCGGCAGTGGCGCGGAGCAGAACCCGCAGCGGTCGCCGATGAGTTCGAGGCCGCACCAGTGGCACGTCTCGCGCCGGACGGAGGAGACGAGCTGGTAGAGCACGGAGACGTCGTACAAACCGGCGGCGAACTCGGCGAGCCTCGCCGTCCCCCACCAGCGCGCGGACTGACCGGGGAGCGGGACGGTGGAGATGCTCTGCACCTGCCAGGCGGGCGCGAGGGTCGTGGTGATCCAGTCGGAGGGCGGCTGGTCGGCCGCGACGAGCAGCCGGGTGCCGAACTCCGGGCCGGTCAACTCCTCCTGGCCGACCCGCACGAGCTGCGGGCGCGGATTGGCCAGGACGGCGAACTGGGCGCCGGGCACCCAGGACTTGGCGTGCGACTTCAGGGACACCGGGACGCGGTCGAGTTTGGCGACGGAGCCGAGCAGGGCGCCCGCGTAGATGTAGTGGGCGAGCAGGCGCGCGGCGGAGGCAAGGACGCCGGGGCTGAAGTCGCAGACGGACAGCTGGCGCAACTGCTGTGCCAGCAGCGCGAGTCCGAGCGGCGGCAGGTCGATGCCGAGCAGCGCGATGCGGTCGCTCTCCAGGACCGAGCGGACGGTGTGCAGCCGCCGGGCGAGGTCGTCGGCGCGGGAAGGGGAGGCCGAGTAGAGCGAGATCACGTACCCGTGCTGCTCGATGAGGGTGTGCATGCCGGTGAGGGAGTCCTCGAGGGTGTCCAGCGGCTGCACCACCGCGGGCGGGGTCTGCCGGTCGTGCGGCGGGAGCACCAGATCGGGACTCGTGACGGCTATCGCGGTCGGCACGCTGGAACCACCCCGTTCACCGAGGCGGGATGGTCACCGCCGCCTTCGGATCGCCCCTGTTTCGCCATGGACCGTCACAGATGGCCACACCTGGTCACTGTGACGTCCTCCTGCATCTGCACCATATCCACGGCATGCCCCGCCCAACACCGACTTCGGCAGATCGGCTCACCGAAGGTGCGGGCATGATCAACGGAGAGTGAATCGCGTCCGCGGCAACGAGCCCGGCCCGTACGGAGGTTGGGGCGCACGAGGACCTCCAGAGGTCTTGACAACCGTATTGGTCTGGACCACCTTGGACCTCCGGCGGTGGCCACCGTTCCGCAACCTCCCCGCCCTCTCCCCCTCACCGGAGGCACCAGTGGACCGCGTACCAGGCATGCCCAGACGCAGAAGGATTTGGGCGGGGCTCCTCGCCGCCGCGCTCGGGGCGTCGGCCCTCACCCTCACCGGCCTCGCCACCGAGGCGCAGGCCGCCGACGTCAACAACGCGAGGAACGGCGGTTACGAGTCGGGCCTCGGCAACTGGACCTGCTCCGCGGGCAGCGGTACGACCGTGTCCTCGCCCGTGCACGGCGGCTCGGCCGCGCTGAAGGCGACGCCGGCCGGGCAGGACAACGCCAAGTGCACCCAGACCGTGGCGGTCAAGCCCAACTCGACGTACACGCTGAGCGCCTGGGTGCAGGGCGGGTACGCCTACCTCGGCGCGAGCGGCACGGGGACGACGGACGTCTCCACCTGGACCCCGGACTCCTCGACGTGGAAGCAGCTGACGACCAGCTTCACCACGGGCGCCTCGACGACCTCGGTCACGGTGTACACGCACGGCTGGTACGGGCAGGCCGCCTACCACGCGGACGACCTCTCGGTGTTCGGCCCCGACGGCGGGGGCGGCACCGACCCGGCGCCGACGGTCCCGGCGGCCCCGGCCGGTCTGAAGGTCGCCTCCACCACGTCCTCGTCCGCGTCCCTCGCCTGGAACACGGTCTCGGGCGCGACGGGCTACAACGTCTACCGGGACGGCACGAAGGTCACGGCGGTGACCGGCACCTCGGCGACCGTCACCGGCCTGGCCGCGTCCACCTCGTACTCCTTCCAGGTCACCGCGACGAACGCGGCCGGGGAGTCCGCGAAGTCCGCGGCGGTCACCGGCACGACGGCCGCCTCGGGCGGCGGCGGGGGCGGCGGAACGCTCCCCGCGCACGCCGTCACGGGCTACTGGCAGAACTTCAACAACGGGGCGAGGGTCCAGAAGCTGTCCGAAGTCCAGTCGCAGTACGACATCATCGCCGTCGCCTTCGCGGACACCACGGGCACGCCCGGCGCCGTGACCTTCAACCTCGACTCGGCCGGGCTCGGCGGCTACACCGTCGACCAGTTCAAGGCCGACATCAAGGCCAAGCAGGCCGCGGGCAAGAAGGTCATCATCTCCATCGGCGGCGAGAAGGGCACGATCTCCGTCAACGACTCGGCGTCCGCCACGAACTTCGCGAACTCCGTCCACTCCCTGATGCAGACGTACGGCTTCGACGGCGTCGACATCGACCTGGAGAACGGCCTCAACGCGACCTACATGACGCAGGCGCTGAGGTCCCTGTCCGCGAAGGCCGGCCCGTCCCTCGTCATCACGATGGCCCCGCAGACGATCGACATGCAGTCGACCTCCAACACCTACTTCCAGACGGCCCTGAACATCAAGGACATCCTGACGGTCGTCAACATGCAGTACTACAACAGCGGTTCGATGCTGGGCTGCGACGGCAAGGTCTACAGCCAGGGGACGGTCGACTTCCTCACGGCCCTAGCCTGCATCCAGTTGGAGGGCGGCCTCGCCCCGTCCCAGGTGGGCCTCGGCGTCCCCGCCTCCACCAGCGGCGCGGGCAGCGGCTACGTCTCCCCCGCCATCGTCAACAACGCCCTCGACTGCCTCGCCAAGGGCACCAACTGCGGCACGTTCAAGCCGGCCAGGACCTACCCGGCCCTGCGCGGCGCGATGACCTGGTCCACGAACTGGGACGCGTCGGCGGGCAACGCGTGGTCCAACGCGGTGGGGCCGCACGTGCACGGGCTCTGACGCACCCGGCAACACGTGGACGCCCCCGCCCGGAGCTTCACCGGGCGGGGGCGTTGTCGCGTGGGCGGTCCGCTCCCCTCACACGGCCCTTGCGCCGTACCGCGTCGCGCCCGCCCTCGGCAGGGTCGCCCACATGCGCGTCCCGCCGCCCGGTTCGCGGGACCTGCCGAAGCCCCCTTCTGCGAGGAAGGAGCTGATCCTGGACATCAAGGCCGGCAAGGCCGACCACCTGCTCTGAGCCGTCCGGCCGGGGTCAGAAGAACTCCGACCACGGCTGGTCCCAGATCTGCTTCACGCACAGGACCAGGAAGAGCAGTCCCGCGACGGCCAGCATCGCGTTGCTCAGCATGCCGTTGCGCCATTCCGCGGGCGTACGCGCGGAGTTGAGCAGCCACATCAGGGTGAGGGCGAGGAAGGGCAGGAACGCGGCGCCCAGGACCCCGTACAGGATGATCAGGCGGAAGGGCTGGCCCTCGAACAGCAGCACCATCGGCGGGAAGGTCAGCCAGAGGAGGTACGCGCGGAAGGGCCAGGACTTCTCCCGGGCACCGGACGCCACCTCTTCGCCGGAGGCCCCGGATGCCGGGGATGGCCCGTCGCCGGGGGCCACCCCTGCCGCCCGGTCCTTGCGGAAGCGCTCCACGAAGTCGGCGAACATCAGGCTCACCCCGTGCCAGACGCCGATCAGCGAGGTGAAGGACGTGGCGAAGAAGCCGATCAGGAAGAACTTCGCCGTCGCCGTGCCGTACTCGTCCTTCAGGATGTCGCTGAGCTGGACCAGTCCCTGGTCGCCGGAGGCGATGGCCACGTTCGCCGAGTGCAGGAGTTCCGCGCCGACGAAGAGCATCGCGACGACGAAGATGCCGGTGGTGATGTAGGCGACGCGGTTGTCGAGGCGCATCACCTTCATCCACCCGGTGTTCGTCCAGCCCTTGGCGTTGACCCAGTAGCCGTACGCGGCGAGCGTGATCGTGCCGCCGACGCCGCCGATCAGGCCGAGGGTGTTGAGGACCGAGTCCTTCTCGTCGGGCAGGACGGGGAGCAGGCCGGCGAACGCGTCGCCCAGGTTCGGGGTGACGCGGACCGCCAGGTAGACCGTGACGACGAACATGACGCCCACGAGGACGGTCATGACCTTCTCGAAGACGGCGTACTTGTTGAACCAGACGAAGACCAGGCCGACCAGCCCGGTCAGGATGGCCCACCACCTGAGGCCCATGACGTCCGGGAAGAGGGCCTGGAGCGGCAGCCCCGAGGAGGACATCGCCGCCGCGCCGTAGACGAAGCCCCAGATCACGACGTAGCCGACGAAGAACCAGGACGTCCAGCGGCCGAGGCTCGCCCAGCCGTCGAAGAGGGTGCGGCCCGTGGACAGGTGCCAGCGGCCGGCCGCCTCGGCCAGGGAGATCTTGACCAGGCAGCCGATGACGGCGGCCCACAGCAGCGTGTAGCCGAAGTTGCTGCCCGCGATGAGCGTGGCGACGAGGTCGCCGGCGCCCACGCCCGTCGCCGCGACGACGATGCCGGGCCCGATGTACTTCCAACTGGACTTGCGGGGGCGGGAGGTGACCTCCGCTGACGCTGACTTCCCAGTGGTCTCCGACATGTCGTTCAAGGAAGCGTAAAGCGGCGGGGGACACAAGAGGGCGTGCGGTGAAGAGACCCGGTCGAGCGGGGCGCGGCCGTGTCTGCGATGCGGGACCGGGCCGCCCGCGTACAGTCCCGGACCGGGCGGCCCCCGCGTACAGTGCCCGGCTGATTTTCGGCCGGTTCCCGCCACCGGCCACCCGCACCTTCTTGACCTGACCATGCCAGCCACTCACGATGAGCGCCACACCCGCACCAGGCACGTCGCCATGGACCACCCCCCGCTCCACTCCCCACATCCGGAGACCCCGGATCACCTGGAGAATCTAGGAGACTTCATGCGACTTCGCATACGAGGCAGCGGCGCCGGAAGAGGCCGGCGCACCGCGGCCCTCGCCACGCTCCTCGCCCTCGCCCTCGCCGCCCCGATCACCGCCACGGCCACCGACGCCACGGCGACCGGGGCGCGTGCCTCGGCACCCTCGGCGGACGACGTCCGCCAGTACGAGATCCACCAGAGCACCACGCCGGTGACCCGTACGGCCATTCAGCGCACCGGCGTCACCGTGGACGAGGCCGACGAGGAGACCGTCGTCGTCTCGGGCCGCGCGGACCAGATCAGGAAGCTGCGGCAGCTCGGCTACGACGTCTCGCTCCTGGGCTCGGCGCCGGACCGGACCGACGGCTCAGACGTGCGGCTCCTGGACTTCCCGTCGGCCGACTCGAAGTACCACAACTACGCCGAGATGAACACGGAGATCAACCAGCGGCTGGCCGCCTACCCGGGCATCATGAGCAAGCGGGTGATCGGCAAGTCGTACCAGGGCCGGGACATCGTCGCGATCAAGGTCAGCGACAACGTCACCGCCGACGAGGCCGAGCCGGAGGTGCTCTTCACCTTCCACCAGCACGCCCGTGAGCACCTCACCGTCGAGATGGCGCTCTACCTGCTGCGCGAGCTCGGCGCGGGCTACGGCTCCGACTCCCGCGTGACGAACATGGTGAACAACCGCGAGATCTGGATCGTCCCGGACCTCAACCCGGACGGCGGGGAGTACGACATCGCGTCCGGCTCGTACCGCTCCTGGCGCAAGAACCGCCAGCCCAACAGCGGCAGTTCGTACGTCGGCACCGACCTGAACCGCAACTGGGACTTCAAGTGGGGCTGCTGCGGCGGCTCTTCGGGCTCCACCTCGTCGGAGACCTACCGGGGCTCGGCTCCCGAGTCCGCGCCCGAGGTGAAGGTCGTCTCCGACTTCGTCCGCGGCCGGGTCGTCGGCGGGAAGCAGCAGATCACGGCCGGAATCGACTTCCACACGTACAGCGAACTGGTGCTGTGGCCCTTCGGGTACACGTACTCCGACACCGCGACGGGCATGACGGCGGACGACCGCAACGCCTTCGCGACCGTCGGCCAGAAGATGGGCGCCAGCAACGGCTACACGGCCGAGCAGTCCAGCGACCTGTACATCACCGACGGTTCGATCGACGACTATCTCTGGGGCACGCAGAAGATCTTCGCGTACACCTTCGAGATGTACCCGAGCTCCGGGGGCGGCGGCTTCTACCCGCCCGACGAGGTCATCGAGCGGGAGACGTCGCGCAACCGGGACGCGGTGCTGCAACTCCTGGAGAACGCGGACTGCATGTACCGCTCGATCGGCAAGCAGGCGCAGTACTGCGCGAGCTGACCGGCGTCACTCCCGGGGGTACGTCACTTCTGGGCGTACGCCACTCCCGGGGGTACGTCACTCCCGGGAGTACGTCACTCCTGGAAGTAGGCGTCGAGGACCGCGTCGAGCTGCTTCTCCCACTCCGGGAAACGCGCCCGGGCCGCCGCCTCGATCTCGATCGGGTACCAGCGGCGGTCGGGCGTGTGCACGGTGACCGTGAACCGCTTGCCCCAGCGCGGCAACTCGGTCTCGACGGCGCCGATCTCGTCCCAGCGGAACTCGGCCTCCTGGTCGTCCAGCCGCAGCACCACGCCGCGGTGGTCGGCCCGGACCGAGGCGCGCCGGTCGGCGGCCTCGAAGACGGGACCGTCGGGGTCGCCGTCCCCGTCGGCGGGGGCGTCGGCCGTCTCCGTCTCGGCGGCGGAGGCGGGGGCGTCCGCGGGAGCCGGCTCCTCGGCTGCCGGCCCGGGCCTCGCGTCGACGGGACCGGCCTCGGTCCCGGCCTCTTCGGCCGGGTCCTGCGGCTTCCCGGGCGCGGGTGAGGTGATCCCGGGGACGTACGCCGGATCGACCGCGGCGGCGGGGACGACGGGCACGACTGGCACGTCCGGGGACTGGCTGTTCGAACCTATGCGCTGCTCCACAGCGGGCAGTATGGTCGACGATCCTGTGCCCGGCACAGCCGGTCCCCGTATAGGTGCACGGCTGTTATACGAAGACGCTCAGTACGGCCGCCACCGCGAAGCCCGCCACCGACAGCACGGACTCCAGTACCGTCCACGACTTCAGGGTGTCGCGTTCGGTGATGCCGAAGTACTTGGCGACCATCCAGAAACCGCCGTCGTTCACGTGCGAGGCGAAGATGGAGCCCGCCGAGATGGCCATGATGACCAGCGCGGTGAACGCCTGCGAGTGGCCGCCCCCGGCGAGCAGCGGCGCCACGATGCCGGCCGTCGTGACGATGGCGACGGTCGCCGAGCCCTGCGCCACCCGCAGCACCAGGGAGATCAGGTAGGCGAGCAACAGCACGGGCAGGCCCACGTCGTTGAAGGTGTCCGACAGCGCCTGGGCGACGCCGCTCGCCTTCAGCACGGCGCCGAAGACGCCACCCGCGCCGACCACCAGCAGGATGTTGCCGACCGGCTTCAGGGACGAAGTCGACACGCGCTCCAGGGACTTGCGGGACCAGCCGCGCCGGATGCCGAGCAGGTAGTAGGCGAGCAGCAGGGCGATGGTGAGGGCGACGAAGGGGCTGCCGAAGAACTCGACGACGGAGCGGCCGGTGGACGGGTCGAACGCGATCGAGGAGAAGGTCGCGGCGAGGATCAGCACCAGCGGCGTGCCGATGATGCCGAGGACCGTGCCGAGCGGCACGGGCTTCTCCGGCGGCTCGACGCCCGCGGCGCGCTGCTCCTCGATGACGGCCCGCTTGGCCTCCTCCGCGGCCTCCACCATGTCCTGCGGTACGGCGACGAAGATCCGCCGGCCGATCCAGGCCGAGAAGACCCAGGCGGCGAGCACGGCCGGGATGCCGCAGACGATGCCCATCAGGATGACCCAGCCGAGCTGGACGTGCAGCAGTCCCGCGGCGGCCACCGGGCCCGGGTGCGGGGGCAGGAACGCGTGGGTCATCGACAGGCCGGCGAGCAGCGGCATGCAGTAGAGCAGGATCGACTTGCCGGAGCGTTTGGCGGCGGCGTAGACGATCGGGGCGAGGACGAAGATGCCGACGTCGAAGAAGACCGGGATGCCGAAGATCAGGCCGGTGAGGCCCATGGCGAGGGGCGCCCGCTTCTCGCCGAAGAGGTTGAGCAGGCGGGAGGCCAGCACCTCGGCGCCGCCCGAGACTTCGAGGATCGCGCCGAGCATGGTGCCGAGGCCGATGATGATCGCGACGTGCCCGAGGATGCCGCCCATGCCGGACTCGATGACGGAGACGGCCGTGGACTTCTGGACGGTGCCGAAGAGTTCGGTGACGGACAGTCCGGCGGCGAGGCCGACGGCTATGGAGACGGCGAGCAGGGCGACGAACGGCTGGAGGCGGATTTTGATGATCAGCAGCAGGAGCAGGGCGATGCCGAGGGCGGCCACCGTGAGCAGACCGGCGGTGCCGTCGAGGAGGAGGAGCAGGCCGCCGGTGTGGGGTGGGGTCTCGGGGGCGGGTGCCGGCGCTGCGAGCAGGGGGGACGACATGGTGGTCCTCTGTTTCGTAAGTGCATGAGGCTTTCGGGCAGGGGGGATCGCGGTGCGGCGCCCCGGGATGACGGGCGCCGCACCGTGACGACGTACGGTGTGCGGGAGTGGGGGTGACTGAGGGAGCGTCAGCCGAGGACGGCGAGCGCGTCGATCTCGATGAGGAGTCCGGCCGGCAGTCCGACGTAGACCGTCGTGCGGGCGGCGGGGGGCGCGGTGAGGCCCTGCTCCTCGAAGTAGCTGTTGTAGATGCCGTTCATCTCGGCGAAGTGGTCGACGTCCGTGAGGTAGACGCGGATCATCATCACGTCGTCCCAGGTCGCGCCGCCCTCTTCGAGGATCGCCTTGACGTTGGCGAGGGTCTGGAGGGTCTGCTCGCGCAGGCCGGGCCCGACGGGCGTCGGAAGCTGCCCCTCGACGGCGGGCAGGAAGCCGACCTGGCCGGCGACCTGGAGGATGTTCCCCTTGCGGACGCCGTGCGAGAACCTGGCGGGCGGGGTGGTGTGCGTCGGAGGGGTGAGCGCGGTCTTCTCGGTCATGCGGGGTCCTTTGCTGGGGTCTTGCCGGAGTACTCGCGGCTGATGGCGTCCGCGGTACGGCGCACCAGCGGGAGCAGCGTGAGGAGTTCGTCGGCGGTGACGACGACGTTCGGGGCGGAGACCGACATCGCGGCGACGACCCGTCCGTCGGCGCCCCTGATGGGGGCTCCGACGCAGTTGATGGACTCCTCGTGGCCACCGAGGTCGGTGGCCCAGCCCTGTTCGCGCACCGTCGCCAGCTCCTTGAGGAAGGCGGGGGCGCTGGGGGTCGAACGGGCCGTGTACAGGGGGTAGTCGAACTTCTCCGCGAGCCGGCGACGGTCGGTCTCGGGCAGGTCGGCGAGGAGCAGTTTGGCCACGGCGGCGACGGTGATGGCCACCGGCTTGCCGATCCGCGAGTACATGCGCACGGGGTAGCGGCTCTCCACCTTGTCGATGTAGAGCACCTCGCTCTCCTCGTACACCGCGAGGTGGACGGTGTGCCCGCAGTTCTCGTTGAGGCGGACGAGGTGGGGGTGGGCGATCTCCCGGATGTCCAGGTTCTCCACGGCTTCCTGGGCGAGCGCGAAGAGCCGGGCGCCGAGGCGGTAGCGCTGGTCGGACTGGCGGTAGACAAGACCGTGCTCGTGCAGCGTGCGCAGGAGCCGGAGCGCCGTGGACTTGTGGACGCCGAGGCGCTCGGCGACCTGTCCGAGATCGGCGGGTCCTTCGGCGAGCAGCGGCAGGATGCTCAGTGCTCGGTCGACGGTCTGGCTCATGGGGTGCGTACCTCCTCCTGGGCCCGTGGAGCGGCTTGGGTCCAGCCGGGGCCGAGTCGAAGTCTCCCCCACGCGTTGTCGTCCAGGGCGGCCAGGCGGTCGGCGTGGCCTCGGGCGCAGGGCGCGGCGAGGTCCCCGGGGACGGTGAGGGCGGCGGCGGCCGTCAGGTGGCCGTGGCGCAGCCGCTCGCGGGCGGGCAGTCCGCGCAGGGTGGCGGAGAGGAAGCCGGCGGCGAAGGCGTCGCCGGCGCCGACGGGGGCGACCACGTCGACGTGCGGCGAGGGGACGAAGGCGGCGGTGTCGCCGTCGAAGAGGGTGGCGCCCCGGTGCCCCTGCTTCACGACCAGCGTGGCGGGTTCGGGCAGCGCGGCGCGCACGGCGGCCGGGCCGCCCGTGACGCCCCAGGCGGCTTCGGCCTCGTCCTCGCCGACGAAGACGAGGTCGCTGCCGCGGGCGAGGTCCAGGAGGACGGCGCCCGGTTCCCGGCGGTGCCACAGGTGCACGCGGTGGTTGACGTCGAAGGAGACGAGGGGGCGGCCGGGCCGGGGGGAGGTCAGCTCGCGGAGCAGGTCGAGGCAGTCGTCGGAGAGGGCGGCGGTGATGCCGGAGAGGTGGAGCATCCGGCCCGCGCGGACGGCGTCCAGGTCGACGGTGTCCGCGGACATCGCGGAGGCGGCGGACCCGGTGCGGTAGTACGCCACCTCGTGGGCGTCGGTGGCCCGGTCGCCCGCCGTGCGGAAGTAGACGCCGGTGGGGCGGGCGGGGTCGCGGCGGACGGCGGAGGTGTCGACGCCGTAGGCGGTGACCGCCTCGACGAGGTGGTCGCCGAAGCCGTCGGCGCCCACCCGGCTGACCCAGCGCGCGCTGTGCCCGGCGGCAGCGAGTACGCACGCGACGTTGGACTCGGCGCCGCCGATGCCCCGTTCGAAGGAGGGTACGTCGGCGAGGCGGCCCGGCCGGGACGGCAGGAACGTGACCATGGACTCGCCGAGCGCGACCATCTCGACCGGGCCGGGGCGGCCGTCGGCGGCGCGGTGCCCGGCGGATGCGGGTCCGTTGGTGGCCACGTGGGATCAGACTCCTCGCTTGCTCCGGGTCCACGGCACCGTTGACCCTGTGTTGGCTGGGATGTTAGACAGCGGTACGCGACATACGCAATGACCGTTGCATATGATGCAACGGACCCCGATGAGGAGGCTCCATGGCCGCCGACCCCACCGCCGCCGAAGCCGTCGCCCGCCTGGCGGCTGACCGCGTCGACCACCGCTTCAAGGGCCTCCCCCCGGACGCCGAGGGCCTGACCGTCGGCGAGCTGTCCGCCCAGCGCCGCAATCTCTTCACCGACGGGTTCACCACCCCCGTCCTCGCCCTCTCCGCCGAAGGCCTGCGGCACAACCTCCGGCTCATGGAGACGTACGCGGTCCGCCACGGCCTCGCCTTCGCCCCGCACGGCAAGACCTCCATGGCCCCGCAGCTGTTCTGGCGGCAGATCGAGCACGGCGCCTGGGGCATCACCCTCGCGGTGCCCCATCAGGTGCGTGTGGCACGGGAGTTCGGCATCCGGCGGATCTTCCTCGCCAACGAACTGGTCGACGCGTCCGCCCTGCGCTGGATCGCCGCGGAACTCGCCGCCGATCCGTCCTTCCGCTTCGTCTGCTACGTCGACTCGGTGCGCGGCGTCGAGCTGATGGACGCCGCGCTGCGGGGTACGGCCCGGCCCGTGGACGTCGTGGTCGAGCTCGCCGCCGGTGAGGGGGCCCGCACCGGCGCCCGCACGGAGGCGGAGTGCGCGGCGGTCGCGGACGCGGTGGCCGGCACCTCCACCCTGCGCCTGGTCGGCGTGGCCGGCTACGAGGGCGAGGTCCCGGACGCGACCGGGGACCGCGTCCGCGCCTGGCTGCGCCGCCTCACCGCCCTGGCGGCGGACTTCGACCGGGCGGGCCGGTTCGAGGGCCTGCGCGCGGACCGGGGCGCCGCCTTCGAGGACGTCGACGGGATCGTCGTCAGCGCCGGCGGCAGCGCCTGGTTCGACGCGGTGGCGGACGTGTTCGCGCAGCTCCCCGAGCTGTCCCTGCCGGTGCTGAAGCTGCTGCGCTCCGGCGCGTACGTCTCGCACGACGACGGTCACTACCGCAGGCTCACCCCCTTCACCCGGGTCCCCGAGGAGGGCGCGCTCCAGCCCGCCTTCCGCCTCTGGGCGCAGGTGGTCTCCCGCCCGTCGGCCGAACAGGCCTTCGCCAACGCGGGCAAGCGCGACGCCGCCTACGACCTGGACCTGCCGACGGCGCAGGTGATCCATCGCGACGGCACCGCACACCCGGCCGCAGGCGTCACCGTCACCGGCCTCTCCGACCAGCACACCTGGCTGAGCACCACCCCCGGGACGGACCTGCGCGTCGGCGACTGGCTGGGCATGGGCCTCTCCCACCCGTGCACGTCCTTCGACAAGTGGCAGCTGATCCCCGTGGCCGAACCGGACGGCACGGTGACGGAGTACGTACGGACCTTCTTCTGAGACCTCACCCGGGCTGCTCTCGGCGGAGCCGGGGAGACGGACCGAGTCGGGTGGCCGTGGGTGCGCAAGCACCGCGCGGAGCGCGGGAAAGAGACAGCGCGGGCGCAGCCCGGAAACACGCGCCGCAGGCGCGGAAGGAGACGCCCCCATGGACCTGGTGATCAGAGACGCCACCGTCGTGGACGGCACCGGCCAGGCACCGTACCGGGCAGACGTAGGCATCCGGCACGGCAGGATCACGGAGATCCGCAGGGACGGCCCCCTCCCCCGGGGGACCCGAACCGTCGACGCGGACGGACTCGCCCTCTCCCCCGGCTTCATCGACATGCACGCGCACAGCGACCTCGCCCTCCTCACGGACCCGGACCACAGCGGCAAGGCCGCCCAGGGCGTGACCCTGGAGGTCATCGGCCAGGACGGCCTGTCGTACGCCCCCGTCGACGACCGCACCCTGACCGAGGTCCGCCGCGCGATCACCGGCTGGAACGGCCCCGGCGACGACATCGACTTCACCTGGCGCTCCGTCGGCGAGTACCTGGACCGGCTCGACCACGGCTTCGACGGCGAGGGCATCGCGGTCAACGCGGCGTACCTGATCCCGCAGGGCACGGTCCGGATGCTCGCCGTCGGCTGGGACGACCGCGAGGCCACGCCCCGCGAACTGGACCGCATGCGGCGCCTGGTCGCGGACGGCATGCGCGAGGGAGCCGTCGGGATGTCCTCCGGGCTGACGTACACCCCCGGCATGTACGCGAAGGACGCCGAACTCACCGAGCTGTGCCGGGTGGTGGCCGAGCACGGCGGCTACTACTGCCCCCACCACCGCTCGTACGGGGCGGGCGCCCTGGAGGCGTACGAGGAGATGGTGGCCCTCACCCGCGAGGCGGGCTGCCCGCTGCATCTCGCCCACGCCACGATGAACTTCGGCGTGAACCGGGGGAAGGCCCCGCACCTGCTCGCCCTGCTGGACGACGCGCTCGCCGCCGGCGCCGACATCAGCCTGGACACGTACCCGTACACCCCCGGCTGCACCACCCTCGTGGCGCTGCTGCCGAGCTGGGCGGGCGAGGGCGGCCCGGAGGCGGTCCTGGCCCGCCTCGCGGACGACGCGACGGCCGAGCGGATCCGGCACGACCTGGAGGTCGTGGGCGCCGACGGCTGCCACGGCGTGCCGGTGGAGTGGGACACGATCGAGATCTCGGGCGTCGGCGACCCCGCTCTCGCGCCGTACGTGGGCAGCACCGTCCAGGAGTCCGCGGCCCGCCGCGGCGAGGCCCCGTGGACCACGGCCCGCCGGCTCCTGATCGCCGACGGCCTCGGCCCGACGATCCTCCAGCACGTCGGCCACGAGGAGAACGTCCGCGCGATCATGCGGCACCGGGTGCACACCGGCGGGTCCGACGGCATCCTGCGGGGCGACAAGCCGCACCCCCGCGCGTACGGCACCTTCCCGCACTATCTGGGCCACTACGTAAGGGAGTTGGGCGTCCTCTCGCTGGAGGAGTGCGTCGCCCACCTGACCGCGCGGCCCGCCGCCCGGCTGCGGCTGCCCGACCGCGGACTCGTGCGCGAGGGCTACCGCGCCGACCTCGTCCTCTTCGACCCGGACACGGTCGCCGCGGGGTCGACCTTCGAGGCGCCGCGCACCCTGCCCGCCGGCATCCCGCACGTCCTCGTCGACGGCCGTTTCGTGATCGAGGACGGGCGGCGGACGGACGTCCTGGCCGGGCGGGCGGTCCGCCGTACGACGTGACCGCCCGCCGGCCGCCTACGGCTTGGGCAGGGTGCACCCGCTGCGGCTCAGGTCGATCTTGTTGTCGATCCCGACGCACGGCACGATCTGGTAGGTCTCCTGGGCGTAGTTGATGCCCTGGCGGACGGTGACGTTGCCGCTCGCGTCGACCTCGCACGGGTTGTTGTCCGTGCAGCGGGCGCCGTCCTCGTTGCCGGTGTTGTTGACGGCGACGACCTTGCCGGTGGTGTTGTCGACGACCGGCGAACCCGACGTACCGCCGATGGTGTTGCAGGCGGAGGTGTAGCGGACCGAGTCCTTCCAGGTCCACTCCCCCTCCTTCAGGCGGTACGCGAACCCGTCGATGTTGCAGCTGTAGATCCGCTTCCAGTAGCCGGACACGACCTTGATCGCGGTCCCGGTGACGGGGTGCGCGGCGTCGAGCGTCAGCGCGCTGATGCCGTACGAGGTCCTGATCTGCGCGTAGGTGCGGGTGAGCTGGTAGATCGAGATGTCCGTGTCGGTCATCGTCGCGTACGCGATCTTGCTGGCGCGCAGGGTCGCGACCCGCGTGCCCGCGGAGTTCAGGAGGCCGAAGGAGCGGCTGGAGGGCTGGTCGACGACGACCTCGCCCGCGGCCGGGAACCCGGTCTCCAGACAGTGGCCGTTGGAGAGCACGAGCGCGGGGTCGTCGTCCTCCGATCCGGGCATCCGCACGACGGAGCCGGAACAGTTGCTGAGCGCGACGGTGCCGGCGAAGTTCACCGCCTGCACGGCCGGCGCCTGCACGGCCGGCGCGGGTGCCGTCCGCTCGGCCGGGGCGGGCGCGGGCGTCGCGACCGCGGGTGCCGCGCCGGCCCCGGCGATCACCAGGGCGAAGAGCGCGGCGACGAGAGGCTTTCTCATGTGGGGTCCCCTCTGTTTTCTGTTGTGCGCACGGGTGAGTGGCCGGAGGTCTTCCGGCCGGCTCCTATTTGTCATGCGCATTGTGAGGGGGCCCCGACGGGGCGGCAAGGAGCTGTTTCCGGCCGCGACCGGCGTCTTCCGGCTACTTGTGGCGCTTCGTGGAGCCGGATCCGCGGCCCGGCCTGCCGTCCGCGCCGTCGCGCGTCGGTTCGGCCGGCGCGGCGCTCGTGGGACTCGCCGGGACACTCCGCGCGGGAACCTTCGGCTCCGCGGCCTCCGTGACGCTCGCGGACGCGCGGACGACCGGGAGCGCCGGGGCCGTGGACGCGGGGGCCGGGGAGGCCGACGTCGGTTTCGCGGCGACGGAAGGACGCGCCGGGGAGCCTTCGGGCGCGGACGCCTCCCCGGTACCGGTACCGGTTCTCGTGGCCGTGCCGGTGCCGGTGCCGGCGTCCACGTCGGCGCCCTCTCCGCGGGGCCGCGGCGCCGGCGACGCCCCGGAGCCGAAGACCCCTGCGAGCAGCGCCGCGAGCAGCACGGCACAGACCGCGCCGAGGCCGGCACCCATCAGGCGCAGCAGTCGGGTGCGGCGCCGCCGCAGCAGCAGCCGGGCGCGCCGGCCCGGCTCGCCGGCGGCGGGGCCGTCGCCCGGCGCCCGGGGATCGTGGATCTCCATGACCGCCGCCGGACCGGGGCCCTCGGGCGCCGCTCCCCGCCCGTCGGGCGAGCCCGGACCGCCGTACGCGCCCCCGCCCTCGGTCCGCGCCCCGTACGTGTCCCGCGCCCCTGCGCCCTGGACCTCCCCCGCCCCTTCGCCCCCGGGACCGTAGGTGTCCTGCCAGCCGTGTGCCGCGGCGGGATCCGCGTACGCCTCGTAGGCGGGCGTCACCGCGTCGCCCCGCGGGAGGTACACGTTCGGCGGACTCTCCGGTCCGCCGTGCTGCCATGACATGGGCGCGGATTGTAGAGACCGCAAGGGCTTACGGCCCAGCGGAGCGACAAATCGTCCGAAGCCCGACGTCTCACGTGGTGGAAAACACCCCCCGCGCCCCCCGGGACGGCCGTAAGCTCGCGGACATGCAGGTGATCCAGTCCACGAAGCTCGCCAATGTCTGTTACGAGATCCGGGGTCCGGTTCTCGAGGAGGCGATGCGGCTGGAAGCGGCAGGCCACCGCATCCTCAAGCTGAACACCGGCAATCCGGCGGCGTTCGGCTTCGAATGCCCGCCCGAGATCCTGGAGGACATCCTCCGCAACGTCTCGTCGGCCCACGGCTACGGTGACGCGAAGGGCCTGCTCGCGGCGCGCCGGGCCGTGGTGATGCACAACCAGACCCTCGGCATCGAGACGGACGTCGAGCACGTCTTCATCGGCAACGGCGTGTCCGAGCTGATCGTCATGGCGATGCAGGGCCTGCTGGACGACGGCGACGAGGTCCTCGTCCCCGCCCCGGACTACCCGCTGTGGACCGCCGCGGTGTCCCTGTCCGGCGGCACGGCGGTCCACTACCACTGCGACGAGCAGTCGGACTGGATGCCCGACCTCGCCGACGTGGAGCGCAAGGTCACCGACCGCACCAAGGCGATCGTCATCATCAACCCGAACAACCCGACGGGCGCGGTGTACGACGAGTCGGTGCTGCGCGGGCTGACCGACATCGCCCGCCGCCACAACCTGCTGGTCTGCTCCGACGAGATCTACGACAAGATCCTGTACGACGGCGCCACGCACACACCGACCGCGTCCGTCGCCCCCGACCTGCTGACGCTCACCTTCAACGGGATGTCCAAGTCCTACCGGGTGGCCGGCTACCGGGTCGGCTGGATGTCGATCTCCGGGCCGCGGGCCCACGCCGACTCGTACATCGAGGGGCTGACGATCCTGGCGAACATGCGCCTGTGCGCGAACATGCCCGGGCAGCACGGCGTGGTCGCCGCGCTGAGCGGACGCCAGACGATCAACGAGCTGGTGCTGCCCGGCGGGCGGCTGAAGGAGCAGCGGGACGTCGCGTACGAGCTGCTGACCCAGATCCCCGGCGTGAGCTGCGTGAAGCCGAAGGGCGCGCTCTATCTCTTCCCGCGCCTGGACCCGAAGGTCTTCAAGATCAAGGACGACCGGCGGATGGTCCTCGACCTGCTGCGCCAGGAGAAGATCATGGTGGTCCAGGGCACGGGCTTCAACTGGCCCGAACCGGATCACTTCCGGGTGGTCACCCTGCCGTCGGTCGCGGACCTGACCTCCGCCGTCACCCGCATCGGCACCTTCCTGGACGGCTACGGCCAGCCGTGACGCGCGGGCCGGCCGGGCGCCCGCCCGACCACCATGAACCGACTCAACTTTAGACGCAATCCAAGGTAGGATGGTTTCCTGACAGCACAGGAGGCCTCCCATGTACGAACCGATCCGCTCCAAGTCGGTCCACAGCACGGCGGACGGCCCCAACCCCGGCTTCCCGCACCGCTCCCGCGAGGAGGAGCTGGACATCCAGCTCGCGGGGCATGTGGCGGCCCTGCTCGCGGTGACGGACGAGCTGCGCGCGCTCGCGCCCTCCGCCGACCTCGACCAGGCGGCCGAGCGGCTCGCCGGCCAGGTGGCACGGCTGCGCGGCGGGTCGGCGCCCGTGCGGGCCCCCGTGGCCGCTGCCGAACCCCGTCCGGCGATGCTCCACCGGCGGGCGCACGCGCTCGCCGGCCGCGCCCTGGTCGTCGCGGCCTCCCGCGCCGACACGGCCGTCGCGATCCTGGCGGCCGAGCGCATGGACGCCCACGCGGCGGCCCTCGGCCCCCGGGCGCTCGCCGCCCGCTGAGCCCTCCGGGCTCCCCCGATCGGCCCCGGTCCGCGCGCACCCGCAGCGACGTGCGGACCGGGCGCCACCTCTTTCTCTCGGCGCAAGGCAGCACGACTCCCGTTGTCAACGCCTGCGCCCGCGTCCTCCGCTGTCGGGGCGCGCACCCCGGCCTCGGCTCTCAGCGCCTGCGCACCACGACCTCCGCCGAGGCCGTCGTCCCCTCGTGCAGGGCGTCGCCCGCGTAGCTCACGGTGTAGGTGACCGTCCGCGTGGTCCGCGGCAGGTCCTCGACGGTGAACGTGCCGTCCGCCCCGACCGCCACCGACGACAGCGCGCCGGAACCGAGCCGGTCGGTGCGCCGCACCTGCACGGAGGCACCGGCCTGAAGGGCCCGCCCCTGCCAGGTCAGCGTGCCCGTGATCCGGACCCCGCCGTCCAGGGTGGCCTCGCCCGGGGCTTTCAGCGTGAGCGCCGTCGGCGCCTTGGCCACCGGGACCGTCAGGCTGACGTCCTCGGCCGGCCGGTGGGTCAGGTCCCCCAGATACGAGACGGTGTAGGTGGCGTCCCCCACCGCGTCCGGCTCGTCGAGCACCGTGAAGGTGCCGTCGGCCTTGGCCTCCACGGCGGCGAGCCGGTGCGTGCCGTCCGCGTCGGTGCGTACGGCGGAGACCTTCACCGGTTCGACCGGAGCGGTGCCGTCCAGGGTGAGCCGGCCCCGGACGGCGAGCGGCTCCCCCACGACAGCTCTGCCGGGCGAGTACGTCAGACCGCCGGTGAAGCGGGAGTCGTGCTGGGCGGCGGGCGGCTGGATGACGTGCAGCCAGTACTCGCTGCCCGCCGCATCGGTGGTGACGGCGAACAGCCGCGTCCCGTCCTTGGACCAGCCCAGTCCGCGCGGGGCGACCCGGTTGCCGTCGAGGCTGCCCTCGAAGGCGAACTCCAGCGGCGCGGCCGTGCTCTGCGGGTCGGCCTTCTGCACGAGCAGGTCGGCCGTGCTGCCCGGGGCGGCGGCGCCGCGGGCGAGGTAGGTGCCGTCGCCGCTGAAGGCCACCGCCGACGCCGTGGCGCCGGCGGGCAGCGCCCCGTAGGAGCCGTCCGCGTCGGACAGGTCGGAGGTGTTGAGCAGCCTCGTCCCGTACCCGGCGTCGGCGACCGCGAGCAGCTTGCCGTCCGCCGAGACCGACATGTCCTTGAAGTTCAGCGCGCCCTTGCCTTCGCCGTCCGCGAACCGCCGGGCGGCGCCCCGCACCAGGGTGTCGCCGCCGGTGTCGAACGACGTGAGGAAGGGGTCGTTCTCGCCGCCGCCGGGCGGCTGCCCCATGAACAGCCGGTCCGGGGCGCCCTCCCCGGTCGCCAGCTGGAGCCGTCCGCCGGCGGACCACTTGGTGTCGTACGCGGTGCCCCCGGTGACGCCGAAGACGCTGTTCGTGTAGGAGTAACAGTCGCCGGTGTTGTAGTTCTGCGTGTACCAGACCTTGCCGCCGGAACGGGCGACCTGCCGCCCGCAATAGGCGTACCAGGGCGTGTAGGCGTACACGCTCCTGGTCAGCGTCTGCGTGTCGTAGGCGGCGATCATCTCGTAGTTGGACGCGTAGAGCGTGCCGCCGTCCTCGCTGAGCGCCATTCCGGAGACCGGGCCGCTGGAGGACAGCGTGGTCACCTTGCGGCCCGCGAAGTCGTAGACCTGGATGGCGCCGTCGGTGCTGCTGCGGCTGTCCTCGGTGAGGTAGACCCGTTCGTGCGCGGAGTCGATCACCATGGTCGAGTAGGAGGAGATCGGCAGCTTGGCCACGGAGTCCGTCGCGGCGAGGGCCTCGGGTGCCGCGGCCACCGTCAGGCCGGCCCCCGCCATCCCGAGTGCGGCCAGCACGGCCACCGCGCGCCCACGACTGTGTGCGGTTCTCAACTGTGCCCCCCACAGGCTGGATCGAGCGCCCCGCCCGCGTCGGGCGGGGCGCCTGCAGGGGCATCAAACAGCCGCGTGGAACGCCGGGGCAAGGGGTTGCCCGGTGCGGCGTGTCGTCGCCACCGCGGCCGGCCTCGACGACGTCGCAGGTCAGGGCAACAGGCCGGCCGCGGAGCAGTGGGGGGCGTCAGCCCAGGCGCTGCACCAGCGCGCGGTACTCGTCCCACAGCTCGGTGGGTGTGTGCTCACCGAAGGTGTTGAGGTGCTCGGGCACCAGAGCCGCCTCCTCGCGCCACACCTCCTTGTCGACCGTGAGCAGGAAGTCGAGGTCCGACTCGGACAGTTCCAGCCCCTTGGTGTCCAGCGCGCCCTTGGCCGGCAGCACACCGATCGGCGTCTCGACGCCCGCCGCCGTGCCCTCCAGGCGCTCGACGATCCACTTCAGCACGCGGCTGTTCTCGCCGAAGCCGGGCCAGACGAACTTGCCCTCGTCGTTCTTGCGGAACCAGTTGACGTAGTAGATCTTCGGGAGCTTCGAGGCGTCCTTGTCCTTGGCGACGTCGATCCAGTGGCCCATGTAGTCGCCCATGTTGTAGCCGCAGAACGGCAGCATGGCGAAGGGGTCGCGGCGCAGCTCGCCGACCTTGCCCTCGGCGGCGGCGGTCTTCTCGGAGGCGACGTTCGCGCCGAGGAAGACGCCGTGGTTCCAGTCGAAGGACTCGGTCACCAGCGGTACGGCGGTGGCGCGGCGGCCGCCGAAGAGGATGGCCGAGATCGGCACGCCCCTGGGGTCCTCCCACTCGGGCGCGATGATCGGGCACTGTGCGGCGGGCGTCGTGAAACGGGCGTTGGGGTGGGCCGCCGGGGTGCCGGACTCCGGCGTCCAGTCGTTGCCCTTCCAATCCGTCAGGTGGGCGGGGGTCTCCTGCGTCATGCCCTCCCACCAGACGTCGTTGTCGTCGGTGAGCGCGACGTTGGTGAAGACGGAGTTGCCCCACAGCGTCTTGATCGCATTGGCGTTGGTGTGCTCGCCGGTGCCCGGGGCGACACCGAAGAACCCGGCCTCGGGGTTGATCGCGTACAGGCGGCCGTCCTCGCCGAACCGCATCCAGGCGATGTCGTCACCGATCGTCTCGACCGTCCAGCCGGAGATCGTGGGCTCCAGCATGGCGAGGTTGGTCTTGCCGCAGGCGCTCGGGAAGGCGGCGGCGACGTACTTCGGCTCGCCCTGCGGCGGGGTCAGCTTCAGGACGAGCATGTGCTCCGCGAGCCAACCCTCGTCGCGGGCCATGACGGAGGCGATGCGCAGGGCGTAGCACTTCTTGCCGAGGAGGGCGTTGCCGCCGTAACCCGAGCCGTAGGACCAGATCTCGCGGGTCTCCGGGAAGTGCGAGATGTACTTGGTGGAGTTGCACGGCCACGGCACGTCCGTCTCGCCCTCCGCCAGCGGCGCCCCGAGCGTGTGCACGGCACGCACGAAGAAGCCGTCGGAGCCGAGCTCGTCCAGGACCGGCCGGCCCATGCGGGTCATGGTGCGCATGGACACCGCGACGTAGGCGGAGTCGGTGATCTCGACGCCGATGGCGGCGAGGTCGGAGCCGAGCGGGCCCATGCAGAACGGGACGACGTACATCGTGCGGCCGCGCATCGAACCGCGGAAGACACCGCCCTCGCCGTCCCGCCCCTGGAAGATCTCCCGCATCTCGGCGGGCGCCTTCCAGTGGTTGGTCGGGCCGGCGTCCTCCTCCTTCTCGGAGCAGATGAACGTCCGGTCCTCGACGCGTGCGACATCCGTCGGGTCGGAGGCGGCGTAGTAGGAGTTGGGGCGCTTGATCGGGTCGAGCTTGTGGAAGGTGCCCCTGCGGACGAGCTCCTCGCTCAGTCGCTCGTACTCCGCCTCGGATCCGTCACACCAGACCACACTGTCCGGCTGGGTCAGTTCGGCGATCTCGTCCACCCACGAGATCAGTTCCTGATGCTGGGTGGGGACGTCGGTGGGAGCCGCGATGTCGCGCGCCACGATTGCTCCTAAATGAGGGGTTTTGTTGTTGAATGCCCCTTGGGGGCCGCGACCCGGATGCTTCACGGTGATGGATCATGAGCGCTCATCCGGTGCCGACCGCACTCATTTGATCATCCGACGCCGCCGCCCATATGTCCAGAGGGCCGCCCACCTGAGCGGCGTGAGCATCGCCACTCCACTTGAGGTTTCCCCGCGCGCGTCCCTGGCTTCTCCCCGACCCCTCCCCGAAGACCCCCGGCATCCCGTGAGACGCTGGCCGCTGCCGACCGGCCAGCACGCCGTACTGATGCGTAACTTACGGTCCCGTAGGTACGATCGACCGCATGACTGCGCCCGTCCCCGACGTGCCCACGGACTCGCCGCCCGCCGGCCGCGGCCCCGTCGAGCTCCCCCTGCCGCACCCCGTCAAGCCCAGGCTCCGGGGCTGGCTGCACCTGGGAATGTTCCCGGCCGTGCTCGTCGCGGGCCTGCTGCTCACCGCCCTCGCCGACTCCGGCCGCGGCCGGCTCGCCTGCGGGATCTACACACTGACCGCCTGCCTGCTGTTCGGCGTGAGCGCCGTCTACCACCGCGGCGACTGGAGCCCGCGCATGGACGGCGTGCTGCGCCGGCTCGACCACGCGAACATCTTCCTGATCATCGCGGGCACCTACACACCGCTGACGATGCTGCTGCTGCCCGGCGCGAAGGGCCAGTGGCTCCTGTGGGGCATCTGGGGTGCCGCCGCGGCCGGCATCCTCTTCCGGGTGTTCTGGGTCGGCGCCCCGCGCTGGCTCTACACCCCCTGCTACATCGCCATGGGCTGGGCGGCGGTCTTCTTCCTCCCCGACTTCCTGCACGCGGGCGGGGTGACGGTCCTCGTCCTGGTCGTCGTCGGCGGCCTGCTGTACAGCGCCGGCGGCGTGATCTACGGACTCAAGCGCCCCAACCCCTCCCCTCAGTGGTTCGGCTTCCACGAGGTCTTCCACTCCCTGACCCTCGCGGCGTTCGTCGCGCACTACATCGGCATCTCGCTGGTCGCCTACTAGGACCTGTCCGACAATCTGTTCCATGGCCGCCACCGCACACCGCCCCACCGACGCACACCGCTCCACCGATGCACACCTCGCCGCCGCCCCGCCCCGCTCCGCCGCCGCACACGCCACCGCCGCCCAGGCCGGGCCCGGGCTCCGCGAGCGGAAGAAGGCCAGGACCCGGACCGCGATCCGCGACGCGACGTTCCGGCTGATCGAGCGGGAGGGGTACGCTGCGGCCACCGTCGAGCGGATCGCCGAGGCGGCCGAGGTCTCCCCGTCCACGGTCTTCCGCTACTTCCCGGTCAAGGAGGACATCGTCCTCGCGGACGGGTACGACCGGGTCCTGGAGACGGAGCTGCGGTCACGGCCCGCCGGCGAGCCCTGGCCGGACTCGCTGCGGCACGCGGTGGGGAGGATCCTCGCGCCCGGCGTCACGGAGGAGCCCGGAACGCTGCGACTGCGGACCCGCCTGCTGGCCGAGGTGCCCGCCGTGCGCTCCCGGCTGACCGAGAGCACGTCTCTCACCGCCGCCATGCTGTGCCGCGTCGTCGCCGAGCGCACCGGCCGGGACCCGGACGCCCTGGAGGTGCGGGTGTACGCGGCGGCGCTGGCCGGCGGACTCACGGAGGTCGTCCTGTACGGGGCGGAGCGCGGCCACCGGGAGGATCCCGCCGCGCTCGCCGACCGCGCCGTCCACGTCCTGGAACACGGTCTCCCCGCCTGGAAACCCGGAGGCCGCCGGCGTTCCCCCGTGGCATCCTGACCCGGTGAACGGACCGGAGATCCACGTCGAATTCGCCCCCGAACTGGGCCTGTTCGTGCCGCCCCCGCGCCGCGCCGGCGCCACCGGCGTCGTCACCGACGGCGCCTCCACGCTCGGCCACGTCGTCGAGTCGCTCGGCGTCCCGCTCACCGAGGTCGGTGCCCTGGTCGTCGACGGCCGGGAGGTGCCCGTGTCGCACATCCCCGCGGCGGGCGAGTCCGTCCACGTGCGGGCCGTCCGGCGCCCGCAGTCCGTACCCGGAGCACCGCTCCGTTTCCTCCTCGACGTCCACCTCGGGACCCTGGCCCGCCGGATGCGCCTGCTCGGCGTGGACACCGCCTACGAGTCCACCGACATCGGCGACCCGGCCCTCGCCACCCGCTCCGCGGCCGAGCGGCGCGTCCTGCTCAGCCGGGACCGCGGGCTGCTGCGCCGCCGCGAGCTGTGGGCCGGCGCCTTCGTCTACAGCACCCGGCCCGACGACCAGCTCCGGGACGTCCTGGGCCGGTTCGCCCCCGCCCTGAACCCCTGGACGCGGTGCACCGCGTGCAACGGCCCGCTCCGGGAGGCGACCAGGGAGGAGCTCGCCGGCCGGCTCGAAGACGGCACCAGCCGGTCGTACGACGTCTTCGCCCAGTGCGCGGAGTGCGGGCGCGCCTACTGGAGGGGCGCGCACCACGACCGCCTGGAGGCCATCGTGGGACGCGCCCTCGCCGAGTTCGGAAGCTGACCTACGGCTTCCGCAGGTCCCCCTTCCCGCAGGCCACGCCGTTCCCGTCCCGGTCCAGGCCCAGCGGGTCGTCCCCGCCGTTGACCCGCAGCCGGCCGTACTCGTTCGTCTTCAGCCAGCCGCAGCGGGCGTCCGCCGTCTTCCGCACCCCGTCCGGGAAGACCGTCGGCACGCAGACGTTGACCGACCCGTAGTGCCGGTCGCAGCCGGAGACCGTGGGGCCGACCTTCTGCGAGGCCCGCTTCTGCCCGGGCCCCCGGACGGTGCCCCCCAGCGAGCCGGCGAAGGCGTGGACGTGCGCCGAGGGCGCGTCCGCGGCCAGGGCGGACGGCCCCTGGAGGTGCACCCACTCGGCCACCGACGGCACCCCGTTGGCATCGACCGCGAAGAGCATGTACCAGCCGGGCGGCGCCAGGTTCGGGTTGCTCGTCACGTTCAGGTCGACGTTGTTCCCGTCCACGCTCAGCGGCAGGTCCACGAAACGCTGGTTCGGGTCGGAGGAGTGCGTCACCGCCGCCGGCCTGATCAGCTCCGCCCTGGCGATCGGCCGGTCGACCGTGATCCGCTGGGTGTCGCCGTACACCCACTCCTTGTCGATCACCGAAGTGATCGCCGGGCGGGGACCCCTGAGCAGATACGGCGGGGTGTAGACGGACACGTCGTGGTTCCAGGTGCCGTTGCCAGGGTTGTCGCCCGTCGTCATCACCCGGCCGTCGGGCAGCAGGAACGCCGACGAGTGGTAGCCGCGTTCCTCCGGGTCGGGCGTCACCGGATCGAAGGCCGAGGTCGCCGGATCGAAGATCGACGACTCGTAGACCGGGTCCGCCCGGTTGTGCAGGGCGCCGCCGGTCTCCAGGACCTTGCCGTCCGGCAGCAGGACGGCGGAGACGTACATCTTGCCCTGGGCACCCGTCTGCTCCGCCTTGCCGTTGCCGAGGTCGACCTTCCCCTGCGGGATCTGCGGGCCCGCGACGTACGACGGGTCGGCGGACTTGAGGTCGATGATGTCCGTCAGCCGGTTCGCGTCCGGGTTGGAGTCGATGTTGCCACCGCCGAGCGTCAGCACCTTCTGGTCCTGGGCCGGCGGCAGCAGCACGCTCGCGGACTGGTCGCGCTCGTCCTTGTTCCGCAGCCCCGGGACCGCGGTCGTCGTGTTGGCGTCGTAGTCGTAGACCGCCGAGCCCGTGCCCGGGGTGCCGTTGCCGAAGACATGGCTGCCCGAGTAGAACAGGCGGCCGTCCTGCATCAGGATCATCGACGGGTACAGGCCCCAGTACGACCAGGTCTGGTTGACCTTCCACAGCGGCTGCCACCGCCGCTCCGCGTCCGACCAGCGCTCGGCGGCCACCGACCCGGTGGAGTCCTCGCGCAGTCCGCCGAAGGAGAGCACGTCACCGTTGCCCAGCACGGTAGCCGACGGGTACCAGTGCCCGTCGTTCATGTCGTTCGTCCTGCTGTACGTCTCGGTGACCGGGTCGAAGAGGTACGAGTCCTTGTACCCCTCGTAGCCGTGCCCGCCCGCCACCGGGTACGCCCTGTTGCCGCTCATCACCAGGACCCGCCCGTCGGACAGCTGGACGTGCCCGGCGCAGAACATGTCCTTCGGCGTCGGAACGACCTTGTACGTGCCCCGCACCGGGTCGTACACCGCGGAGGTGAACGTGCCCGCCTCGAACATCTCCTCGCTGTTCCCGGAGCCCGCGATCAGCAGCACCTTGCCGTTGTTCAGCACGACGGAGTGCATGGACCGGACCGGGTTCCGGGTGGGCAGCACGTCCCACCTCCCGTTGGCGCACTGGTCGGCCGTGCCGGTGCACCGGACCGGCGGCGGCGCTTCGGCGACCTGCTCCATCGTGTAGTCGTCGGTGGTCACGGACCCGGTGCCGTAGACGGAGACACCCCACGTGATGCGGTCGGTGCCGGCCGGCACCGCGGGCGTGCGGACCGACGCCTCGGTCCAGCCGCCCGCCATCTGCAACGTCTTCAGGTCGGTCCAGTACTGCCAGCCCGCCGTCGCGTCGTGCCGGAAGAGCGTGAGGGACACGTCCGGGGTCGTGGACCTGTACCAGAGCCCGAGGTCGTACTGCCTGCCCGCGGTGACCACCGGCGCACAGGCCGCGCTCTCGGTGATCAGCGCCTTGCGGTCGCCGTCGGCACGCCGGGTCAGCTCGACCTTCATCGCCCTGCTGCCGGAACGGGCGTCCGCGACGGTGGAGAAGGTGAAGTCGTTGTCGCCCCAGCCGGACTTCTCCCAGCAGTACGGCATCCCGTCCGTGCCCGCCGTCTCGAAGCCCGGGTTCCGCACGAGGTTCGCCGCGGCGGCGGGCTGCGGCGAGACCAGGAGCAGTCCCGCGGCAAGACCCGTCACGGCCAGCAGGGACGTCCTGCGCCGTGCCCTGAAACGGATTCTCATGCGGCTCTCCCCACCGTGCGGTCGCGGCCCGCGCGCTTCGGCCCGGCGCCCCGGCGCGGCAGATAGACCAGCGCCTCGGTCCCCGCGAAGCGCAGGACGAACGTCATCACCAGCGCCAGCGCGGTGGCGGACAGCGCACCCATCCCGAACTCGCGCACGAACAGCGCGATCAGCGGGATGCGCAGCACCAGATCGGCGTTGGCGAGCAGCACGAACCGGCCCGTACGGTCCCATCCGTTGCGATGCCTGCGCCGCTCGCGGAACAGCAGATGCTCGATGAGCAGGAAGTTCCAGACGACCCCGAACTGGTTGGCGACGATCTCGGCCGGCAGGTAGTGCAGCCCGGCGGCCGTGAGCGCGTACAGACCGAGCAGGTTCGGCAGGAACCCGGTGGCGCCGATCAGGCCGAAGACCACCATCCGGGCGACGGGTGAGGCGGTGCGCAGCCCGGCCAGGTGGCGCAGGAAGCGAAGGCCCTCCCGCGCCGTCGACTTGGACTCGCCCGCGTACCGGTCCTGGAAGACGAACGGCACCTCGGCGACCTCGCGGGGGCGGCTGCGCACCGCGAGTTCGAGGAGGATCTTGTAGCCGAGCGGCTGGAGGATCTCCGCGGTGACCGCGCTGCGCCGGATGGCGAAGAAGCCGCTCATCGGGTCGCTGATGCCCCGCAGCCTGCCAGGGAACAGCGACTTGGTGAGCCAGGTCGCACCGCGCGAGACGGCGACGCGGTAGCCGCCGGCCAGCCCCGCACGGCTGCCGCCCTCGACGTAGCGGCTCGCGACGACGAGCCCGGCGGACGTCCGCTCGCCCGTGGCCACCAACTCCGGCACCAGGGAAGGCGGATGCTGGAGATCGCCGTCCATGACGACGATCCAGTCGGAGGTCGCCGCCTTCAGTCCCTCGACCACGGCGCCGCCGAGACCGCCCAGGGGCTCCTCCCGGTGCAGCACGGTGACCGGGAACGGGCAGTCCTGCGCGGCCCGGGAGATCACCTCGGGGGTGTCGTCGGTGGAGTCGTCCACGAAGACGACCTCGCAGGGCAGCCGGGCCGGCACCGACTCGGTGATGCGGCGCAGCAGTTCGCGGACGTTCGCGGACTCGTTGAAGGTCGGCACGACGATGGTGACGGCGCCGGGCTCGGGCACCTCGGCGGCGCGGACCGCCGGGTCGCCGAGTTCCTCGGGGACGGTGGACTCGTAGCTCATCGGGAACCTCCCACGGCCTGGATCCGACGGATCTCGATTCGGTCCTCGCCGGTGCCGAAGGTGGCGACCGGCGTCGAGTGCTGCATCGCGGCCGCGACGTTGGGCAGGTCGGCGGCGTCGCGCCGTACCGTCGGGGAGGCCACCACGTAGTCGAGGTCGCGCCAGCCGCGCGGCATCGTCCTCGTCACCGCCGGGTCCAGGTCGGCCTTGTAGAACCAGATGACGCCGAGCCCGGGCCGGTACCCGTCGTGCACCAGGTCGAGCCAGAGGACGTCGTCGACGAGGACCCGGGTCTTCCCGGGGTTCTCGACCCGGGTGGCGAGCCAGTGCGACGCGGCCCGGTAGGGGGCGTTCGCGTCGGCGGTCACCGCGGTGCGGTCGCCGTCGTACCAGCGGGGCACGACGTACAGGGCGGCCGCCGCCGCCAGCAGGACCGCTGTCGCCCGGCGTCCCCAGGTGACGTACGGCCTCTCCGCGGTGCTCCGCCGCCGGCGCAGCACCGCGTGCGCCACACTCGCGGCGCCCCCGGCGAGGACCAGCGCGAGGAAGGGCAGCGCCTGGATGACGTACATCGCGGGCAGATAGCCGTTCGGCCGCAGTGCCACCAGGGCGAGGACGCCGACGGTGAGCGCCGGCCCGGCCAGCGCGCGGGCGGTCACCGACCAGCGCCAGGTGAGCATGAGCAGCACGGCGCCCGCGAGACCGCCGAGGGGCAGGACGCGGTCGTAGTACAGCCAGGACCGCAGCACCCCGTTCGAGCCGGAGCCGGGGTCGAGGATGAAACCGGAACCGGGTCGGCTCATCTGGTACGTGATGCCGTCCCACAGCGAGACGTGCCCGGAGCCGGGGAGCAACTCGCCCTTGAGCAGGGCGAAGAGCGGATACGCCAGGCCGATCAGGACGCAGGCGGTGACGGCTCCGGTGAGGGCGAACTTGCGGGTGTCGCGGTGGCCGTGGCGCCACATGGTGACCACCAGCGCGGGCAGGACGACTAGCATCGTCTCCTTGGTGAGCACCGCCGCCGCGGCCGCGACGCCCGCCGCGAAGTGGTGCCACAGATGACGGTTCGGCGAGGCGGCCAGGCAGAACGCGAGCAGGGTCCACATCACCGCGATGTTGTCCAGGAAGATCTCGCGCTGGAGCACGACCGACAGCGGTGAGAGCCCGAAGATCGCCATGGCGAGACCGGCCGCCCAGCGCGGCAGCCGGAGCCGCCGCGCGAGGACGTACAGAAGAACCGCGCTCGCGGCGCTGACCAGCAGCATCGTCATCCGCATCGGCCCGACCGTCATCGACGACGGGCTGATCTTCGCGGGGATCCAGGTGAGTGCCGCCAACTGGATCCAGCCGAGGGGCGGATGGTCGTACCAGTACGTGTAGTGGGCGAGCCCGCCGCCCCGCTGCACGGCCCACGCCTGGGCGAGGTAGGTGCCCTCGTCGTCGCTGAGGGTCGGGTAGTCGGCGATGTTCCAGCCCTGCACGACCATGATCGCCACGAGCAGCAGCCCGCAGAGGACCAGATCGGAACGCGAACGGCGAAAACGCGGGACCTGAAGGACGACGGGAACGTATCTGGGCGCACGAGGCCGCTGCGCGGGGACCGTGCCGGTCACCGCGGGAAGGGTGGAGGTCACGCAGGGACGTCCTCTCGGATCGCTTCGGTGAGGTGCGCACCTACATGACTGGTCAACTCCCAGTCGTTGCGGCCCCGTTGTTCCCGCCACACCGCGCGGACGGCCGCGCCCGCGAGAAGCACCTGGTAGAACGGCCCGCCGGCGATGAGCTTGAGGTAGTGCACGAACCGGACCCGCAGCCCGTACTGCTTGCCGAAGTCGTGCAGGCCGACCAGCTCGAAGACGAAGGTGACCATGGCGGTGACCGCCGGCAGGAAGGTGATGAAGGCGATGCCGACCGGCACGTCGAGGAAGAGCGCGACGGCCACGTTGAGCGGGATGACGACCCCGGAGACGGCCTGCAGATACGGCGTCATCAGCGTGTAGCGGGCGAGCAGCCGCTGCCCGAATCCCGGCAGCTGCTTCCAGTCCCGTTTGCGGTAGACCTGGAGGAAGCCCTGGTTCCAGCGGGTGCGCTGCTTCAGCAGGGACACCAGGCTGCCCGGTGTCTCCTCCCGCGTGACCATGTCGGAGTCGTACGCGACGACGACCTTCTTGCCGACGCTGGACAGCCGTACCCCGAGGTCGCAGTCCTCGGCCAGGCAGTCGGGGTCCCAGCCGCCGGCCTCGCGCAGCACGTCGGTGCGCACGAAGACGGTGTTCCCGCCAAGCGGAATGAACCCTTTCTGCGCGTGCAGATGCAGCCGCGAACGGAACCAGAAGAAGTACTCCAGGCAGTTGCGCAGGCTGTACCAGCTGGAGTGGAAGTTGATCAGCTGCACCCCGCCCTGCACGACGTCCGCGCCCGTGGTGCGGAACGCGTGGTCGACGTGGGCGAGCAGCTCCGGATGGACCTGGTCCTCGGCGTCGAAGACCCCGACAACCTCGCCGCGGCAGTGCGGCAGCGCCGTGTTCATGGCCCTCGGCTTGTTCTTCTTCTCGTGGGTGTCGACGACGACCCGCACGCGCGGGTCCCGGGCCTCGGCCCGGCGGGCGACCGCGGCGGTCTCCGGGTCGTCGTGTCCCACGATGACGATGATCTCGTAGTCGTCGTGACCGGACTCGAGCAGGCGCTGGATCGTGTGGTCCAGCACGGCCTGCTCGTGCCGCGCGGGCAGCAGCAGCGAGAAGGACAGACCCTTCCCGCCGTCCGGTCTGCTGAAACGGGTGGAAGCGAGCACCTCGGGCGTACGCCACGCGTGCATCTGCCACCACAGAGTGAAGGCGGCCATCCAGAACAGAGCCAGTGAAACGGCAGCGATGAAGACAGACGTGAGCAACAGATCCCCCCAGATCCCCAAACCCCTGTCGCGACGGGGTGCCATCAACCGTCGCGTCACCGTGAGGAGACTAGGGGGGAACTGTGAAGCCCGTACGCTGTTCAGATAAATAGAGTGTTTCGGAACGCCAGGTCGAGTAAGCGCATGTATGCGACTACGTCGGAAGTTACCGGTCCAGACCGCCTGTTTCAGTCAGAGACCGCGCTGCCCAGCGCCTCCCGGAGCCGCGCGACGTCGGACGTCGGAGCGTCACAGGTGAAGTTGCGGCAGACGTACGCGGCCGGTTCACCGTCCAGGAGCCGCCGGTCCGCCAGCAGCGGCAGTTCGTCACTGCCCGGAGCCCCCACGGCGACCACCGCCCCCGGCGCCGTCCCCAGAAGAGCCGCACGGTGCAGGGCCCTCGTCGCCTCGGCGTCCGCCGGGCCGACGACCGCGACCTCGCGGGGCCCGTCGAGCAGCGCCTCCGCCACCGAGAGACCCCAGCCCACGAAGCGCGGGGCGCGCGGCCCGAGCGTCCTCACCACACCCAACGCCCGCTCCGCCGCGGTGCGGTGGGGCTCGGCACCGGTCTGCGCCGCGTACGACAGCAGGGCTCCGGCCGCCGCGCTCCAGCCGGAGGGCGTGGCGTTGTCGGTGGGGTCCTGCGGGCGGCGGATCAGACGCTCCGCGTCGGCCGCGGTGTCGAACAGGGCGCCCGACTCGGCGTCGGCGAACTGCGCGAGAACGTGGTCGAGCAGGAACCCGGCGAACTCCAGCCAGACCCCCTCGCCGGTGACCGACGCCAGCGCGAGGAAGCCCTCGGCGACGTCCGCGTAGTCCTCCAGCACCCCGGCGTGCGCACCGGGCCGGCCGTCCCTGCTGGTCCGCGCCAGCCGGGCACGGTCGTCGAGGTGCAGCCGTACGAGGAGGTCGGCGGCGCCGATCGCGGCCTCCACCAGGTCGGGACGCCCGAAGTAGGCGCCGGTCTCCGCGAGCGCGGCGACCGCCAGGCCGTTCCACGCGGCGACCACCTTGTCGTCGCGGCCGGGAGCCGGACGCCGCGACCGGGCGGCGAGCAGCCGCTCCCGGACCGACGCGATCCGCTCCGCGTCGAACACCTCGTCCTGCTGCGGGAGTCGCAGGACCGAGGCGCCCTCCTCGAAGGTGCCCTCCTCGGTCACGCCGAAGTACCGCGCGGCCAGTTCCGCGTCGTCCCCGAGGACGTCGCGGAGCTGCTCCGGCGTCCACACGTAGTACGCGCCCTCGACGTGCCTGCCGGTCCCGTCGTCGCTGTCCGCATCGAGCGCGGAGGCGAAGCCGCCCTCGGCGGTACGCAGTTCGCGCACCATGAAGTCGGCGGTCTCCAGCGCGACGCGCCGGGCGAAACCGGACCCGGTGGAACGCCACAGGTGCGCGTAGACACGGCACAGCAGGGCGTTGTCATAGAGCATCTTTTCGAAGTGCGGGACGATCCAGTCGCGGTCCACCGAGTAGCGGGCGAACCCGCCGCCGAGCTGGTCGTAGATGCCGCCCCTGGCCATCTGCTCGCAGGTGTCCCGCGCCATCTGCAGGGCGCCCTCGGAACCGGTGCGGGCGTGATGGCGCAGCAGGAACTCGATCACCATGGACTGCGGGAACTTGGGCGCTCCGCCGAAGCCGCCGCGCTGCTCGTCGTACTCCCGGGTCAGCCCGAGCAGGGCACCGGCCAGTTCCTCCTCGCCCGGCGCCCCGGTGCCGCCGTAGTCCAGCTCCCGGCCCGCGAGATCCCGCACGATCTTTCCCGCGACCTCGGCGACCTCGGCGTGACGGTCGGTCCAGGCACCGCGCACGCCCTCCAGAACCTGACCGAAGCCGGGCATCCCGTGGCGGGGCTCGGGCGGGAAGTAGGTGCCGAAGTAGAAGGGTTCCGCGTCGGGGGTGAGGAAGACCGTCATGGGCCAGCCACCCTGCCCGGTGGCCGCCTGCACCGCCTCCATGTACACGGCGTCGACGTCCGGTCGCTCCTCGCGGTCCACCTTCACACTCACGAAGTGCTCGTTCAGGTAGGCGGCCGTCGCCTCGTCCTCGAAGGACTCGTGCGCCATGACGTGGCACCAGTGGCAGCTGCTGTACCCCACGCTGAGCAGGACGGGCACGTTGCGCCTGCGCGCCTCGTCGAAAGCCTCGGCCGACCAGGGCCACCAGTCGACCGGGTTGTCGGCGTGCTGGAGCAGATACGGGGACGTGGCGTGCGTGAGTCGATTGGGCATGCCCCAATCCTCGCGCACCCGGGAAGCCCCCGCCCACACGCCACGGATGCAGGCGGCGAACGGGTCGGCGCGGGGCGACGGCCTGCTCGCATCAGCTGTCGGGGCCGCCACGACCCAGCCCCGGGCCGGGAAGCTCGTGCCTTTTCCGACCTGGTTCGTGGCGGGCCGGCGCCAGCCGTGCCACGCGCGGCCAGTCGGCCGTCGCCCCGGCCGCCCGTGGTGTGCCGGGGCGGCGGCGTGGCACACGCACCCGGAGCGCCCCGGGCTGCGGGGTTTCCCGACCATGACTCACGGAGCCGCCCGTCCCGTCGCCTGGTCGGCCGCCGCGAGGAGCACGGGCGGCTCGGACGCCGGCGGCGCGACGGTCTCCCCGTACCGGTGCCGGTTGACGTCTTCGCCGGAGTCCGGCGGGGGTGCGGCCGGGTTCATCGGATCTCCTCTCCGCATGCGCCGGTGGCCCGCGGCGGTCGCCGATCGGGACGACGGTCGTGGAGGCAGTCGCGGCGGAGCGGCGCGCGCGGTGTCAGGCCGTCGGGGCGGGGGCGTGCGGCCCGGTCGTGTACGCCTTGCGGAGCGCGGCCCGCCACGCGAGGGCGACCACCGCCTCGGCCAGGCCGAGCAGGACGAGCCACAGACCGAGCAGCCGGGTCAGGGCGTGGGCCGACTCGGCGGGCAGGGCGAGCACGACGATCCCCGCGGCGATGCCGAGTACGGCGACGGCCGAGACGACGCCACGGTGCGGCAGGTCCTCGACGGAGATGGCCGCGTAGAGGGTGAGGATGCCGGACACGAGCCAGACGACCCCGGTGATCAGCGAGAGCGCGGCGATCGTCTGCAGCGGGTTCCGCAGGCACAGCACCCCGGCCAGGACGTACAGCACTGCCAGGAGCAGCCCCGGGAGCCGTTCGTGCCCCTCCCGCGCGAAGACGGCCACGAACCGGAACGCCCCGGTCACCAGCAGGTACAGGCCGATGAGGACCGCCAGGACGTGCAGTGTCGCCTCCGGCCAGACCAGGATCAGGACGCCCGGCACCAGCGTCGCGACGGCCGACCCCAGGAGCCAGGTCCATGAACGGCCGAGCCGCGCGAGCATGTACGCGGAGTCGCCCGTGTGGCCGGGGACCGCCCCGTCGGGCTCGTGTTCGTGTCCTGTGCGCGATGCCGGGCCGGGCGACATGGTCATGGCTCCTCCTCGCGTGACCCCGCCGTCGCCTCCGAGGCCGACGGGGCGGGGTCAAGGGGGTGGTGTGCGAACGTCTGACGGCTCCAGGGTCACGCCTGCCGCTCGGTGACCGGCTCACCCACCACGGGTGATCGGTCCACGCCGCCGTGGCAGTGAGGTGCGCGTCCCCGGCGCTCGGCCCGTCCACCTTCCGGCCGGACGCAATGAGAAGACACGGGATGAGCGATCCGAGTTCGCCCGGAGGGACCACGCCCAGTCCCGTCCCGTCCCGTCACTCCGGCAGCTGGCGCATCTCCAGGACCCGCAGTCCCAGTGACTGACAGCGTGCCAGCAGTCCGTAGAGGTGCGCTTCGTCCACGACGGGGCCGAACAGGATGGTCTGGCCGGACATCACCACGTGGCCCAGCTCCGGAAACGCCTTGGCCAGCGTTTCCGACAGGTGTCCCTCGACTCGGATCTCGTAGCGCACGAGCTGTCCTTCCGTGGACTGCTTCGGCCAGGCGGACGGCGCCCTTCCCTGCGACCGTGCGCCTCCGTGCTCCGTCGGACCTCACCCGGTACAGGTGACCGGCGCCCGGCGACCGACGACACGGATCAGTGCGTCAGAAGGATCTTGAGAGCGATGATCAGTAGGCCGAGCAGCAGGTTGACCGTCGCGGTGGCGGCCATGAGTCGCGGCGAAGCACCGGCGCGGCGTGCCGCGGCCACGGACCAGCCCACCTGGCCGGCCACCGCGACGCACAGAGCCAGCCAGAGGGCACCCCGCACGTCCAGCCCCAGGAGCGGGCTGACCGCCACCGCGACGGCCGGCGGGACGGCGGCCTTGACGATCGGTCACTCGTCAAGGCACACGTGCAGCACGACCCGGCGGTTGAGAGCCTGTTGTGCCAGGCGCGCCCCGAACAGCTGGGCATGCACGTGCGCGATCCAGAACACCACTCCGGTGAGCAACAGCAGCAGCACCAGCTCGGTGCGGGGGAACGAGCCCAGGGAGCCCGCGCCGATCACCACGGAGGCCGCCAGCATGGATCCGTAGACGCCGCCCGTGTAGTCCGCGCGGGCCCGACGTTCGGCACGGTGCGCCCCGCGGGGCGTGGCCGGGCCGGTCGTGGCTCTGGTCATGGGCATGGGTGACTCCCTCACTTCTCAGCGCGTCGATCCGGCCGCTCCGGCAGGGGCTTCGGCGTCCGGCTGCCGCGGCCCGCCGGCCCGGGCGATCGGCAGGTGCGGCGTGACCAGGAAACTGGCGAGAGCGATGCCGCCCGTGGCCAGGATCGCCGCCTTCAGGCCGTTCAGCTGCGCGGCGGCGTAGGAGTCCGCGACGGCGTCGGCCTCGGACGGCGGCAGGCCGGCCCGCTCGGCCGCCGAGCGCACCTGATCGGTGGGGACGAACGTGATCCCGGCCTCGAGGGCGACACCGACCTGATCACGGGTTTGTGCGGACAGCCGGGGGTTGTCCGCCACCTGCGTGGTGAAGGCGTGGGCCAGCGCACCGATGAGGATCGACCCGATGAGGGCGGTACCCAGCGCCGAGCCCAGATTCTGTGCCGTGAACTGGAGCCCCCCGGCCTCACTGCGTTCCTGCTCGCCGACGCTGGACTGGACGACGTTTCCCAGCTGCGAGGCGAGCAGGCCGACGCCCACGCCCAGCAGGGCCATGGCCGGCGAACTGCGCGTCGTCGATGACCGGGTCGATGGTGGCCAGCAGCCACGCGATGGCCGCCGCCAGGGTCACCAGGGCAAGCCGGACCACCCTGCGCGGCCCCCACAGCCGGCCGAGCGCCGACGCGGACAGGGAGGTCACGAGCATGGTGACGGACACGGGGAGCAGGCGCAGGCCCGTTTCGAACGCGTTGAACCCCTGAACCACCTGGAGGTACAGCGGGATGGTGAAGAACAGCCCCAGCAGGATGAGGTTCTGGCTCAGCAGGGTCAGCAGGCCGGACCGCAGGACGGGCCTGCCCAGCAGGGACAGATGCACGAGGGGGTCGGCGCCCTGTTCGTCGCGCCGCCGCTCCCAGTACCGGAAGACGGCCAGGACGGTTGCCCCCGCGCCGACGACGAACAGCGTCGGGGCGAAGCCGAGGACGGTGAAGGGAGGGTTGCGCGGCTGAACCCATCCCCAGGTGCTGCTCTGCAGCACCCCGAGCACGCAGAGCCCCAGTCCGGTCGCGGAGAGTACCGCGCCGACCCAGTCCAGCCGGGGACGCCGACCGGTCGGGGCGGGCGTCGTGATCACGCGCCGGCACAGCAGGACGGCCACGACGACCACGACCTCGCCCGCGAAGACCAGCCGCCAGCTGAGGTACGTCGTCACCCAGCCGCCCAGCAGCGGGCCGACCGCGATCCCCGCGCCGGCGAGCCCGCCGATGACGGAGTAGGCGACGGCTCGGTCCCGCCCGCGGTACGACTCCGCGACGAGGGCGGCCATGGCAGGCAGCACCATGGCGGCTCCGAGTCCCTCGATGACCGACCAGCCCAGGGTGAGGACCCCCAGCGTGGGCGCCACGGCGGTCAGGGCCGACCCGGCGCCGTAGACGACGAGCCCCAGCAGGAACATGCGGCGCCGCCCCAGGATGTCCCCGAACCTGCCGCCGATGATCATGAAGGCCGCCATGACCAGTGCGTACAGAGTGATGACGGCCTGGATGGCAGTGACCTCCGTGTCGAAGTCCTCGACCAGCTGGCTGATGGACACGTTCATGACGGAGGTGTCCAGACCATCAGGAACTGGGCAGTACCCAGGACGATCAGAGCCCGCCAGTGCTTCACCCTGTCCACCTCGCTCAGTCTGCCCGGTAACCCACGGACGCCGGCCGGGGCGGCGGCCGGCACACGCCTGCCGCCCCTCCCATCGCATCCGAAGCACGCGCTTCCCGCCTCACCCGCCACGGGGGAGGGGCTGGGTCCCGTGATGTCCTGCCGGCGGGGCGCCGACCGCACTCATGACGTGCGTTCACAGGATCCCGAGGTCGCGCGCGCGGCGCACCGCGTCGTTTCTCCGGTTCACCGCCAGCTTCCGGTACACGCTCTTGAGGTGGGTTTTCACCGTGTTCACCGACACGTAGAGGTCGGCGGCGATCTCCTCCGTCGACATCATCCGGGCCAGCCGCTCCAGGACCTCGCGCTCGCGTCCGCTGAGCTCCACCGCGACGGGGGGCGGGGGTTGTGGGCCGGGCTGCTCCCCGCGTCGCGGCGGGCCGGGCGTGAGCCAGCCCGCTGCCAGTTCGTGCAGCGGAGCCGTGGCCAGGAGAGGCCGGATCCACGTTCCGGCATCGAGGAACGGACGCCGCAGCCGCTCCCGACGGGCGTCGAGGAGCGCCTGCGCCACGAGCCTGCGGGCGGTGGTGGTGTCTCCCGCCCGCTCCGCGGCCTGAGCCCTCACCAGCGCTGCCCTCACGGTCACCGCCGGACCCGTCCTGCCCCGGGTGTGGATGCTGTCGAGCAGGTCCATGGCCGCCTCGGGACGACCTGCGGCGAGCTGGATCGCCGCGGCCTCCACCGCACACGCCGGCTGGTCACCCGACACGTCCTTGAGCATCTCGGCGGCTTCGTCCGGCCGTCCTTCGGCCAGGTGGACGGCGGAGGCGACGAGCGCCTCATGGCCTGCCGCCCAAGGGGAGGCCACAGCGGCGGAGACGTCCGCATGCGCCGCCTCGACGGCGGCTCGTGTCTTGCCCCTGACCAGCAGCAGGCGAGCCGTGGCGAGGGCTCGCCCCGCCGCCGGCACCGGATCCCGCGCTTCCGACGGGAGCCGGGCCGTCTCGTCGAGGAGGGCCTGGGCCCGGTCCAGCTCATGGCGGTCGACGGCCACGGCGGCCAGGACCAGCCGTCCGAGGCAGCAGCCGGACGGCTGGGGCAGACCGACCCGCTCCGTCTCGGACACCGCCGCCAGGGCCCTGCGCTCCGCCCGCCCGAGCCAGCCGTTGAGGTAGTCCAGCAGCGCGAGGTGCCCCATCGACTCCTCCCGGGGCAGCAGGGTGGCGTCGTCGCCGGGAGCGCCGGCCACGGTGGTCAGAGCAGCGCGCGCCTCCTCGAAACGCCCCGCCCACAGAAGCGCCGATCCCACGTGGGTCAGCAGCAGGGCGGGGAGTTCGGGATGCTCCGCCAGGAGCTGCGCCGGGACTTCCCTCCGCAGCTCATCGGCCGCTCGGGCGGCCTTCTCGGCCCGTGGGGCACATCCGGTCAGCCGGGCGGCCAGGGCCTCCAGCAGTGCGCAGCACAGCCGGGCGGCCGCCCGGTCGGGCGTCACGTCGGGCGCCGGTTCGAACGCTTCGGGGGCCAGCCGCTCCTCGGCGCGGCGCAGGCGGGCCAGACCCCGGTCGACGTCGCACCGGGCCAGGTCGCGGGCCGCACGCACGAGGTCCGTGGCGGGGCTCCTGGCCTCGGGCCCCATGTGGGAGAACAACTCGGCCAGGTCGCCCGAGCGCAGGCCGGTGAAGAGCTGGCCGATCGCCAGGTCGTCCATGAGGGCACCGGCGGCGAAGTCCCAGTCGCCCGCGGCGGCGCCGTGGGCGAGTGTCTCCGGCAGGAATCCGGAACGACGCAGCCATCGCGCGGCCCGCCGGTGGAGTTCCGGCTCCAGCCCGGGCAGGCGCTCGCGCAGATGGGCCCGGAGTATCTCCCCGAACAGCGGGTGGAGGCGGTACCACGAGCGCCCGAGGTGCTCGGCGAACGCGTTCGCGCGGTGCAGCCCGGCGAGAAGCGGCTCGGCGTCGGTCCGGCCGGTCAGCGCGTTGGCCAGCTCGGGACAGAAACGCTCCAGGACGCTGACCCGCAGCAGCAGGTCCTGTGTCTCCTCCGTCTGCCTGTTGAGGACCTCGGCCAGCAGGAAGTCCGCGATGGTACTCCGGTCCGCCTCGAACTCCTTCAGGTAGGCCTCCGGGTCGGCGCTCTCCCGAGCGGCCAGGGCGGACAGGCGCAAGCCGGCGGCCCAGCCCCGCGTGCGGTCCACCAGGGCCCGCGCGGCGTGGACCGGAAGGCTCAGACCGTGCAGCTCCAGCAGCACGACGGCCTCCTCGGGGGTGAAGGCCAGCCCGGCGGCGCGAATCTCCGTCAGCTGGCCGGCCGCCCGGTAACGGTGCAGCGGAAGCAGCGCTTCGGTGCGGGTGACGATGACGAGGTGCAGTCCCCGTCCGGCGTGGTGCAGGACGAACTCCAGCTGCTCCGCGACCTCCGGAGCGGTCACGCGGTCGTACTCGTCGAGCACGAGGACCACGGGCCGACCGCAATCGTTCAGCTCGGCGGCGAGCGCGGCCAGAAGCCTGCCATCCACCCGGGACGCGTCCGCCGGGAACACGACCGGGCCGGGCGGCAGCGCACCGCAGGCGCGCAGGGCCTGAACGACGTACGCCCAGAACACTCCGGGACGCCGGTCCCCCTCTTCAACGGTGAGCCAGGCGACCGGTGGCCGCAGTCCGTCGGCCCAGTCGGCGGCCAGCAGGGTCTTGCCGGCTCCGGCCGGCCCGTTGAGCAGCGTCAGCGGTGTCCCAAGAGCCTGGTCGAGATGGTCGACGAGCCGCTGCCGCCGCAGGAACGTGGCGGGCCTCGCCGGGAGGGCGAACCTGGTACGCAGAAACGGGTCTCCGAGGGGATCGGCGCACGGTACGGCAGGAACGATCGGAACGGACGGCCCTCGGTCGTCCTCGTAGGTCTCGGCTATGGCGCTCACCACCCCTGTCCGTCAGGACCACGTCACGGGCAGCACTCTCTTCCCCCAGCATGTCAGTGCTCCTGCCCAGGCGCGCGGCGCACCGCGGCACCGGCCCGTTCACCAGCCCTCGTGTCCCTGCCGTGGACCGCCGCGGTCGCGGCGGAGGCGTCGCCGGGGAGGGGACCGAGCCCGGGTGGCCCCTTCCTGCGACGGCCGGCGCGACGAGCAGTACCACCAGCACCACGGCTGTGCCCGCGGCCGGAGTCGTGGGCACGACGCGGTGCGACCGCTCCGGTTCACCCGCGCCGGGTGAGGCGGCAGCCGTGGCACCGGCGAACACACTCCGTGCTCTTCCGCGGCCCGGGGACGGACCTGCACCTGCAGTCCACCACCGGTGTCGCGCTCCTCGCGGACCGGCAACGACATCACCGCCCGCTTCACCCTGTTCGCCGGCCAGGCGGCCGCGGTAGTGCTGACCAGCACGGCAAGCGGCGATCCCGCCCCACCCCGCCCCTCCCTGCAAGGGGTCGCCGACACGCTTGAGACGTGCCGCACCTTCGCTCATCGCCGCCGCCACCATGGGGCTGCCGGAGCAGATCGGTGGTGAGCGCAACTGGGACTACCGCTACACGTGGATCCGTGACCCGTGACGCGTCGCTGTCCGTCAGGGCGCTGATCGACCTGGGCTTCCACGAGTAGGCGCAGGCCTTCCGCCGCTGGCTGCGCGAGCGCATCGAGACCAAGGACACGGCCTCGGCGGACCTCTGCAGATCATGCACCGGGTGGACGGTGACCCCCACCTGACCGAAGAGACCCTGAACCACCTGGAGGGTTATCTGGGGTCTCGTCCGATCCGCGCGGGCAACGCGGCGTCCGGCCAGCTCAGCTCGACATCTACGGTGAGGCGTCGGACGCGCTCAGCCCTCCTGCCCCGGGAAACGGGGCCCCGGAACACACGTGGCTCCCGGACCCCGGCCCCGACGCCCCGTCCGTGACTCGACGCCGGGCGGGCGTCCGCTCTCAGCCCTGGGACCCGATCTCGGCATCGGCCACGGCGATCGCGATGCCGAGTGCGGTGGCGATGTTGCCCGCTGCCGTCATGACGCGGGCGGTGCCCACGATGGGCGCGATGGCGACCAGGACGTCCTGCAGTCGGTCGGCGGTCAGGCCGGCGTCGAGAGCGGGGTTGATATGGGCCGCGTAGGAGGCGGGTGGGGCATCGGAGGCGACGAGTGCCGCGATGCGCGTCAGGATGAGCATGTCCGGGGCCAGCCCGCATCGCTCCAACGAGTCGGCCGTCATGGCGGCGAGGGTGTCCAGGACAGGGGTTTCGGACGCAGTGGACATGTCGCATGCCCTTCTGGTGGGTTTCGGAACCGAGGGATGTACGAGGCGGAAGGGACGGAGTTCCGCGAGCTCGGGACTTCTCCTCAACCCTAGAACCCATCCGGCTTCCGCGCATGGACGCGCCGGAGCCGCACCGTTCGCAGGGCCCCGGCCGCCCGGCCGTGAGGATGTCCGGAGGCGGCCGGCCCCGGGGGGTGAGCGCGTCTCGCCCGTACGGCCCACCAGGGCGGGCCGTCCGGGCGGGAAGCGGCGGAAATGGAGGCAGGCCAACCCCCCAGGAGCCCCGGAGCACCCATGACCAGCTCGCACCAGCCGCCCGAGCCTGCTGCCGTCCCGGAGGCGGGCGGGGGTGACGCGAAGGAGAGCGGGCCGGCGCACGGCTCGGCCCCGCGGATCATGCGGAAGACCGCCTCGGCGGTGCTCATCGTGCTCACCTGCGTCCTCGTGCCGGTCGCGCTTCTCACGGTGTGGGTGCACGACATCGCGCTGGACACCGACCGATACGTGGAGACGGTCTCACCGCTGGCCTCGGATCCCGCGATCGAGGCCGCGGCGGTCAGACGCATCACCCATGCCGCGGATGTCCAGGTGGACGGCAGTCAAGCAGCCTCGGACATCGCCGCGTGGCTGCGGTCACAGGGGCTGCCGACCCGCGCCGCACAGGCCGTGGAGGGACTGGGCCCACAGCTCGACTCCGCGGTCAACAGCACGGTCGAGAAGGTCGCGACCCGCTTCGTGCGGAGCGACCGCTTCGAGCGGATCTGGACGAACGCCAACCGGGCCGCCCACACCTCCGTCGTGCACGCGCTCACCGGCGAGGGCCGCGGCGCCGTGGGCGTGGACGACGGGACGGTCACCCTCGACGTCGGCGAAGCCGTCGACCAGGTCAAACAGGCGCTCGTGGACGCCGGGCTGTCCCCGGCCGCCAAGATCCCCGAGGTCGACAAGCAGATGGTCCTCTTCCAGTCCGACCAGTTGGAGAAGATCCGCAAGGGCGCTCATTTGCTGGACGTGGTCGGGAACTGGCTTCCCGTACTCGTCGTGGTGATCGGCGCGGCCGGCGTGCTGCTGGCACACCGACGCCGCCGCGCCCTGGCCCGTACGGCTCTCGGCGCCGCCTTCGCCTGCCTGGTCGTGGCCGTCGTCCTCATCGTCGCCCGCCGTTACTACCTGGACCACCTCCCGCCCCAGGTCCAGTCGGAAGCCGCCGCGGCAGCCGTCTTCGACACCCTGGTGCACTTCCTGCGGGTCAGCCTGCGCACGGCGATCGTGCTCGGTGCGGTCGTCGCGCTCGGCGCCTACCTGATCGGCCCCGGACGACTCCCGCGCGCTGTCCGGGGTACCTCCGAACGCGCGGCCGGCTCCGCGGCGCAGTGGGCCTACGCCCGCCAGGTCCGCACCGGCCGGGTGGGGACCTGGACCCAGGCCCACCGCCGGTGGATCGCCGTGGCCGCCCTGCTGATCGTGGCCCTGCTCTTCGCGCTCTGGAACCACCCGACGGCCCTGACCATCCTGCTGCTGGTCATCATCCTGCTCGCCGTACTCGCGCTGCTCGCCCTCCTCGCCGCGACCGGCCGCGCCACCGCTGATGCCGAGCGGGCGACCCAGCGGCCGGAGGGCGGCGACTGAACGGTTCGACGACCGTGTCACCCCGCTGCCCCGTCGGACATTCCGGCATTTCGGCATGTCAGCAATTCGCTCGACAGTCACACAAATGATCGAGTGGCCTCCAGCTCACCGCGATCGAGCGGATCCGGTGATCGGTCCCCTGTCGCTCCCGCCCCGTACCAAGGACACTCATACGCACAGGAGTTGCCGCCGGAGGGGGACATCAGATGCGGGACAGCCATCGGGCGGAGGCCGAGCGGCTGTTGAGCCGTGCCGTGGAGGAGGAGGTGCGGCGGTCGGGCGGGCGCACCGACGGAGCCGTGCTGCTGTCGCGGGCGCGCGGTGAGCTGGACGCCATGGCCCGGACGGCCGCGGAGGAGTACGAGGCGTACACCCGCGCGCTCGACGAGGCGGCGGCGGACGGGTCGACCTTCGGGCAGCGGTACGCCCGGGCGGGCGCCGGCTCGGCGGTGCTCGTCGCGGGCGTCGCCGCGCTGGCGGCCTGCGTCGCCGACCTGGCGCTGGGTACCGGCGCGGGGACCGCCCTGGGCGCCGGGGCCGTGGCAGGCGCGGCCGGGGCGGCGGTCACCGTGGCGAAGGTGACCGCCTCGCATCTGCCCGCGGCGAGCCGCAGCGCGGGCGCCCGGAACCAGCCGGGCGGCGCCGAACAGCTGCGTCTGCAGTGGCTGACCGCCCTGGAGATACGCGGGATCCGGCCCTTTCTCGACCAGCAGCGGGTGCTCAGCGCGTCCGCCGGGGCCAAGCAGGGGGCGCCGCAGCTGCGGCGCACGGACAAGAGCGCCGCCGCCCGCAGGCGCACGGTCCTGGACCAGTCCTTCGCTCAACTGCCGGAGCGGGACCCGGTGTTCACCGGGCGCAGGCAGGAGCTTTCGCGGGTGGCGCAGTGGGTGCACGCGGCCCGGGCGAGTACGGAGACCAAGCCGACGGTCGTGGTGCTGCACGGCGCCCCCGGCTCCGGCCGCAGCACCCTGGCGGTGCGGGTGGCGCACGAGCTCAGGGACCAGTTCCGGGGCGCGTGCGTGGTGGACCTGCGGGGCGACAGCGGGGAGGAGTCACCGCTGTCCACGCGCGACGCGCTGCTGCATCTGCTGAACCGGCTGGGGGCGCCGCGCGAGCAGCTGCTGTTCCGGGAGCGGTCTTCGGCGGACCAGCAGGTGAGACGGCTGAGCGAGCTGTACCACCAGCATCTGACGGGGCTGCCGGTCACGATCGTGCTGGACGACGCGTCCGACGCCGAACAGGTCCGCACCCTGGTCCCGGAGCGGTCGGACAGCCTGGTGCTGGTCACCGCCCGCACCCCCCTCACGCTGCCCGCGGATCTGGCCGCCTGGGTGCACCATCTCCCGCTGGAGGCGCTGGAGGCCGGCAGCGCCGAGGAACTGCTGAACGCGGCGGCGCAGGACCCGTCGGGGCCGTACGACGCCGAGTCCTGCGACCGCGTCCGGGAGCTGTGCGGCGGCCTGCCGCTGGCGCTGCGCATCGCGGGCTCCTCCCTCGGTCCGCGCACCGCGCGCCAGCTGGCCACGGACCTCGGGGCGTACGGTCCGGTCGAGCCGGTCGAGCGGGTCCTGTGGCTGCGCTACACCGACCAGCCGGAGACGGCCAGGCGGCTGCTGCGGCGGCTGGCGCTGGCGGGGCGTGCCTCGCTGGGCGCGGCCGCGGCGGCGTCACTGCTCGCGACGGACGAGCAGGACGCGACCCGTCAGCTGGCCGCGCTCACGCGGGCGGGCCTGATCGGGCACGTGCGCGGCAGCCGCTACCGCCTGCACGACGTCGTGCGGAATTTCGCGCAGGCGCGTCTGCTGGACGAGGAGGATCCGGCCGAGCGGACGGCGGCGCAGGAGCGGCTGATCGTGAACTACGGGGAGCTGGCCGACTCGGTGATCCGCCTGGTCGACGGGAAGACGTCGACGCGTGCGGACTCCGCGTTCCATTCCAGTGCGGTCGGCCCGCACGGCTTCACCTCGCTCGACGCGGCGCTGCGCTGGCTGGACGACGAGTCGAGCTTCATCACGGCGACGCTGCGCCACGCGGAGGGCGTGAACCAGGCGGCCGTGCTCAATCTGCTGGGCGCGCTGTGCGACTACTGCCTGCTGCGCGGTGACCTGTACCGCCTGGGCGAGATCAGCGAGCTGACCCAGGCAGTGGACCAGGGGCTGCTGGTGCGCTCGGCGCAGTGGCGCACGGGTATCGCGGCCCGTCAGCTCGGTGAGCTGGACAAGGCGCGGACGACGCTGTCCTCGGTCGTGGACCTGTACTTCGAGGCGCATCACGACGCGGGTGCGGCCCGCGCGCTCTGCTCCCTGGGGATCACGCTGCACCACCAGGGCAATCTGACGGAGGCGGCGGCGCGGCTCCAGGAGGCCATGGATCTCCAGGCCGCGCCGGAGCTGGCGGGTGACCGGGCGTGGACGATGCACGCCCTGGCGGCGGTGGAACGCGACCGCGCCCGGCTGTCCGCAGCGCTGGACCTGCTCACCGAGGCGCTGGTGCTGCACCGGGAGAGCGAGTCGGTGCACGGCGAGGCGTGGGCGCACTTCCAGCTCGGTCAGCTGTGGCTGCGCATGGGCGACGTTCCGCGCGCCGAGCGGGAGCTGCGGGAGGCGCTGGACCTGTACGTCCGTACGCGCGACGGCCGCGGTGAGGCGTGGGCGCTGACGCAGCTGGCCCGCGCCCGGCTCGTCGGCGGTGCTTCCTCGTCCGCGGTCGACGGTCTGCGGCAGGCGGCCTCGCGCCACCGGGACAACGAGGACGCGCGCGGCGAGGCGTGGACGGTGTACTACCTGGGCCAGGCGCTGGAGGAGACGGGGGATCTGGATCAGGCCGTGCGTGAGCTGGAGCGGTCCCGCACGATGTTCTCCCGGATGCGGGACGTGTACGGCCTGGCCTGCGCCCGTCATCACTCGGCGCGGGTGACCCGCGACCAGCGGGCCGCCCAGACCGGCTCCCTGCGGAACTCGGGCTTCGCGCGGCAGCTTCTGGTGGACGCCCGCGCGGACTTCCATCGCATCGGGGTGGCCCACGGCGAGGCGTGGACGTGTCTGGAGCTGGCGGTGGTGGACGCGGGCAACGCCCGGACTCCGCAGGCGCTGTCCCTGTGCGACGAGGCGATCGGTCTGTTCACGTCGTACGGCGACCGCCGCGGCGAGGACTGGGCCCGGTTCCTGCGCTGCACGCTGCTGCCCTACGGGGCGCCGGGCGGATCCGAGATCGGCAGCGCGGTGGCGCAGGAGGAGCTGGCCCAGCTGTCCCGCTCACGGCATCCCGCCCGGGACGAAAAGCTGGACGAGTACGTCGAGGCGTACCAGCTGCTGCTGGAGCGGGGCGTCAGCCTGGAGGCGGGCTGGCAGGCCTGGCGGCTGGGCATGGTCCCCGACCGGCACGCCCGCGAGGTGATGGGCGTACCGGTGACGACGCGCCGGTAGCCCGGCGGCACCGTGCCGTCCCTCTCCCGCGCCGGAGGGGGACGGAGGGTGCGGACGGGCCGACGGGCGGCGGGTGGTCTCAGCCCTGCCGGGGCCCGGCGGCGGAGGCGCCGGGGGGCGCCTGGCCGGCGGGGGTCTCCGCCGTCTCCGGGTCCTCGAAGTCGACCTTCCGCAATTGGCGGTTCATCGACTTCATCAGGCCCCAGACGGCCAGGGCCATCACCGCGAACACGATGAAGCCGAGGACGCCGGGGGTGACCTTGTTCTCGTCGACCTCCTTGGCGAGGGAGACGAGGTTCGTCATTGCCAGGCTTGCGCTTGCGCTCATGTCAGGCATTGTCGCGGATGCCCGCAAAGAGGTCGTCCTCGGGGAGGGACGTATCGACGAGGGACTTGGCCAGCTCGTACTCCTCGGTCGGCCAGACCGCCTTCTGGAGCTCCATGGGGACCTTGAACCAGCCGCCGTCGGGGTCGATCTGCGTGGCGTGCGCGATCAGTGCCTTGTCCCGGATCTCGAAGAACTCCGCGCAGGGGATGTGCGTGGTCAGCGTGCGCTCGACGCGCTCGAACTCCGACCAGCGCTTCAGCCAGTCCCCGTACGGCGACTCCAGGCCGCGGTCCAGCATGGCCTGGTGCAGCGCCTCGGTGCGCGGGCGGTTGAAGCCCTGGTTGTAGTAGAGCTTCTGCGGCTGGTACGCCGGGCCGAACTCCGACTCCGGGTACTTCTCGGTGTCGGCCGCGCCCTCGAACGCCACCATCGAGATCGTGTGGGTCATGATGTGGTCGGGGTGCGGGTACCCGCCGTTCTCGTCGTACGTGGTGATCACCTGCGGACGGAACGAGCGGATCTGCTTCACCAGCTCGCCGGCGGCCTTGTCGACGTCCTCCAGCGCGAAGCAGCCCTCGGGGAGCGGGGGCAGCGGGTCGCCCTCGGGCAGGCCGGAGTCGACGAAGCCGAGCCACTCCTGCTCGATGCCGAGGATCTCGCGGGCCTCGTCCATCTCCTTCTTGCGTACCTCGTGGATGTGCTCCTCGATGTACTTGTCCCCCTGGAGCTTGGGGTTGAGGATGGAGCCCCGCTCCCCGCCCGTGCAGGTCACGACCAGTACGTCCACCCCTTCGGACACGTACTTCGCCATGGTGGCCGCGCCCTTGCTCGACTCGTCGTCGGGGTGGGCGTGCACGGCCATCAGTCGCAGCTGGTCAGTCAAGACTCAATCCTCAGTCAGTCGGCTGTCGCCTGGTCAAGTCGTCGGTCGGCGCCCGGCGTGGATCGGCGTGGTGGGCGGCTTCTATAGTGACGGAACAGGGGGGCGAAAAATTCCGGGGCCCGGCCCCGGGAGCCCCTGCCGGGACTTCCGCTCCGGCCCCCTGCGAGAGGACGACCATGAGTACGGCTAGCACGCGGCTGCCCGAGGGCCGGTACGGCCGCTCCGCGGACGAGCGCGCCGACCGCAGGCTCAAGGTCATCGGCTCCGTGCTGGGCGTGGCCCTGCTCGCCCTCGTCGGCTGGTTCGCGTACTACTACGTGGGCGGCAGCAGGATCAGCGCCGAGGTGATCACCTTCAGTGCCGTCTCGGACGAGGCGGTCGAGGTGCATCTGGAAGTGCGCAAGGACGCGGACGCGAGCGGTTACTGCACGCTGCGTTCGCAGAGTGCGGACGGTGCCGAGGTGGGCCGTGCGGACTTCCGCTTCGGCGGGCACTCCTCGCGCATCGACAAGGTCGTCACGCTGCGGACGACGGCCCGCGGCACCACGGCCCAGCTGCTGGGCTGTCACGCCGGCTGAGCCGGGTCCTGCCCGGCGCGCTCGGGCGACACGGCTCGCCCCGCACGGGGCGTTTCCGCAGTGACCTGCGCCGACGTTATTCTGATGCCATATGTCCTCCCCCTTCAGCCGTTGAATTGTTAGGCTCGTGGTTTCGCCCACCCGAGAAGGAACATTCTTCTGGGTAGGGCGATGCTTTGTATTCCCAGTACCTACGAGGAGCACCTGTGACCCAGACAAGCGAGAACGTCACCTGGCTGACCCAGGAGGCGTACAACCAGCTCAAGGCCGAGCTGGAGTACCTGTCTGGTCCCGCGCGCACGGAGATCGCCGCCAAGATCGCGGCAGCGCGCGAGGAGGGGGACCTGCGCGAGAACGGCGGGTACCACGCGGCGAAGGAGGAGCAGGGCAAGCAGGAGCTCCGAGTGCGCCAGCTGACCCAGCTCCTGGAGAACGCCAAGGTCGGCGAGGCTCCCGCGGCGGACGGTGCGGTCGCGCCCGGCATGGTCGTGACCATCGCCTTCGACGGTGACGAGGACGACACCCTGACGTTCCTGCTCGCTTCCCGCGAGTACGCGAGCACCGACATCGAGACGTACTCGCCGCAGTCCCCGCTGGGCTCCGGCGTGAACGGCAAGAAGGTCGGCGACCAGGCCGAGTACGAGCTGCCGAACGGCAAGCGGGCCTCGGTGAAGATCCTGAAGGCCCACCCGTACCAGGGCTGAGCCCGGCGACCACGGTCTCGACGAAGCCCCCGGCGTCCGTCGCCGGGGGCTTCGTCATGCGTGCGTCACGCCGGGGTCAGGCGGTGGCGGACCGGTACTTGCGGACCGCCAATGTGCGGAAGATCAGGATGATCAGGACGGAGTAGATCACCGAGGCGAGGACGGGGTGCTGCATCGGCCAGGCGTCGGACTGCGACTGGCCGGGGTTGGCGAAGAGCACCCGGCAGGCCTGGACGGTGGCGCTGAACGGGTTCCACTCCGCGATGTGCCGCAGCCAGGGCGTCATGTTCGAGGAGTCCACGAACGCGTTCGAGATGAACGTGACCGGGAAGAGCCAGATCAGGCCGCCGGAGGTGGCCGCCTCGGGCGTCCGCACGGAGAGGCCGATGAGGGCGCCGATCCAGGTGAACGCGTACCCGGAGAGCAGCAGCAGTGCGAAGGCGCCGAGCACCCTGGCCGCGTTCGTGTCGCCGTCGGAACCCACCCGCCAGCCGACCAGCAGGGCGACGGCGGCGAGGACGAGCAGGGTGAGCGCGGTCTGGACGAGGTCGGCGAGCGTACGCCCGGTGAGCACGGCTCCGCGGGCCATCGGCAGCGAGCGGAACCGGTCGATGAGTCCCTTGTGCATGTCGTCCGCGATGCCCGCTCCGGCGCCCGCGGTGGCGAAGGTGACCGTCTGGGCGAAGATGCCGGCCATCAGGAAGTTGCGGTAGTCGACGGCGCTGGTGCTGCCGCCGATCCGCATGGAACCGCCGAACACGTAGGAGAAGAGCACCACGAACATGACGGGCTGGATGAGCCCGAAGATCACCATTTCCGGGATGCGGGACATCCTGATCAGGTTGCGTCTGGCGATGACGAGGGAGTCCCGCACGGACCGGGTCAGGGCGTTGCTGGGAGCCGTGGGCTGCACGGCGTCGGTGGCGGCGCTCACTTGGCGGTCTCCTCGGGGTGCTTGCGGCTCTTGACGGCTCCGGCGGGCGCGGCGTCCTCCGCCCGCTCCTCGGCGAGATGGCCGGTGAGTGAGATGAACACGTCGTCCAGGGTGGGGCGGCGCAGACCGATGTCGTCGATCTCGATGCCCCGGGCGTCCAGCTCGCGGATGACCTCGGCGAGGAGCTTGGCACCGCCGGACACCGGGACGGTGAGCTTGCGGGTGTGCTCCTCGACCGCGGTCTCGCCCTTGCCGAAGCCGCGCAGCACCTCGGAGGCGGTCGCGATGTGCTCGCGGTCGTGCACCACGACCTCGACCCGCTCGCCGCCGGTCTGCGCCTTGAGCTCGTCGGAGGTGCCGCGGGCGATGACGCGGCCCTGGTCGACGACGCAGATGTCGTGCGCGAGGTGGTCGGCCTCCTCCAGGTACTGGGTGGTGAGCAGCAGCGTCGTACCCCCGGAGACCAGCTGCTTGATGACCTCCCACAGCTGCTGGCGGTTGCGCGGGTCGAGGCCGGTCGTCGGCTCGTCCATGAACATCACCGGCGGCGAGACGACCAGGGCCGCGGCCAGGTCGAGCCGGCGGCGCATACCGCCCGAGTACGTCTTGGCGGGGCGGTCGGCGGCGTCCGCGAGGCGGAACTGCTCCAGCAGCTCGGCCGCCCGCGCCTTCGCGGGCTTCGCCCGCATCTGGTACAGCTGGCCGACCATCTGGAGGTTCTCCCGGCCGGTCAGGTACTCGTCGACCGCGGCGAACTGTCCGGACAGGCCGACCGAGCGGCGCACCGCGTCGGGATGCTTGAGCACGTCGATGCCCGCGACGAGTGCCCTGCCGCTGTCGGGCCGCAGCAGGGTCGTCAGACAGCGGACGGTGGTGGTCTTGCCCGCGCCGTTCGGCCCGAGCAGGCCCAGCACGGTGCCCTCCGGGACATCGAGATCGACGCCGTCCAGAGCCTTGACGTTGCCGAAGGTCTTCACCAGGCCTTCGGCATAGATGGCGCCTGGCATGTGAGGTCTCCCAAAACGGTTGGAGAATTCCTACGGAAAGATCCTAGGTTTGCGTGGTGTGCGCCGCTCGACGGACGCGAGGTCACCCTCCTGGGCGAAAAACGTCGCGACGTACGGTCACAGGTGTGGCGAGGAACACACCATATCGCGATGTATCGCGTCTCACAACAGATTTTTCCGGCCCGGTTCCGACGGGTGCCGGCCTCAGTCGATGACCGTGTAACCCGCCGTGCGCAGCGCCCTGTTGACCTCGGCGCAGTGCTCGGGCCCCTTCGTCTCCAGGTGCAGCTCGACCTCCACCTCCGTGAGTCCGAGCCGCGGGTCGGTCCGTACGTGGCTCACGTCGAGGACGTTGGCGTCGGCCACCGACAACACCCCGAGGAGCGTCGCCAGGGCGCCCGGCCGGTCGGTCAGCCGCAGCGTGACAGCAAGATAGCGGCCCGCGGCGGCCATGCCGTGACGCAGGATGCGCTGGATCAGCAGCGGGTCCACATTGCCACCGGAGAGCACCGCGACGACCGGGCCCTCGAAGGTGCCCGGCTCACTCAGCAGCGCCGCCACCGGGCTGGCGCCGGCCGGCTCGACGACCAGCTTGGCCCGCTCCAGGCACAGCAGCAGCGCGCTGGACAGATGGTTCTCCGAGACCGTGCGCACGTCGTCCACCAGGTCGTGCACGATCCGGAACGGCACGTCGCCCGGCCGCCCGACCCTGATGCCGTCGGCCATCGTCACCGGGTTCGCGATCACCGTCGGCCGCCCGGCCGCAAGTGAGGGCGGGTACGCCGCGGCCCCCGCCGCCTGCACCCCCACGATCCGTACGTCGGGCCGCAGCGCCTTCACCGCGGTCGCGATCCCGGCGATCAGCCCGCCGCCGCCCATGCCCACGACGATCGTGCGGACCTCGGGGCACTGCTCCAGGATCTCCAGGCCGACCGTGCCCTGCCCGGCGATGATGTCGGGGTGGTCGAAGGGGTGGATGAACACGGCGCCCGTCTCGGCCGCGTACTCCTGGGCGGCGGCCAGCGTCTCGTCGACGACCTGCCCGTGCAGCCGCACCTCCGCGCCGTACTCGCGCGTGGCCGCGACCTTCGGCAGCGGGGCGCCGGAGGGCATGAACACCGTCGAGCGCACGCCGAGCAGCGAGGAGGCGAGGGCGACGCCCTGCGCGTGGTTGCCCGCGCTCGCGGCGACGACCCCGGCGGCGCGCTCCTCGGGGAGCAGGCCCGCGATCCGCACGTACGCGCCGCGCAGCTTGAAGGAGCCCGTCCGCTGGAGGTTCTCGCACTTGAGGTGCACCGGCGCGCCGACCAGCTGGGACAGGTGCCTGCTGCCCTCCATGGCGGTCACCCGCGACACGCCGGAGAGCATCTTCTGCGCCCCGCGTACGTCGTCCAGGGTCACCGTCGGCAAGGAGTCAGCCGTGCTGTAGCTCATGACCGCCAGTCTCGCAGTTCACAGCGTGCCGCTCCTCGTGTGACCACCGGGCGAGACTGGATTGCGCAGCGCCGGTACGACCCGCGTCCCGGCCGCGTACCCTGTCCCCCAGCCCAGGACCCCACGCATGAATTGAGCCCCCGGCCATGCCCACAACACCTGAAATGTCGATGGACATGACGACCGTCGGTGACACCGGTCTCCTCGACACGCTGCAGCACGAGGTCGCGGTGTTCGCCCGCCGTGCCGAACAGACCCGGCTCGGCGGCGTGGGGCAGGTGCGCAACTCGATGGACCGGGCCGCGTACCTGCTGCTCAACCGCCTCGACAAGGAAGGCCCGATGGGCGTCAAGGCGCTCGCCGCGAGCATGGGGATCGACTCCTCGACGGTCACCCGGCAGGTGGCGCCGCTCGTCGACACCGGGCTCGTCAAGCGCACCTCGCACCCCGAGGACGGGCGCGCCGTGGTGCTCCAGCTCTCCCCGCGCGGAGGGTCCCGCCTGGAGGAAGTCCGCTCGTCGAGACGTCAGTTGATGGCCGAGCTGACACACGACTGGGCGCCGGAGGAGCGCGACGCGTTCTGCACGCTCCTCACGCGCTTCAACGGCGCGCTGTCCGCCCGCCAGGCGGCGCAGGGCGGCCCGGTGGCGGAGCCGCAGCCGGGTTCCTGACCGGCGACCGGACGGCGGAGACCGCTGCCCGACCGGCGGCGTGATCACCCCGCCCGCCTCTTGCCCCGGCCCTCCCGCCGCGTACCGTCCGTTTCCGCACGCCGACCGGCCGCGGACCGTCCTCAGCGCCCGGGAGCCGATCCCGCCGCCTCGCCGCCCGCACGGGACGCCCGCCTCCTCGCCCGCACGCGCGTCCGTCTCTTCGCCTGCACGCTTGTCCGTCTCCTCTGCCGCACGCGCCCGCGTACCCGTACCCGTACGCGCGCGTGTGCGCATGTGTGCCGGACCCTTGACCCCGGGGCCGGACCTGGCCTCATATGAGAGCGGGCCCCGCCGTACACGGTCTGGCATCCCGTACGCGGCCGGGACCACCGGTCCCCTCACAGGTCCCACAGACCCCTCCGGTTCACCCCCATCAGGCGGGAGGCGCGGTGCGAGAACGGCGGGCGTTCCGTGACGCCCGCCGCGCCCGGGAGTTCGAGGCGTTCGTCGCGGGCGCGGCGGGGCGGCTGCTGCATGCCGCCACCCTGCTCACCGCGGAGCCCCCGGAGGCCAACCCCCGCGCGCGGCGCCTGCTGACCCAGGCCCTGGCCCTCACGTACGCCCGCTGGGACCGGCTGCGCGGCGAGGACCCGTACGACCGCGCCCGCCAGGAGCTGGCCGTCCGCTTCGCGCGCGGGGCCTGGCACCGGTACGGCGCTCTCGGCCGGGCCCGGCCCGATCCCGGGAGCGTGCTCGCGCGCCTGTCGCCGCAGGAGCGGCTGATCCTGGTCCTGCGGCTGTACGAGGGTGTCGCCGAGGAGCAGACGGCCGCCCTGCTCGGCCTGCCCGCCGAGCGTGTCCGGGCGATCTGCGCCCGCGCGACGGCGACCCTGCTGCATCCGCCGCGCGGACCGGCACCGGCCCTGGCAGAGGTGGCGCCGTCGTGAACCTGCCCGAGCGGGAGGCGGCCGTACGGCGGCTGCTGGAGCAGACACCGCCCCCGGTGCCGCCCGGCCTGTACCCGGACGTCGTCCGGCGCGGCGGACGGATGCTGCGGCGCCGCACCGCCGCCCGTCGGCTGCTGTGGCTGCTGCTGCTCGCGGCGGCCGTCGCCTTCGTGGTCTGGGCGTCGACCGCCCGGCCCTGGGTGGAGCCGCCGTCGGACACGACCCCACCCCTCACCGGCTGGTGAGCGCGGCCTAGCCGAGGGCCTGCTGGAGGTCCTGGAGCAGGTCGTCGGCGTTCTCGATGCCCACGGACAGGCGGACCAGGTCGGCGGGCACCTCCAGGAGCGAGCCGGCCGTGGAGGCGTGCGTCATCCGCCCCGGGTGCTCGATCAGGGACTCGACACCGCCCAGGGACTCCCCGAGCGTGAACACCCTGGCGCGGTTGCAGACCTCGACGGCCGCCTCCTCGCCGCCGTCGACCCGGAACGAGATCATGCCGCCGAACGCCCGCATCTGCTTGGCGGCGACCTCGTGACCGGGGTGCTCCGGCAGACCCGGGTACAGCACACTCGTCACGCGCGCGTGCCGCGTCAGCATCTCGGCGACCTTGCCGGCGTTCTCGCTGTGCCGGTCCATGCGCACGGACAGCGTCTTGGTGCCACGCAGCACCAGCCAGGAGTCGAAGGGCCCGGCCACCGCGCCCATCGCGTTCTGGTGGTACGCCAGCTCCTCGCCCAGTGCCTCGTCGGCGGTGACCAGGGCGCCGCCGACGACGTCCGAGTGGCCGCCCATGTACTTGGTCAGCGAGTGCACGACGACGTCCGCGCCGAGCGCGAGCGGCTGCTGGAGGTAGGGGGTCGCGAAGGTGTTGTCCACGACGAGCCGGGCGCCCGCCTCCCGGGCGACCTGGGCGAGAGCCGCGATGTCGGTGATGTTGAGGAGGGGGTTGGACGGCGTCTCCACCCAGACCGCCTTGGTCTTCGGGGTGAGCGCGGCCCGCACGGCCGTGGGGTCGCTGGTGTCGGCGACCGACCACTCCACACCCCACCGGGAGACGACCTTCGCGAAGAGCCGGAACGTGCCGCCGTAGGCGTCGTTCGGGATCACCACGTGATCGCCGGGGCTGAGCAGCGTACGCAGCAGGCAGTCCTCGGCAGCCAGTCCGGACGCGAACGCAAGGCCCCGGCGGCCGCCCTCCAGGGCCGCGAGGTTCTCTTCGAGGGCGGTCCTCGTCGGGTTGGCGCTGCGGCTGTACTCGTATCCGCCGCGCAGCCCGCCGACGCCGTCCTGCTTGTAGGTCGAGACCTGGTAGATCGGCGGGACGACCGCGCCGGTGAGGGGATCGGCGGTGTTGCCCGCGTGGATCGCCAGGGTCTCGAAGTGCTGACTGATGTGCCTGTCGCTCATGGGAACCGAGCGTAGTGCGCCCGCGGGCCGATGAGGGCACACGTCCGCCCGGAGCGTGATCGTTCCGCGCCGTACGGGACGTCGGGGAGCCGCGGTGGGGGTCCGGGGCGACCGGGTTGGCCAATTGTCGGACCCTTCTGGTTCGCTTGAGGCATGGAGATTCTCTGGGTCCTGATGGCGCTGCTCATGATGGGGATGGTCCTCGGGCCGTTCTTCATGCGCAGGCGGGCCGGCATTCAGCAGGTCGCCCCCGGCGACCCGGACGCCGCGGACCCGGCGGACTACGGCTTCGTACGCCAGGAGGAGCTGGACGTCCGCATGCCCGGCCCGGACGGCGACCTGGTCGACGTGCTGGACCTGGTGCAGCGCACCCGGGACCACCGGGCGGCCGCGCAGCTCCTCGCGGGCACGGAGACGGCCGGTGAGCTCCGCTGGCAGCGGGTGCAGGCCTTCGCGGGCGCGGCCTCGCTGGAGCTCCAGCAGCGCCCCGGCGGGGTCAGTGACACGCCGGGCGGGCAGTGGCTGCGGGTGTGGCGGGCCGAGGCGCCCAAGGACGCGGGCGGCGCGGCGGTGCACGCGGAGTTCCTCGTGCAGCAGGCGTGGCGGACCTCGACGCCGGGCACGGACGAGTTCCGGATCATCATGGAGGAGGCCCGCGAGGCGTGTGCCGACGCGGCGCTGCTGGCGCCGGGCGACCCGGTCCCGTACATCATCGAGCTGTCCGTGGCGCGCGGACTGGCCTACGAGCGGGCCGAGTTCGAGAAGCTGTGGCTGAAGATCCTGGACCGGGCGCCGGCCCACATGGGCGCGCATCTGGCGGCGCTGCACTACTGGTGCGAGAAGTGGCACGGCTCGCGCGAGACGGCGTACTCCTTCGCGGAGGCGGCCGCCGCCCGTGCCCCGCAGGGGTCCCTGCTGGCCGCCATGCCCCTCTTCGCGGTCTTCGAGCACCTGCCCGAGGTGAATCTGGTCAGGGGCTTCTACCAGAGCGAGGTCGTGACGAAGGCGGTGCACGGCGCGCTCTTCGCGGTGCACGCGGCCCGTCCGGACGACCCGATGCTGGCCCACGTCCGCCATCTCCTGGTCTTCTTCCTGGTCCGGGGCGAGCGCTGGTCCGAGGCGATGAACCAGCTGGTCCACATCGACGGACACATCGGCGCCCTCCCCTGGACCCTGACGTCCGACCCGGCCGCGGACTACGCGGTCTACCGCGCGCTGGCCGTCGCGGGCTACGAGGCGAACGGCGGCAGCCCGGCGACGCTGACGCAGTGACGCGGGGGCCGGGGGCCGCTTTCCCGCCGGGACTCCCGCCGCGGCTCCGTTGGGGAACCCACGCGAGGTCGGCGCGACAGCGAGGGGCGGGGGGGGTTCCGCTCCGGCCTCTTCTCGGACGCCAAGGCCGCCCTCGTCACCCTGGCCGCGATCGGCAGCTTCCTGTCAGGGATCGCCGCCTTCATTCCCGGCCTGGTCGTCTCCTGAGTCCTTGTCCTCACGGCAAGTCGTGCGGCGGCCCGAGACCGCCGAGGGGCGCCGCACGGACACGTGGTCCGGCGGCGCCCCCGGGAGTCTGGGAGTCGAGCCCCGGGTCGGGATCAGATCGTGGCCGTGTCGATCACGAAGCGGTAGCGGACGTCGCTGGCGAGGACCCGCTCGTACGCCTCGTTGATCTCGGCGGCGCTGATCAGTTCGATCTCGGCGCCGAAGCCGTGCTCGGCGCAGAAGTCGAGCATCTCCTGGGTCTCCTGGATGCCGCCGATGCCGGAGCCCGCGAGGGTCTTCCGGCCGCCGATGACGGAGAACAGGTTGAGCGCGACGGGCTCCTCGGGCGCGCCCACGTTCACGAAGGCGCCGTCCGTCCGCAGGAGCGACAGGTAGCGGTCCAGGTCGAGCGGGGCCGAGACCGTGGAGAGAATCAGGTCGAACGTGCCGCGCAGTTCCTCGAAGGTCTTCGGGTCGCTGGTCGCGTAGTAGTGGTCGGCGCCCAGCTTCAGCCCGTCGTCCTTCTTGCGGAGCGACTGCGAGAGCACCGTGACCTCCGCGCCGAGCGCGTGCGCGATCTTGACGCCCATGTGGCCGAGCCCGCCCATGCCGACGACGGCGACCTTCTTGCCGGGGCCCGCGTTCCAGTGCTTCAGCGGGGAGTACGTGGTGATGCCGGCGCACAGCAGCGGCGCGGCCTCGTCCAGGGCCAGGCCCTCGGGGATGCGGACGGTGTAGTTCTCGTCGACGACGATGTGGGTGGAGTAGCCGCCGTAGGTGGGCTCGCCGTCCTTGCCGACGGCGTTGTACGTGCCGGTCATGCCCTTCGAGCAGTACTGCTCCAGGCCCGCCTTGCAGTTGTCGCACTCGCGGCAGGAGTCGACCATGCAGCCGACGCCCACCCGGTCACCGACGGCGAACCTGGTGACACCGGAGCCGACCTCGGTGACGATGCCGGCGATCTCGTGGCCCGGCACCATCGGGAAGACGGCCTCGCCCCAGCCCTCACGGGCCTGGTGGATGTCCGAGTGGCAGATGCCCGCGAACTTGATCTCGATGAGGACGTCGGACTCACCGACCGGACGCCGCTCGATGGTGGTGCGCTCCAGGGGAGCCTTGGCGGCGGGGGCGGCGTACGCAGCAACAGTGGTCATGCCGGGGTTTCTCCTCAGGAGGTTCGTCGCACCCGGTCGCCTGCTGACCGGGCACGTCTCCCAGAGTGCCCCTCGGTGCGACATTCACCCAGGTCACGGCTTTGCCTACGTTCAGTGGTCCTACTACTGACGGGGTCAGGCTCCTGGGCGTACGACCGTGAATACTGGACGCATGGACGATCAGGCCTCCCCTCAGCCCGCCGGGGACACCGGGCGGTCGCTGGACCGGCGTGCCGAGCTCAGCGAGTTCCTGCGCACCCGCCGGGCCCGGCTGAAGCCGGAGGACGTGGGGCTGCCGGACTTCGGGCGGCACCGCCGGGTGCCGGGACTGCGCCGGGAGGAGCTGGCGCAGCTCGCCGGGGTGTCCGTGGCGTACTACACCCGCCTCGAGCAGGGCAACGGGCGGAACGTGTCCTCGGAGGTCCTGGACGCGATCGCCCGCGCCCTGCGCCTGACCGACGCCGAGCACGCGCACCTGACGCACCTCGCCAGGCCCAAACAGCACAAGAAGAAGCAGACCGCCCGGCCGCAGCAGGTGCGGGGCGCACTGCGGCAGCTCCTGGACACGCTGGACGGCGTTCCCGCGTACATCACGGGACGGCGCTCGGACATCCTCGTCTGGAACCGGATGGCCGCGGCTGTCTTCGGCGACTGGGCGGAGCTGCCGCCGCAGGAGCGGAACTGGGCGCGCATGGTGTTCCTGAAGCCCGAGTACCGCGACCTGTACGTGGACTGGGAGCAGAAGGCGAGCGACATCGTCAGCTTCCTGCGCATGGACGCGGGCTGCCATCCCGACGACCCCCGGCTGTCCGCCCTGGTGGGCGAGCTCTCCGTGAAGAGCGAGGAGTTCCGGCGGCTCTGGGCGACGCACGACGTCAGGGAGAAGAGCCACGGGGTGAAGCGGCTGCGGCATCCGCTGGTCGGTGCGCTGGACCTGTCCTTCGAGACGTTCCGGCTCCCGGACGACGCCGAGCAGGCGATGATCACGTATCACGCCGAGCCGGGGTCCGCGTCCGCGGAGGCGTTGCGGTTGCTGGCGGCGTGGGGTAGGGATGCGACGCGTGCGGGGTCGGTGACCCCGCCGTGATCTCCTCACCCCGGGTACCTTGACCCCGGTGTACGGGCGCCTCGACGCCGGTGCGCGGGCCGCCGCCCGGCAGCCTGACCTCCGTGCGCTGCCTGGCCCCGGTGCATGGGACGCCGGCCCCTGCAGCCCGGCGCCTGTGCAGGAACCGCCCAGGGGGCTGCCGCCCCCGGACCCCCGCTTCGGCCCGGACGGCCTCGTCCTCGAACGCCGGACGGGCTGGAATCTCCCTGCCCGGGCAAGACGGCAGCGCCGCCACCCCACACGCCCGACAAGGCAGAATCCCACACCCGGGCAAGTCGGCACCGCCCCCGACGCACACGTCGGCGCGCCCGGCGTCCCCCGCCCCCACGCCCGGCGGGCTGAACGTGTTCCGCCGGGCGGGGGCGCCGTACAAACCTCCTAGCCCTGATACGGCGGCGCAGCCCCCCACGTCCACCTGGGGACCGGCTGGTCCGCCGGAGGGGCCACGTCCGGGGCCGAGAAGTGGACGGCGAGGCGGGTGCCCCACTCGGCATAGGCGACGAACGCGGAGCGGAACTCGGCGTCGGTGGGCAGGCCGGCGTCGTCGGCCGCGTCCTGGAGGAGGTTCACCCAGCGGCGGCGCTGGGGCTCCGTGATCCCCTTGCCGAGGTGCTTGGCGACCATGTGGCCGTGGCCGCCCTGGCTCTCGGAGTACGCGGGCGGCCCGCCGAAGACCTCCCCGAGCCAGAGCGCGACGTGCGCGGCGTGCTCGGGCGCCAGGCCCTCGAAGACGGGGGCGAGGACCTCGTCCTTGAGGACCTTCTCGTAGAAGGCCTCGGTGAGCCGGGCGAACGCCTCGGCGCCGCCCGCCCAGGAGTAGAGGGTCGGCACCGCCGCACCGGTGCCGCGCACGGTCGTCGGCTTGTAGTGGCGCATCTCCTCGATGTCGCCGACGAAGGGGCGGATCTCGGCGAGGAAGTCGGTGAACAGCTCCGACTTCCTGAACCCCTCCAGGTGATCCTCGGTCGAGGTCCAGGTGATGCGCAGGACGAAGTGCTCGAAGTCCTCCTCGCAGCGGGCTAGCTCGTAGTCCACGCACTGCGGGGCCGCGGCGAGCTGGGCGGCGGCACGGGTGTAGGCGGCCAGGAACTCCGGCGACTGGTGCTCGGGGATCCGGTACCGGATGTACTCCACGGTCGATATGGTCATGCCCCCACACAAACACGGACGGCCCGCGGAAGCTCTGCTTCCGACGGGCCGTCGCGCATATCAGCGCTGAGCGGAACCGGTCAGCACTCGGCGGACCACGGGTCCTGGGCCGTCCGGCGGATCAGGCCGGACGGCACCGGGTCACTTCCCGTAGTACGCGTTGTAGATCGAGATCGTCGACTTGTTGTTCTGCTTGTCGGTGATCTTGGCGTGGAAGGAGATGCCCTTGCCCTTCGCCGGGTTCTTGACGCTGATCTTGCCGTGCGTCACGGTCAGCCTGGTCCACGTCTGGCCGTAGTCGTAGGACACGTAGACGTACAGCGACTTGAGGTTGCTGCCCGCGGCCGATCCCTGGACGGTGACGGGGACCGAGACCTTCTTGTCGGCCTCGACGCGGCTGTCCAGGCCGGTGGCGGCGTTGAAGCGGACCGTCGAGGCGGGCAGCTTCGCGGCGTCGACCTTCTTGGAGCGGAAGGTCCAGCTGGCGTCGATCCGGGTGGAGGCCGCGGCGACCCTCACACTGCGCTTGACCGAGGTGGTCAGCTTGTACTCGGCCTCGCCCGCAGGGACCTTGAACTGCCCGTCACCGAAGAGCGGGTCCTCGTTCGAACCGACCTTGGTGCCGTTGCGGTACAGGGTCGTGGCGACCGAGCTGAACGTCGACGAGCCCGCGTGGGTCTTGCCGTCGGCGAACAGCGGCAGGGAGCCGTAGATGTCGTTGCCCTCGCGGAACAGGCCGTAGAACCCGCCGATCCGCGGACCGAAGACGGCCGTGTTGAACGTCTTCTCGTAGCTCTTTCCGCCGGTGAAGCTCTGCCCGTTGCCGAGCGTGTAGTACGCCTCACCGATCGGCCAGCCGTCCTCGTCGACCCCGGCGGACTGCTCGAAGTCGATACTCCACTTCACCCCGCCGATGGTGGACACGTGCAGCGTCCGGGTGCCCGGGAGGCTCTGCGGGATGGAGACGGCCGAGCCGCCTGAGCTGCCGGGCAGCCAGCCGAACGCGCTGACGGCGCCCGTCTTGCCGCTCGACGAGGCGCCGAGGCCGATCTTCACCGAGGCCAGTTCGCTCGCCTTGTAGTGCTTGGTGTAGCCGGTGGCGACCTGCTTCACCTTGGCGGCGGTGGTGGTGTCGTACTCCTCGTCGTCACCCTTGGTCCAGTGCGCGTCCCACTGCTGGGACAGCGAACCGTCGGTGATCTGGGGGCCGAGGTGAGCGGTGCGGAAGTTCTCGTACGAGTCGAGCCACCAGCCGTACGAGTAGCCGGCGTCGCCCGTGTCCACGGTGAAGTCCGGGGACATGAAGGCCGGCTTGGCAGCGGCGTCCGGGACGGTGATGTCCACCGGCTTCGTCGTCCGCGCGTCCAGCGTGATCGTCGTGTCCTTGACGACGTTCAGCTTGGGCTGGGCGATCCAGTCGGCGCCCTTGGTGAAGTCCTCCCGGTCCACGTAGAGACCGGTGTTGAGGATGTAGCCGCCCTTGGGGACGCGCACCTTGACCGTGCCGGAGGCGTCGTACGGCGAGTACCACTTCTCCTTGGCGAGGCCCGAGATGCCGGACAGGTCCGTGCCGTAGTTCACGGCCGGCCTGCCGTCACGGTCGACGTGCTTGAGCGTGACGGTGTACGACTCCACCTCGCGCTGCACCGCGGCGGCCGTGCGGACACTCTGGCCGCCGCCCGTCGCGGTGACGTACGCGGAGTACGCGCCGTCCGTGGTGCCGCCGAGCTTGGTGTTGGCGGTGAGGCCGACGGAGGCCTTGCCGCCCGCCGGGACGGTGACCGTCTTGGCGCCGAGGGTGAAGAAGCCCGCCGGAGCCGCCTGGCCCTTGGGGTTGGTGCCGGCGACCGAGAGGTTCAGCGTGACGTCGGTCGTGCCGAGGTTGCGGTAGGTGACCTGCCTGGTCACCGGGGTGTCGTCGGTGTGCGGCCACTGCTGGAGGCCGAAGCTCGCCGACACCGGTTCGGCGATCACGGACTGCTTGATGGCCTTGTCGACCTGGATGCGGCCGGAACCCTGCTGGAACGGCGTGTACTTGCCGCCCTTGGCGGAGCCGGTCAGCGCGCCCTTGAGCTCGGTGTACGTCCAGCCCGGGTGCTGCTGCTTCAGGATGGCGGCGGCGCCCGCGACGTGCGGGGTGGCCATGGACGTACCGGAGATGCTCAGGTAGCCGGCCGGGTTCTGGCCGACCTCCTTGTCGATGACGCTGCCCGGGGCCGCGGCGGCCGTGATGTTCACGCCGGGCGCGGTGACGTCGGGCTTGATCGCGCCGTCGAGGCCGGGACCGCGGCTGGAGAAGGAGGCCAGCTTGTCGCTGCCGTCGACGGCGCCGACGGTGAGCGCGGCGGCCGCGCTGCCCGGGGAGCCGACGGTCTGCTCGCCGAAGTCGCCGTCGTTGCCCGCGGCGATGGCGAAGAGGATGCCCTTCTCATCCGAGAGCTTGTTGACCTCGGCCTCGAGCGGGTCGATCTCGGGGGTGTCCCCGCCGCCCAGGCTGAGGTTGACGACGTCGGCGCCCTGCGCGGCGGCCCACTCCATGCCGGCGAGGATCTCCGAGTCCTCCCCGTAGCCCTCGTCGCTGAGCACCTTGCCGTTGAGGATCTTGGCGCCGGGCGCGACGCCCTTGAACTTGCCGTTCGACTTCGCGCCCGTGCCCGCGGCGATCGACGCGACGTGCGTGCCGTGGCCGTAGTGGTCGGTGGCGTCGGGCGAGGCGGAGAAGTTCTTGGACTCCAGCACCTGGTCCTTGAGGTCCGGGTGGGTCGCGTCGACACCGGTGTCCAGGACGGCGATCTTGACGCCCTTGCCGTCGTACCCGGCCGCCCACGCCTTGGGGGCGCCGATCTGCGGCACGGACTTGTCGAGGCTGGCCTTGCGGACGCCGTCCAGCCAGACGTGGGCGATGCCGGCGGCGGCGGAGCCGTCGTCGGTGACCGCGGTCCACAGCCGGCCCGCGTCCTGCTTCGGCGTGAGGACGGCGTCCGCGTTCAGGGACTTCAGGGTCCGGCGGATCTTGGTGTCACCCGCGTCGCGGACGTCGGCCTTCGCGGTGGCGGCGGCGCCCCGGTAGCCGACGATCAGCTTCAGGCCCTGCTTCTGGGCCTTGCGGCCCGCGGCCTTGTTGAGCTCCGTGACGTCGAAGAGCCGCTGGTCGAGTTTGCCGGTGGCTATCAGACGCTGTGCGTCGGCCGGCACGACGAGCGTGTGCCCGTCGGCCTTGCGCACCTGGACGGGTATGTGCTCGCGTCCCTTGGCGTGTTCGAAGCCGACGACGCGGCCCTTGGGGCCGACTACGACGCGGTCGCCGGTGATCAGTGTGACGCGGTGCTTGGCCGTCAGGGCCGTGCCCGCGCTGCTCGCAGTCTCGGCTCCGGTCGCCGACGCCGGGCTGGTCATACCCGCCGCCAGTGCCACCGCGGCCGCCGTGGCGACCGTGGCCGCGCATGCTTTTTTCACTTGTCTGCGCAAGTCTCCCCCTGGAGATGAGGTCGGGTGAATTCCCCATTCACCCGGCCGGGGGTAGTCCCGCACGTGTGCACGTACACCCCCCGGAACATGCAGTATGCCCGGGGGGTGATCAGCTGCTCAATAGTGTGACGCGGGTGAAGAGTTGATGACTTGCTTCCGTTTTTGGCTCAAAACTTCTTCTTTATCTAGGTGTTGTGCCGTCGGCTGTGCGTTCAGGCGCCCGCGTTCTCCTTGACGGAGATCCGGCCCTTGCGGATCGTCGCGAGCCGCGGCGCCTTCCTCGCGATCGCCGAATCGTGCGTGACCATGATGAAAGTGAGCCCGCGCTCCTTCCACATGGTCTCCAGTACGTCCATGATCTCGTCGCGCATGGATTCGTCGAGGTTGCCGGTGGGTTCGTCGGCGAGCAGGACCTTCGGCTGCTTCACCAGCGCCCGGGCGATGGCGACGCGCTGCTGCTGGCCGCCGGACAGTTCGGCGGGCAGGTGCCCGAGACGCTCGGCCAGGCCCACCGACTCCAGCGCCTCGGCCGCCCGCCGCCGCCGCTCCGCGGCCTTCGGCTTCATCGGTACGAGGGCGGTCTCGACGTTCTCCTGGGCGGTGAGCGTCGGGATCAGGTTGAAGCTCTGGAAGACGAAGCCGATGTTCTCGCTGCGCACCCTGGTGAGCCTGGCCTCGGACAGCTTCGCCAGGTCCGTGCCGTCGAGGTCGACGCTGCCCGAGGTCGGCCGGTCGAGTCCGCCGAGCATCTGCAGCAGCGTGGACTTGCCGCCGCCGGTGGGGCCCTGGATGACGAGCCGGTCGCCGTCCGCGATGGTGAGGTCGACACCGGCGAGCGCGTCGACGGTCTCCTTGCCCCGCTGATAGCGCTTGGTGACGCCTCTGAGTTCGTACATGGTCCAACTCCTGGAATGGATGCGGGCGATGGTGCGGGCGATGCGCGCCGGAGTGCGGCGCCGGCCTACTCGACGCGGCGCAGGGCGTCCGCGGGCCGCAGCCGGGAGGCGCGCCAGCCGCCGAACGCGCCGGCGATCAGACCGCCGGCGACCGCGAGCCCGACCGCGACCGTGATCGTGCCGAGGCCGACCGGCGCGGTGAGCGTGACGTCGAGGGCCTTGGACGCGGTCTGCCGGGCCGGACCACCCATGCCGCCACCGGGGCCCCCGCCGCCCGGGCCACCGCCGGGGCCGCCCGAACTCCCCAGCTGCGCCTGCAGAGTAGGGCTGACCGCGGTGACGGCGTACGCGCCGGCGAGGCCGAGGGCGATGCCGAGGACGCCGCCGACCAGTCCGTTGACGACGGCCTCGCCGACGACCTGGCGGGTCACCCGGCCGGACGTCCAGCCGAGCGCCTTGAGGGTGCCGAACTCCCGGACGCGTCGGGACACCGCCGCGGAGGTGAGCAGTCCGGCGACCAGGAAGGCCGCCACGAGCACCGCGACGGACAGCCACTTGCCGACGTTCGAGGCGAGGTCGGACGCGGTCGACAGGGAACCGGAGACGGTGTCCGCGAGGTCGGCGGAGGTGGTGACCGTCGTACCCGGGACGTTCTTCTGGACGGTGCTCTTGACGGCGTCGATCCGCTGCGAGTCGGACGCCTTGACGTAGATCGTGGTGACCTTGTCCTTGGAGTCGCTGAGCGTCTGCGCCCGCTTGAGCGGGATGTACAGGTCGGCCGCCGCGTCACCGCTGTCCGGCGTCGCGATGCCGATGACCTTGAACTTCACGCCCTTCACGGTGACCGTGTCGCCGAGCGCGAGCTTCTTCTCCTTGGCGTACGACGTGTCCGCCACGACGACGTCGGCATCGGTCTCCGAGGTTGTGAAGGTACGTCCGCTGGTGATCTTCGAGGAGGTCAGCGGACCGAGGGCGGGCTTGGTGACGTCGGTGCCGTAGACGGAGTAGTTGTTGACGTCGAACTCGGCGCCGCCGCCTTCGACCCGGCCCTGCGGCGAGGGCGGCGCTCCCGGCCGGCCGCCCTGCTGGCCGCCGCCGTTCTGGTCCTGCCGGAACCGGCCCTGCCGGAACTGGCCGCTGACCTTGATGACTTGGAGGCTCAGCCCGCCGACGGCGTCCGATACGCCCTGCTGTCCTTCGACCTCGGTGACCGTCTTGGCGGGAAGGGTCTGGAAGCCCTGGACCATGACACGGTCGCTGCTCTGCTCCTCGTCGGAGTCGTCGGAGCGGGCGTCGAAGTCGAAGCGGGGGCGAGCGCTGCCGCTGTCGCCCTGGGCGGCCGCCGCCTTGGTGACCGTCATGTCCGTGCCCAGCCCGTAGAGCGACTGGAGGACCTTGCCCTGTGCCTTCTCCATCCCCGAGGAGACCGAGCTGACCACGATGACGAGGGCGATGCCGAGGGCGAGTCCGGAGGCGACGACGAGGGCCGCTTTTCTGCGGCGGCGCAGTTCGCGCCTCAGGTAGGTGAAGAACATGGCCGCAAGCTAGGTACGCAGCGTGATGCGGGGATAAGGCCGGGATAAGAGAACGATGAGAAGGCTGTGAAGTACGGCCACCACGGCCTGTGCTCCGCCCCGGAACCCTGTGCGCCGTGGGGCGGGTCCCGGCCTGGGCCGGGGCCGCCCCCTCCCGCCCGCGAAGGCGCCTCGGCAGGGCGGCGGAACGCGAGAGCGGCGGCTCCCGGTGGTCGGGGAGCCGCCGCTGTCAGCGGTACGAGGGGGCGGTCAGGCCGCCGAACCCGCCTGCCAGGCGGCCCAGTCCATGTTCCAGTCGCTCAGACCGTTGTCCGGGGAGATCGTCTTGTCGCCGGTGTTCTTGACGACGACGACGTCACCGATCAGCGAGTTGTCGTAGAACCAGGACGCGGGCGTGTTCGGGTCGTTCGCGCCCTTGGTGTCCGACAGGCCGACGCAGCCGTGACTGGTGTTCACCGAGCCGAAGATGGACTTGGCACCCCAGTAGTTGCCGTGGATGAAGGTGCCGGAGGCGGACAGACGCATGGCGTGCGGCACGTCCTTGATGTCGTACTCGCCCTTGCCGTCCTCCTTGGTGAAGCCGACCGTCGAGCCGTCCATCCGGGTCTCCTTGAACTTCTCGGAGATCACCAGCTGGCCTTCGTACGTCTTGTTCTCCGGGGCGCCCGCGGAGATCGGGATGGTCTTGACGGTCTTGCCGTCCCGGGTGACCTTCATGGTCTTGGTCTCGGCGTCGACGACCGAGACCTGGTTGCGGCCGATCTTGAAGGTGACCGTCTTCTGCTGCACGCCGTACACGCCGTCCGCGCCCTCGACACCGTCGAGGTTCAGCTTGAGGGTGACGGTGGAGCCGGCCTTCCAGTACTCCTCGGGGCGGAAGTCCAGGCGGTTCGGGCTGAACCAGTGGCCGACGACCTCCTGGCCGCTGCTGGAGGCGACGGTGATCCCCTTCTGCACGGCGGCCTTGTCGGTGATCGCCTTGTCGAAGTTGATCGAGACCGGCATGCCGACGCCGACGGTGGCGCCGTCCTCGGGCGAGAAGTTGCCGATGAAGCTGTTGGCCGGGGAGACCGTGGTGAAGGAGGCGTTCTCGTGGGCGGCGCGGCCCGCGGAGTCCTTCGCCTCGGCCGTGATCCGGTACTTCGTGGCGCGCTCGAGCTGGCCGGTGGGGGCCCAGCTCTTCTTGTCCGCGGATATCCGGCCGGCGACGGCGGTGCCGTCGGCGGTCTTCAGCGTGACGTCGGTGAGCTTGCCCTTGCTCACGGTGACCTTGATGCCGGTGTTGATGGAGGCGTTGTCGGAGCCGTCCTTGGGCGTGATCTTGATCTGGGCCTCGGACGTCTTCTTGGCGGCTGCCTCGTCGACCTTGGCCTGCGAGGTGCCGTCACCGCCGTCCGACGCGCCGGACGTGTCGTCGCCCCCGCTGCACGCAGAGAGCACCAGCACCCCGCCGAGCAGTGCGGACGCGGCCATCAGACCCTTGCGCCGCTTACTGTCCGTCATCACACGCTTCTCCATCGTTGCCGAAAACCCGAAAACCCCGAGGGCCCCGTCGAACTGTCAACGCTACGACCGGTACGTCCCGTTCCACATCCCTCGGATGTGTGGGGCACACCACGTCGGATCGACCGGGCCGACTGCGGGACCGGGACCGGGCGTGGTGCGGAAGTGGTCAGTGCGCCTGGTGAGACGAGGAAACCCCGGACGGCGGTTGCCACTCGGGGTCACGATTTTCCCAAGCCGCGTCAGCCGAGTCCGTTCTCCTCGTCCTGCGCTGCATCATCCTCGTCCAGGTCCCAATCCGGCGAATCGGGGTCGTAGTCGATGTGCTCGCTGCTCCAGGACGCCTGGGCGAGTTCGATCCCGGGCACCTCGCTGACCAGGTCGAACGGATCCACGATGTACGCGAGGGCCTCGGCAGTGTCTTCCGTCACCGCGCTCTCGGCGTGCGCCCGCTCGTCGGCGGGCAGGCCGGGATCACCGGCGATCCGCTGCAGCGCGGCCTTGGTGACGGCGTCGGTGTCGTCCACCTCCAGCACCAGTTCGACCCGAAGCCGTACAAACCGTGATGTCTCAGGAGTACTCATGGGAGGGAGCGTACGACCCGCACGATGCGCGACTTTCCCACGACCCGCGCCTTTCATTAGCATCGCCCCACACGGCCAATTCGCCAGCGCCACAAGGGGATCGATATTCCGTGTCCGCACGTCGCTCGTTGCTGACCGCCACCGCCGCCGGGACCCTCCTGGGGGCCCTGTGGTTCGTTCCGTCCGCCAACGCCAGCCAGGACGAACCGGCGCAGCGCTCGGTGTCCATGGCACGGACCTCATCGAGTGCGGAGAACCCGTCGGCCTGGTCGGACTCGCCGGAGTCCTCGGGTGCGGCCCTTTCCTCGACGTCCGCGGAGGTGACGCGGACCTCCGCGGTGCCGGCGGACGCCGGCACCCGGCTCGCCGACACGGGCGGCATCGACACCACCCCCTACGTCATCGGCGGCACGCTCTTCCTCGGCCTCGGCGCCGGGTTCGTGGCGTACTCGGTGCGGCGGGAACGTGCGACGGCCTACTGAGGAACGCACGACGGCCCGTTGAGCACGGCGGCCGCGGCCCGCGAGACCCCCGGGTGGACCCATGCGAGACCTGATCGAGCTGACCGACGTCGAGGAGCCCGCCTGGCCCCTCGTCTGCGCGGACCTGGACGCGAGCGCGGTGCACGTCGACGTGCTCCCCGTGGACCCGGAGGGGGCGCGCGCGTCCCTGCTCCAGTTGCAGATCACCGCCGGGTCCCGGCTCGGGGCGCTCGTCCTCAACTGCGGTGGGCTGGTGCTGGACAGCGGGTGGCTGCGCGTCTACGGCAGCCCTGGACCCGGCCCGCTCACCGGGCCGCCCGGACTGCGCGGGGTGCCGTCACTGGCCGACGTCAACGGCTTCCCCGAGCGCTTCGATCCCCTGTGGCGGCCCCGCGGCGGCGGGCTCGTCGTCGGCCATGACGTCCTGGGCGGTGTCTTCGTCCTCAACGGGGCCGAACCCCGGTCGTCGGGCCGGCCCGGCGACCCCGGGGAGATGGTGTACTTCGCGCCGGACTCGCTGCGCTGGGAGGCCCTCGAAGCCGGGTACGGCCCGTGGCTGGCGTGGCTGCTGACCGGCGGCACGGAGCAGTTCTACGAGACCCTGCGCTGGTCCGGCTGGCGTGCCGAGTCGGGCGCGCTGAACGGGACGCAGGCGCTCTCGTTCACGCCGTTCCTGTGGTCGGCCGAGGCCCGGCGGGACCTGGCCGCGACCAGGCGCCGCGCGGTCCCACTCGCCGAACTCCTCGGCGTCCAACGGCACTTCTGCCAGGAACTCGACTCGGTCGACCCCGGCTTCCTGGGTGACGTCTAGTCAGTGGCGACGCGGGGTCGAACCCGGTACCGGGTTCGGGCGCCTACGGCCGCGTACGGCCGCAACCCGGTCCGGCCGGTCTCCGCGGAAACGCGAGGACCGGCCGGACGGGGACGGTGACCTAGGACCTGTCGTTTGGATCAGGCCGGCGTCGCGGGGTCTGGCGTCGGTCAGGACGAACCGTCGGTCACAGCCGGCCTGATCCAAACGACAAACCCTAGGCGGCGCTGCGTCCTCCGCCGCCCTGGCCGCCGCGCTGCGGGGCACGGCCGCGGCCACGCCCTCCCGAGGCCGAACCCGAGCCCGAACGCGTGCCGCCCGCGCCCGCTCCGGACCCGGCGGCGCCACGGCCACCGGCCCCCGAGCCGCCGCGGCCCCCGGTGCCCGTGCCGGTACGGCCCCCGGCGGCGGATCCGGTGCGGCCCGCGGTGCCGTTCGTACGGCCGCCGGCGCCCGTGCCGGAGCTACGGCCGCCGGTACCCGCGCCGTTGCCGCTCGTGCGCTTCGCGGTGCCGGTGCGGCGGCCCGTGCCGGTGCCGGCCGCGGACCGCGGCCTCGACCCGGGCCGCTGCTTCGGCTGCTCGACGGGCTGGGGCACCTCGATGACGACCGGGACGCCGGAGGGCTCGCGCGCTCCGGTGAGCCGGGCGAGTTCCTCGTCGCTGGAGGAGACGCGTGCCGTGCGCGGGCTGATACCGGCGTCGGCCATCAGCCGCGTCATCTCCCGCTTCTGCTCGGGCAGTACGAGGGTCACGACGCTGCCGGACTCCCCCGCGCGGGCGGTGCGCCCGCCACGGTGCAGGTAGTCCTTGTGGTCGGACGGCGGGTCGACGTTGACCACGAGGTCCAGGTCGTCGACGTGGATGCCGCGGGCCGCCACGTTGGTCGCGACGAGGGCGGTGACGTCACCGTTCTTGAACTGGTCCAGCGTGCGGTTGCGCTGCGGCTGGCTGCGTCCGCCGTGCAGGGCGGAGGCGCGGACGCCGTTGGCCAGCAGACGCTTGGTGAAGCGGTCGGCGCCGCGCTTGGTGTCCACGAAGAGGATCACCCGGCCCTCGCGGGCCGCGATCCGCATCGCCACGGCCTTCTTGTCGGTCTCGTCGGCGACGTGCAGCACGTGGTGCTCCATCGTCGTCACCGCGCCCGCCGACGGGTCGACGGAGTGCACCACCGGGTCGGTGAGGAACATCCGGACCAGGCGGTCGATGTTCTTGTCCAGCGTCGCCGAGAACAGCATCCGCTGCCCGTCCGGCTCGACCTGCTTGAGCAGCGCCGTGACCTGCGGCATGAAGCCCATGTCGGCCATCTGGTCGGCCTCGTCGAGGACGGTGATCGAGACGCGGTCGAGCGCGCAGTCGCCCCGCTCGATGAGGTCCTTGAGGCGGCCGGGGGTGGCGACCAGCACCTCGGCGCCGCGGCGCAGCGATCCGGCCTGCCGGCCGATGGACATGCCGCCCACGGCGACGGTCAGCCGCAGGTTGACGGCGGTGGCGTACGGGGTGAGCGCGTCGGAGACCTGCTGGGCGAGTTCCCGGGTGGGTACCAGGACCAGCGCGAGCGGGGCCTTCGGCTCGGCACGGCGGCCGGCGGTGCGGGCCAGCAGGGCGAGTCCGAACGCGAGCGTCTTGCCCGAGCCGGTGCGGCCGCGGCCGAGCACGTCACGTCCCGCGAGGGTGTTCGGCAGGGTGGCGCCCTGGATCGGGAACGGCTCGGTCACCCCCTGGGCCGCGAGGGTCTTCGTCAGCGCGGCCGGCATGTCCAGCGCGTCGAAGGACTCGACGGCGGGCAGTGCGGGCGTGACGCTCTCGGGCAGCGAGAATTCCTGCGGCGCCACGGCCTTGCGGACCGGGCCGCCCTTGCCGGCGCCCCTGGTGCCGTTCTTCTGGGGACGCCGGGCGGCGGCGCCGGTGGGCCGGCCGGAAGTGGTACGGGCGGCGCGTTCGGGTCGAGTCATGCTGGCTCTGGATTTCCTTCCTGGGCCCCATAAAGAGCAGGAGTCGGGGCCCGCACCCGAGAGGCGCGGGCCCCGGCTCAAAAGAAGAGCGTCCCCGGCTCGGGAGACGGGGGCGTCCTTCCGCAAAACAAAACGCGCCTGCGGAAGATTCCGATCAGGCGCAGAAAGTAAGGGGATAACTGAATAGCGTATCAACGCGACCCTAGCACAGGCGGGACCGCCGTCCGCTGGACAACGGCCCCACCAGCACCTTCGGTCACCGGGCCGGGCGCCCGGCGCGCATCGGGCGCGCCGGGCAGCCGGCGGGCGGCCAGGGGCGAGCAGGCCTAGGCGAGCGGTCCCGTGACCGGCTCCACGGCGGCGACGAGGTGCCCGCCCCGGACGAACGCGTCCGCCGCGGCGAGGTCGGGCGCGAGGAAGCGGTCCGGGCCGGGGCCCTGGACGCCGGCCGCGCGCACGGCCTCGATGACGGCCTGCGAGGCGGGGGCCGGGGTCAGGCCCTCGCGCAGCTCGATCGCGCGGGTGGCGGCGTACAGCTCGATGGCGACGATGCGGGTGAGGTTGTCCACGGCCGTGCGGAGCTTGCGCGCCGCGGACCAGCCCATGGACACGTGGTCCTCCTGCATCGCGGAGGACGGGATGGAGTCCGCGGACGCCGGTACGGCGAGCCGCTTCATCTCGCTGACGAGGGCGGCCTGCGTGTACTGGGCGATCATCAGGCCGGAGTCGACGCCGGCGTCGTCCGCGAGGAACGGCGGAAGGCCGTGCGAGCGGTTCTTGTCGAGCAGGCGGTCCGTGCGGCGCTCGGCGATGGAGCCGAGGTCGGCCGCGGCGATCGCCAGGAAGTCGAGGACGTACGCGACCGGCGCGCCGTGGAAGTTGCCGTTGGACTCGACGCGCCCTTCCCCGGAACCGAACAGCACGACGGGATTGTCGACGGCCGAGGCCAGCTCGCGCTCGGCGACCGTGCGGGCGTGGGCCAGGGTGTCCCGTCCGGCGCCCGCGACCTGGGGGGCGCAGCGCACGGAGTAGGCGTCCTGCACGCGCGGCGCGTCGTCCTGGTGGTGCCCGGTCAGCTGCGAGCCCTTCAGCACGGCCAGCATGTTGGCGGCGGCGGCGCCCTGTCCGGGGTGCGGGCGGATGGCGTGCAGCTCGGGGGCGAGGACCCTGTCGGTGCCGAGGAGGGCCTCGAGGGAGAGGGCCGCGGTGACGTCGGCGGACTTGTAGAGCGTCTCCAGGTCGGCGAGGGCCATCACCAGCATGCCGAGCATGCCGTCCGTGCCGTTGAGGAGGGCGAGGCCCTCCTTCTCGCGCAGCTCGACGGGGGCGATGCCGTGCTCGGCGAGCAGTTCGCCGGCGGGCCGGACGACGCCGTCGGGGCCCTCGGCGTCCCCCTCGCCCATGAGGGTCAGCGCGCAGTGGGAGAGTGGTGCCAGGTCGCCGGAGCAGCCGAGCGAACCGTACTCGTGGACGACGGGGGTGATGCCCGCGTTCAGGATGTCGGCCATGGTCTGCGCGACCTCGGGCCGCACGCCCGTGTGTCCCGAGCAGACGGTCTTGAGCCGCAGGAACATCAGCGCGCGGACCACCTCGCGCTCGACACGCGGGCCCATTCCGGCGGCGTGCGAGCGGACGATGTTGCGCTGGAGCTGAGCGCGGAGTTCCGGACTGATGTGCCGGGTCGCGAGGGCGCCGAAGCCGGTCGAGACGCCGTACACGGGGTCCGGTTTGGCGGCCAGCGCCTCCACGATCTCGCGGGCCGCGGCGAGGGCGGCCACCGCCTCGCCGGAGAGCTCGATCCGGGCGCCGCCGCGCGCCACGGCGAGTACGTCGGACGCGGTCACGCCCGCCGTCCCCACCACCACAGTGTGCATATCCATATTCAGGAGCGTACGCAGTGAATTCGACGATGTCACTAGTGGGTGGGTGGTTGACCCCTTACTTCGAGGCACGTCACAGGAGTGGCCCCGCGCCGCGCACGGTTCACGGCCGGGGTTCGTGCCGGCCGCGGAAGCGGCGGCGCTCCCCGGCGGCGGGCGACGGCGTGTCCGCGAGGCGTACGACCGGATCGTCGGGTCCCTCGCGCCCGGCGACCACCGGATTCGTGGCCCGGACGGCCTTCGCGCGGTACTGGGCGGCGTCGGCCAGCCGGAAGAGCCTGCGGGCGGACCGTACGGGGCCGATGGGGTCCTCGGTGGAGGCGACGCCGCACGCCACGCCGTCCCCGAGCTCCAGTTCGGCCGCCCGCCGGCACAGCTCGTCGGCGATCCGTACGACGTCGTCCGCCGCCGGGCCGACCGCGAGCAGACAGAACTCGTCCCCGCCCAGCCGGGCGGCCAGGGCGCCGGGGAGCATCGCGCCGCACAGCGACAGCACGGACCCGAAACGTTCCAGCAGGCGGTCGCCCACGGCGTGTCCGCGGGTGTCGTTGACCCGCTTGAGGCCGTTGAGGTCGCAGACGACGAGACTCACCACGGCGCCGTCGCGGCGGTGCAGCTCGACGGCCTCGTCGAGGCGTACGTCGACGGCGCGGCGGTTCGCCAGGCCGGTCAGGGCGTCGGTGAAGGCCAGCCGGCGGGCCTCCTCCAGCCGCTCGGTCTGGGCGATGCCGGCGGCCACGACGGAGGCGAGGACGGTGGCGAAGTCGGCGTCGTCGCCGTCGAAGACGGGATCGCCCACCGGGCGGGCGACGTACAGCTCGCCCCAGGCGCGGCCGTGCAGGACGATCGGGGCGACGACGCAGCAGCCCCGGCCGCGGCGGCGCAGCGCGGCGACCCGCTCGTGGCAGTACTCGGCGCGGCCCTCGGCGGGGCCCTCCGCCGTCTCCACCCAGGCGTTGGGCTCGCCGCCGCAGGCCCAGCGCTCGTGCAGGAACTCGGTGATCTCCGGGAACTGGTGCACGGGGTAGGCCTCACCCTCGGGGAACTCCACCTCGTCGGCCGCGCGCTCGCCCACGTTGACCAGGACGCGGAGCCGGCCGAGTTCGCGCTCCCACACGGAGAGCGCGGCGAAGCTGCCGGTCAGCGCGCGGCACGCGCCGAGTGCGGCGGCCCGCCAGGACTCCCGCGGGCTGTGCGCCGCCGCCATCCCCTGCGCCAGCGCCACCACGGCCTTGAGCCGTCTGTCCTCTCCCATCACCACAGGCTAGGTAGATTTCCGACAATCAGGGCGATCGGGGCGCCGAACAGACGCCCGACTGGCCGTACGGCGCCGGGCCCGGCAGGCGGTACCGCCACGACCGCGAGCGCGAAGGGACCCGGGGGGGCGCTCACCGGAAGACCGGACGGTGCCCGCCGCCGCAGACACCGGGACGCCGTCCCGACCGACCCGGACGGCGGGCATCGGCTCATCGGGGTGGTGATGGTGTTCGGGGTGCTGTGGTGAAACGGCGGGGCGGGTCGTCGCCGCCCCTCCCCCAGGTTTCTGGGATGGGATGTGCCGCTCCGCGGCAGCAGTCTTTGTCTCGCGGGCGACGGCGGCCGGCCGACGCCGGTGACGAAGCACCGCGGCACCGACAACGAGGGAGAGAGAAGATGTCCATACGCATGAGAACCGTGGGCCTGCTGACCGCGGGCGCCGCCGGGCTGGCGGCGACGCTGGGAGCGGCCCCGTCGGCCTACGCCGCCCCGCCCGTGGCGGAGGCGAGCGCCGCGACGGCCTCGACGTGGCGGAACATCGCCCTGACGGGGACGTTCACCATCCGCGACGACGAGGGCGTCTTCTCCGCCGGTACGTACTGCAACGGCAGCGTCGCCTCCGAAGGCTGGGTGAACGAGGTCAGGTCGCCGTCGCTGTGGTGGGAGACCACGTGCGGCGGCGAGATCCGGCTGGAGAAGCACGTGTCCGCCCAGACGGACGCCTCCGGCGGCGTCATGATCCATGTGACGCTGCGGCTGTACGAGGGCACGAACGACACCAACACCGACCTCGACGCGGAGTTGGACTTCAACCGCTACGTCCCGGCCGGGCAGATCTCCACGCTCAGTGAGATCACTCTGCGCAGCGGCGAGAACGGCGGCAAGGACTGGGCGAAGCTCAACCTCACCCTGCACAACAACCGCTGACGGCACGCCTGGGCGGGTCACCTGGTCCACCGGCCCGCCCGGGTCCGACGCCGCTCCCGGTTCCCCCCGGGCGCGGCAACCGGAGCCATGGCTCCCACCTGCGCGAACAGCGCCCGGCGACGACACCGGGCGCTAGCCTGGGGCCATGAAGCGCAACGGGGGAGAGTTACGCGCGGGTCGTGTCACGGACGCGGCGTTACGGGCGGCGCGGTCCGCGCGGACCGTGGAGGAGTTCTTCGAGAAGGTCAAACGGGCCACGCGTCCGGCACTGCGGTTCGACATCTGCGCCGGTGTGACCGTGGACCCGCACACCCTGATGAACACCGGCGGCGACTACCGCGACGCACTGCCGCCGTCCATGATGCCGCGCATGCTCGACATCGAGTACCGGGAGGGCGACGCCAACGACCTGTCCCAGCTGGCGACCAGGGCGACGCCCGTGGGCCTGCTGAGCCGCGAGACGGGCGGCTGTCTCGAACGCAGCCCGCGCTACCGGGACATCATGCGGCCGCTGGGGTTCCGGGACGAACTGCGGGTGCTGCTGCGTGACCGGCACGGAGCATGGGGCGCGCTGATCATGGGGCGCGCGCAGGACGCGCCCGCCTTCGCCCCGTCCGACCTGGCCGTGGCGGCCTCGCTGGCTCAGCCGCTCGGCTCCGTACTGCGCCGGTTGCACCTGACCCGGCTCGCCGAGGCCGGCGCGTCGGCGGCGGCACCGGGTCTGGTGCTGCTGGACGGGGAGTACCGGGTGGTGCACCGCACCCCCACCGTGGACATGTGGTTCGACGACCTGGCGGACGAACCGGCCGACGCCGCGAGCCCGTCCGCGGAAGATCGGTTGCCTCCTGCCGTCTACGCCGTGGCGGCCGCGGTCCAGGCGCCGGACGCGCCGGGGACCCACACCTCCTGGATGCACAGCCGTGCGCACGGCCGCGTGCGGTTGCACGCCTGGTGTCTCGGCCGCTCCGACACGACGGGGGCCCGCACCGCCGTCGTCGTCGACAAGGCGGGCTCCGGCGAGCACTTCGGGCTGATCGCCGCGGCCTACGGGCTGACACCGCGCGAGAGGGACGTCACCGGGCTGGTCCTGCGCGGGCACTCCACCGCGGACATCGCACGCCGCGCCGGGCTGTCCCCGCACACGGTCCAGGACCACCTCAAGTCGGTGTTCGACAAGACCGGCCTGCGCAGCCGGCGCGAGCTGGTGGCCGGCGTCTTCGCCCGCCACTACCTGTGACGTACGCGCAGCGCGTCAGTCAAGGCGTCAGTCGTCGAGGCGGAACGGGTCCGGCACGAAGCGGTTCGCGGTGGTCGAAGAAGACGGTGTGGCCGGTGTCGAGGCCGGCGATCCGCCGCAGTCGGCCGGCGCGGGGCTCACCACAGGGGCGCAGCGCCGGTAAGCCCCGGCCGGCGATCAGGCCGCCGCGGAGGTCACTCGCCCGGCCACTGCGGGTCCCGCTTCTCGTTGAACGCGGCCACTCCTTCCGCGCGGTCGCCGGAGAAGGCGACGGAGCGCCAGGCGGCGTCCTCCACCTCCAGGCCCGCGCGGAGGTCGAGGCCGTGCCCCAGCCGCAGCGCCCGCTTGGCGGCCCGCAGGCCGACCGGCGAGTTCGCGGCGATGCGGGCGGCGAGGGCGAGCGCCTCCGCGCGGTCCTGGCCCTCGTCCACCAGCTCGTCGACGAGGCCCAGCTCCCGCGCCTCCTCGGCCCGCAGCCGCCGCGCCGTGAAGATCAGCTCAGCCGCACGGGCCGCACCCACCCGGCGCGGCAGCAACTGCGTCCCGCCCCCGCCCGGGATCACCCCGACCGACACCTCGGGCAGCCCGACCACCGCCGTACGGTCGGCCACGATCAGGTCGCAGGACAGCGCGAGCTCGAAGCCGCCGCCCAGCGCGAACCCGTGCACGGCGGCGACGGTGGGCATCGGCAGCTCCAGCACCCCGGTGTACGCGGCCCGCGCCACGGGACGCTGACGCACCAGATCGGCGTCGCTGAAGGAGTTGCGCTCCTTGAGGTCGGCGCCGACGCAGAAGGCGCGCTCATGGGTGGAGGTCAGCACCACCACGCGCACCTCACGGTCGGCGGCAAGGGCGTCGCAGGCGCCGGCCAGGGAGCGGGCCATGTCCGTCGACACCGCGTTCATGGCCTTGGGCCGGTCGAGCGCGAGCTCCGCGACGTGGCCGGGCCCGTGCCGCCGTACGACGACGAACTCCCCGAACCGACGTTCGTCCCCTTGCTCCGCCATGACGCCCTCCTGGTGAACGCTGGTTAACTTCCGACGTTCCGATCATCGCAGCCGGGCCCGCCCAGGAAAAGGCGTCCCACCGCGCGATGCTCCTCGTTCGGGTGACAACACCCCCGACTCGCCCCGTACACGCGCAAGCGGTGCATAACCTGCGCACCGCCACAGCGCACCGGGGAGCGCCGACGCATCGGGGAGGGATCGCCATGGCGGACACAGCGGAAGCGACGAAACCGGCGGATACGGCGCAAGCGGCGCGGGTGCCGGCAGCAGGGGGCGCACAGGACGGCGCTCCCCTGTGGACGCGCCCCGCCCGGGGACGGCACCGCAGGCCACGGCCGCGCCGGGCGCTCGTCGCCGTCGGAGGGCTCGCCCTGGCCGCCGGCGCGCTGAGCCTCGTACGGCCTGCGCCCGATCCGCTCGGCGGGGGTACGGGACGCGCCGAGGCCGGGCCGCGCGGTTCCGGCACGGCCGACGACCCGGCGGGCGGCACCGCGGCGGCCGTCGGTCCCGCTCCGCCGACGGGTTCCGCGTCGGCGACGGCGGTGATGGGCGGCGCGGGCCCGACCCCGACCTCGGGTGCGACGGTCGTTCCGACGCCCACCGCGGGCACGCCCTCGCCGTCCCGGCCCGCGGACCCCGCGACCGCAAGGACCGGCATCCCCGAGGCCCCCGCGGACCCGGTGACCCCGAAGCCGCCCGCGCCGTCCCGGCCACCGGCCGCCTCGTCCACCCCTGAGCCCGCCCCGAGCCGCAGCACACACGCCCCAGCACCGGCCCCGGACCCTCGGCCGGACGGCCCGGGCCTGTGTGTCCCGGTCATCGGCCTGTGCGTCGACCCGCTGGCCGGACTGCCGCGTCCCGGCGGCTGAGGGCCGTCCGGCCCTTCCCGTCGTCACCCGGAGGGCAGCGTCGGAGTGCCGGGAGCGGGCTCTCGCGGCCTAGGGTGCCGCGTCCCGGCGGGTGAGGAGCCAGGGCTCGACCACACCGAGCCCGCGCACCGGCCGCTGCCACATCGGCTGGAGCGCGAAGCGGTAGGCGGGCGGCTCCTCGCCCTCCTTGTCCGCGGCGGCGGCGGCCTCGGCGGCCTCCGCCTCGGAGGCGGGCGCGTCGGTCGTGCGGATCAGCTCCTCCGCGAAGGCCCCGTCCACCAGGACCGCGTCCCGCGGCGCTATCGACGTCAGCCGGCTCGCCAGGTTCACCGTGGTGCCGAAGACGTCACCCATCCGGGTCGTCACCGTGCCGAAGGCGATGCCGACCCGCAGTTCCGGCATCGTCTCGTCGTTCGCCATCGTCTCGATGAGGCGCAGGGCGATCTCGGCGGCCACTCCGGCGTCGTCCGCCGCGTAGAGCACCTCGTCGCCCAGGGTCTTGATGAGCCGGCCGCCGTGCGCGGCCACCAGGTCGGCGGCGGTGGTCTCGAAGGCCTCGACGAGCTCGCCGAGCTCCTCCTCCTCCATCCGGCGGGTCAGCCGCGTGAACCCGACCAGGTCCGCGAAGCCGACGGCCAGGCGCCGGTCGACCATCTCCTCGTCGTCCGCGGCCTGCACGACGCGGCCGGTCGCGGCGGCGAGCTGGCGCCGCCACACGTAGACGATGAACTCCTCCAGTTCCGGCAGGAGCAGCTCGACCAGGGGGTACGTCACCTCGGTGCGGGTCATGCCCGGCTCGGGCGGCTCGGTCAGGCCCTCCAGGAAGGAGTCGATCTGCCACTCGGCGAGCCGCGCCGTGGTCTGTCCGGTGGAGCGGGCCACCTGCACGGCCATCGCCTCGCTCAGCAGCCCCGCCTCGACGAGACCGGCGAGGCGGCGCAGGGCGAGGACGTCCGCCTCCGTGAGCGCCTTGGCCTGGCCGATGTCGGCGAATCCCATGGCCCGCCAGAAACGGGACGCCAGCTCCATGGAGACGCCCGCGCTGCGGGCCGCCTGGAAGGGGGTGTAGCGGCGCTCGGCGCCGAGGATGAGCTGTTCGAGCCGCAGGGCGAGCGGGTCACCCTCGGGCCCCTGGCCGTCCTCGGCGTCGACCCGGTCGTGGGTGTCGGCCCGGCGGGCCGGTGCCTCCGTCCGGTCGTGGGTGTCGGCCCGGCCGCGCGGCCCGTCGGCGGCCGGTCCCGCGGCGCGCCCCGGCCCGGCGTCGGGATCGGGGTGTGCACCCGTGCCGGAGCCCGTGTCGTCGACGGTCACGCCTGCTGCCCTTCCGATCTGCCGCGGTCAGGTATCGACCGCGCTCAACTCTACGGCAGGTGTGCGCTGGCTCACTCCTGACTCGTACGGTCATGGGGCCGGTCCCGAAACCTTTCGCTCCGGCCGCCCCTTCCCTCGCCGACCTGGGACTCCTGCCCCGGGTCCCGCTTCTCGAACGCCACGGGGTCCGGCAGCGGCCGCCCGGCGGTCAGGCGGGCCGCAGATGCACGATGTCGCCCGCACCCACCGGCTGCTGCACGCCCTCCTCGGTGGCCAGCACCAGGCGGCCGTCCCCGTCGACGGCCACGGCTTCGCCGGTGATCGACGTGTCCCCGGGCAGTTCGGCCCGGACCACTCGCCCCAGGGTCGCGCACCCGGCGGCGTACGTCTCCTGGAGACCCGACCGCGCGGGGTCGCCGCCCGCCGCCCGCCACTTTCCGTACCACTCCTCCAGCGAGCGGAGCAGGGACCGCAGGACGGTGTCGCGGTCCGTCGACACCGCTCCGGCCAGCGCGAGCGACCCGGCTCCCGGCACCGGCAGCTCGTCCTTGCGCAGGGTGACGTTGAGGCCGATGCCGATGACGACGCCGTCGGGCCCTGCCCGCTCGGCGAGGATGCCGCCCGCCTTGCGTTCCTCGCCGTCGACGGTGACCAGCAGGTCGTTGGGCCACTTGAGTGCCGTGTCGACGCCCGCGGCACGGGGCAGCGCCGTCGCCACCGCGACCCCGGCGAGCAGCGGCAGCCAGCCCCAGCGCTCGACGGGCACCTCGGCGGGCCTCAGCAGGACGGAGAAGAAGAGGCCCGAGCGGGCCGGCGCGCTCCACCGGCGGTCCAGACGTCCGCGCCCGGCGTGCTGCTCCTCGGCGACCAGGACGGCCCCCTCGGCCAGGGTCCCGGCCCGCCCGGCCAGGTCGGTGTTGGTGGAGCCGGTCACGGGTACCACGTCGAGCGAGGACCACAGGCCGCCCTCCCGCACCAGCGCCCGGCGCAGGGCGGCGGCGTTCAGGGGCGGACGGTCCAGGTCCGACCAGCGGCTGCCGCGGGGGGCGTTGCCGGGCTCGTCGTTCGGGTCTGAGGAATCTCGCGGCGTCATGCAACCCACCCTAGGTGTGGTAAACGCCGCACTGCCGAACGGTATCCGCGCCACTACCCTACGAGTCAGTAGCAAGCCTGAGCACATCACCCTCACGTCCCCACTGAGCAGGCAGGGAGCCGCATCCCGATGTCCGAGCCGGAAGAGCTGCACCACCCCGACATCCACACCACCGCCGGCAAGCTCGCGGATCTGCAGCGCCGCATCCAAGAGGCGACGCACGCCGGCTCGGAGCGCGCCGTCGAGAAGCAGCACGCCAAGGGAAAGCTGACGGCGCGTGAGCGCATCGAACTGCTCCTCGACGAGGGTTCCTTCACCGAGCTGGACGAGTTCGCCCGGCACCGCTCCACCGACTTCGGCATGGAGGACAACCGTCCGTACGGCGACGGTGTCGTCACCGGGTACGGCACGGTCGACGGCCGCCCCGTCGCGGTGTTCTCGCAGGACTTCACCGTGTTCGGCGGCGCCCTGGGCGAGGTCTTCGGGCAGAAGATCATGAAGGTCATGGACTTCGCGCTGAAGACGGGCTGCCCGGTCGTCGGCATCAACGACTCCGGCGGCGCCCGCATCCAGGAGGGTGTGAGCGCGCTCGGCATGTACGGCGAGATCTTCCGCCGCAACACGCACGCGTCGGGCGTCATCCCGCAGATCAGCCTGGTCGTCGGCCCCTGCGCGGGGGGCGCCGTCTACTCGCCGGCCATCACCGACTTCACGGTCATGGTCGACCAGACCTCGCACATGTTCATCACCGGCCCGGACGTCATCAAGACCGTCACCGGCGAGGACGTCGGCTTCGAGGACCTGGGCGGCGCCCGTACGCACAACGCGACGTCCGGCGTGGCTCACCACATGGCGGGCGACGAGAAGGACGCCATCGAGTACGTCAAGCAGCTGCTGTCGTACCTGCCGTCCAACAACCTCAGCGAGCCGCCCGTCTTCCCCGACGAGGCGGACCTGACGCCGACGGACGAGGACCGCGAGCTGGACACGATCGTGCCGGACAGCGCGAACCAGCCGTACGACATGCACACGGTGATCGAACACGTCCTGGACGACGCGGAGTTCTTCGAGACGCAGGCGCTCTTCGCGCCGAACATCCTCACCGGCTTCGGCCGGGTCGAGGGTCACCCGGTGGGCATCGTCGCCAACCAGCCGATGCAGTTCGCGGGCTGTCTCGACATCGACGCGAGCGAGAAGGCCGCGCGGTTCGTGCGGACCTGCGACGCCTTCAACGTCCCCGTCCTGACCTTCGTGGACGTGCCGGGCTTCCTGCCGGGTGTCGACCAGGAGCACACGGGCATCATCCGCCGCGGCGCCAAGCTCATCTACGCGTACGCCGAGGCGACCGTCCCGCTGATCACGGTCATCACCCGCAAGGCCTTCGGCGGCGCCTACGACGTCATGGGCTCCAAGCACCTGGGCGCCGACCTCAACCTGGCGTGGCCGACCGCGCAGATCGCGGTGATGGGCGCGCAGGGCGCGGTGAACATCCTGCACCGGCGCACCATCGCGGCCGCGGAGGCCGCCGGCGAGGGGGAGGCGACCCGGGCCCGGCTCATCCAGGAGTACGAGGACGCTCTCCTCAACCCGTACACGGCGGCCGAGCGCGGCTACATCGACGGTGTGATCATGCCGTCCGACACCCGCTCCCACGTCGTACGGGGCCTGCGTCAGCTGCGGACCAAGCGGGCGTCCCTGCCCCCGAAGAAGCACGGCAACATCCCCCTCTAGGCCCCCTGGGAGCGGTTATGACGATCAAGGTCGTACGGGGCAATCCGACCCCGGAGGAGCTGGCCGCCGCACTGGCGGTGGTCCGGGTGCGCGCCGCGGCGGCGGACACGCCGTCCGGCGCGCCCCGCGAGCCCGAGGCGTGGGCGGACCCGGCACGGGTGGCGTCCCGCCGTGTGCCCGCCCCCGGTCCGAAGGCGTGGGGCCGCACCTACTGGCCCGGTTAGGGCCTCCCGGTCCTTCGGAGCAGTTCCGCGACGGCTTCGGCCATCACCGCGTATCCGGCGTCGTTCGGGTGCAGGTGGTCGCCGAAGTCGTACGCGGGGTGCAGCCGGTCCGGGTCCGCCGGGTCGGCGAGGGCCCCGCGCAGGTCCACCACCGCGTCCCACTCCCCGGCGCCGCGGATCCACTCGTTCACCTCGTGGCTCACCTTCGCCGCGTGCTCGCCCCAGTGGTCGGAGCCGCCGAACGGGAGCAGGGTCGAGCCGATCACCCGCAGGCCCCGGGCGCGGGCCTGGCGTATCAGCGAGCGGTAGCCGTCGATCAGTTCGCCGGCCTCGACGACCGGGGCCGGGTGGTAGGTGGGCTGTTCGTCGGTCTCACTGAAGCCGATGTCGTTGAGCCCTTGCAGGACGACGAGCGTGTCGACGCCGGGATGGCCGAGGACGTCGCGGGCCAGCCGGTGGACGCCCCTCTCGCCGTACCAGGCCGAGTCGTTGAGCAGCAGGTTGCCGCCGATACCCGCGTTGAGCACGGGCCGTCCCGTGAGCCGCGCGAGGGCGTCGGACCAGCGGCGGTCGGCGTCCGGTGTCGAACCGAAGCCGTCGGTGAGGGAGTCCCCGAAGAGCGCGACGGCGTCGCCGCGGCCCGCGTCGACCTCCACGGCCGTCAGGAAGTACCAGGACTCGTCACTCTCGTCGAAGCCGTCGCCCGTGACGTCCTCCAGCCGGTCGCCCGAGGCCCGGTATCCCGTCGTGAAGGCCTGGGCGTGGAAGGTCGCGGGGCCGGTGACGGTGTCGAAGTGGAGGGTGACGGTCAGTGACTGCCCCGCCTCCAGCGTGAGCCGCGCCGGGTCGCTGACGGCGCCGCCGCCCGCCGGCACCACGACGGCGTCCGCTCCCAGGAAGGTCAGCCGCCGGAGCGAACCCGGTTCGACGGCGGCTCCCGCGGCCGTACGGGCGACCGTGGCGCCCGCGATCCGCAGCGGCGAGGCCCCGTAGGCGTGGGAGAGGCGGACCCGGAGGCGGTCGCCGGCCGCGGTGACGCGGACGGTCTGGCGCAGCGACTGACGCCAGAAGCCTTCTCGCGAACGGTTGGGGGTGAAGCCCTCCGCGGGGCGCTGGGGCGACGCGGTCCAGGCGGTGGTGAACATGCAGTTCCCTCCCCAAAAGGGACCGGAGTTCCTTTAGTGACGCCCATGACGGTAGCAGGCAGTGACAGTTAATGAAACCTCGGAACCATTTAGGGAAGTTGAGTACGCGTACTCAGGCGTCCGGAACCTCCGCTACCGCACGATCGGAGACATGCTGTGGTCCGACCCCGAGAACGAGCCGCCCGAGGAACTGCGCGACATGCAGGACAAGCTGCGCCGCCTCGGCGTCCTCGTGGCGCTCGCCATGGTGCTCGCGATGATCGTCCTCGGCGTCCGGTGACCGCGCCGTGTCCGCCGGGACCACGCCGATACCCTGGCCGCATGACCGATCAGCCGCGCCGCCGCCTCGTGCTCGCCTCCCAGTCCCCCGCCCGGCTCGGCCTGCTGCGACAGGCCGGTCTCGATCCCGAGGTGATCGTGAGCGGCTTCGACGAGGACACCGTCACCGCCCCGACCCCCGCCGAACTCGCGCTCGCGCTCGCCGAGGCGAAGGCCTCCGTGGTCGCGGCGCGGCCCGAGGTGCGGGGCGCACTGGTGATCGGCTGCGACTCGGTCCTCGACCTGGACGGCGAGGCGCTCGGCAAGCCCGCCGACGCCGAGGAGGCCACCGCGCGCTGGAAGGCGATGCGCGGCCGGGCCGGCACGCTCCAGACCGGGCACTGCGTCTACGACACGACGGCCGGGCGCCACGTCTCGGCGACCGCGTCCACCGTGGTCCGCTTCGGCGAGCCCACCGACGCCGAGATCGCCGCGTACGTCGCCTCGGGCGAACCCCTCCACGTGGCCGGGGCGTTCACACTCGACGGACGCTCGGCCCCGTTCGTCGAGGGCATCGACGGCGACCACGGCAACGTCATCGGCATCTCCCTGCCCACCGTGCGCCGGCTGCTCGCCGAACTGGGCGTGGGCATCACGGACTTGTGGTCGCCACGCGACAGGTGATCAGGTGGCGGAGGGGGCCGGGGGTGCCGGGACCGACCCTCCCCCGCCGTCGCCCTTCTCCGGCGAGGCGTCCGCCGGGACCGTCCGGCGGTCGTACGCCATGAGGACGAGCACGATCAGGGCGAGCACCACCATCATGAAGGCGAACGCGCTCCAGCCGACCAGGCCCACGGCGAAGGCGCCGAGCAGCGCGTGCACCACGGCGGCGCTGATGAGCAGGATGCGGCCGATGCCGGCCGGGGGCCGGTCGCGCAGGGCCACCAGCAGCGCGGCCAGGCCGCACAGCGCGAAGTAGAGACCGAAGAGCAGCCCGCCGGCCTTCGAGGAGACGGACATCTTGTGCGGGTCGAGCCCGGCCAGGGACATGTCCTGCCGGTCGACGACCATCCCGAGGTACCAGTTCAGCAGCGCAATGCCGACCGCCTCCACGAAAAGCACGATCGCCGCCACCCACGCCGCCGGTCTGCGCACCACCGGTCCCCACCCACTTCCGCGTGCTGTTACCCCAAGTACGTTCGAGACAAGTGAACGCTACTAACGGGTAAACCTCGGGACAAGAGCCCGGCGGAGGGCAAAGAATCATTGGGCCATTCGTAGGGACTCCACAAAGAAACCCTGTGGGCCGCGGCACGCTCTCACAGAGACCTTGACCACATCGGAGGGCTAGGGTTCACGGGAGGATTCCCTCGTACCACGGTGCGACAAGGGTTTTCGTGGGTCGAGCGAGCCTCGGATCACGCTCCGTGTGGGCAAGCTCACCATTGGGGACGGGTCGAAAGGTCGTGTCGGCTGTCCCTAAACTCGGCTTGTTTCAAGGAGGGAGCCATCGTGCGCAAGGTGCTCATCGCCAACCGTGGCGAAATCGCTGTCCGCGTGGCCCGGGCGTGCCGGGATGCCGGGATCGCGAGCGTTGCCGTCTATGCCGAGCCGGACCGGGACGCTGTGCATGTCCGGGT